>JBKPCV010000021.1:0-9612 GCA_046727575.1 Actinomycetota bacterium
GTAGCAGACGCCACCGCCGTCGAAGAAGAACACGGCCTTGGTGGGTCGTCCCGGCGCTCCGAGAAGGCGAACTCGCTCGGCGCGCATCGCTTCGTGACGGAGACCCTGCAAGCCGAGCTCGCGTGATGCTCGAAGGCGACCGAGATCTGATTCGAGGCGGTCACGCCGTTGGTCTTGACCTCAAGTGCACTTGAACCCGTAGTGTGCCGGGCAGGAGAACCAGGAGGATCCTGTGCCGATCACTGCAGGCTTCAATCACGTCGCAACGCTCACGACCGACCTCGAGCGGCACGCCGACTTCTACAAGCGCGCATTCGGGGCAGAGGTCACGTTCCGCATGGACGCCACGCCTGAGCATCCGCGCATGTTCATTCTCGACCTGGGGGGAGGGGCCGCGCTCAACGTCATCGAGGTGTCGGCCGGCGACATCGTCGGCGAACAGCGGAAGCAAGGCAGGCGTGGTGCCATCGATCACTTCGCCATCGCGGTGGCATCGCGTCCGCTGCTCGAAGAGGTCAAGGAAAGACTCGTCGACGCAGGCGCCGAGATCGGTGAGATCCAACGGCTCGGCGACACGTGGTCATTGTTCTTCCGCGACATCGACGGGATGGAACTCGAAGTCTGCGCGCCAGTCGACGACTGAACATGCGGGGGACGAGAAGCGAAGCTCTGACGTTCTTGACGAACGGCGGAGACCGGCTCATCGGCGTGCTGTACCTCCCGGTGGACGAACCGGTGGCGGCCGTGGTGACGACTGGACCCCTGACCTCGGTCAAGGAACAAGCCACCGGGCGCTACGCACGCGCGCTGGCGGAACGGGGCTTCGCCGCCCTCGCCTTCGATCATCGGACGTTCGGCCAGAGCGAAGGCGAGCCGCGCCAGTTCGAGAACCCCGAGGGCAAGGCTCGCGACGTCAGTGCCGCGGTGACCGCGTTCGAGACCGACGAGCGCACCCGCGAGTTACCCGTCGTGGCCGTTGGCATCTGCGCGGGCGCCGGGTACATGGCGCGGGCAGTCGCCGACGACGAACGCTTCGCGGCCTTTGCCGGAGTCGCTGGCTACTACTGCGACGCCGCCGCCTTCGCCAGATCCTCGCCTGAGGAGTACGAGACGGCGATCAGTCGGGGCCTCGCCGCTGAGAGACGGTGGCGAGCGTCGGGCGTTGCGGAGACCATCCCCGCGGTGGCCCCGGACGGTGGCGACGTGGCTATGCCGCTGCGCGAGGCCTACGAGTTCTACGGCACGCCTCGCGGGGCGGTGGAGAACTACACGAACGGCTACGCGGTCCAGTCACTGGCGTACACGACACCGTTCGACGCCCAGGAAGCCGCAGCCCGGATCCGGGTGCCGTTCCTCCTGGTCCATGCGGAGCAGGCGCTCGCCCCACCGCTCGCCCGCAAGTTCTACGCGTCAGTGCGCACACCCAAATCGGAGTCGTGGTTGGAGTCGCAGGGTCAGATCGACTTCTACGACGACCTCCGCCTCATCGACCCGGCCGCTGACGCGATCGCCGAGTTCTTCGCGACCACGGTCACCTGATCACTGCTCACTCCTGTCGACCTTGGGTGTGGGTTGGCGGCGGTGCTGTTGCTGCGCGTACCGACGCCGTCCTTGCTCGGCGGCGTCGGCGTGATCCCACGGCTGGGGTTGGTACGGCGGCGTCTGGCCCCAGCCCCAGTGGGGGACCGGCGCGTGCTCCATGACGGTGGCTTCGGGCTGACTATTGGTGACGGCGAGGCGGGTTCCCCATTCGAGGTAGGCCACGAAGGTGGAGCGGAACCCGGGGTCGGCGGGTAGTCCGACATCGTCGGCGGCGTCGAGCATGCGGGACACCCAGCGTCGCCGTTGGGTCTCGGTGAGGGCGAGGTTCCGGTGTTTGGCGAGCATGTGCTCGTAGCCGCCGAGCTCCTCGGTGTACGTGGTGGGCCCGCCGAAGGTCTCGGCCAACCAGGCGGCGACGTGGCGGGGATGGTCCGGATCCATGCCCCGGAACACGGGCTCGAGGATCGGGTCGGGCTCGGACACGATGGCGTCGTAGAAGTGGGCGGTGAGCCGTTCGAGGGCGGCGAGCCCGCCAGCCCAGTCATACAGCGACGGCGGATGGGTGGCGAGTTCCGGCGGAACCGGGTCGCGGAACCCGGCGTACCAGTGAGAGCCGTCACAGAACGGCTTGTTGTTCGACTGTCCGCAGCGGCACAGGGTTTGACGCTCCCGGCGTTCGTAGGCGCGGCCGTCGGCACCGACGACTTGGACGGGGCCGCGTACCCGGTACGGGCCGTCGACGATCGGTGTGATCGACGGCTCGGCGGCGCCCGTTTCCACCGGATCGCCGTCGGTGCCACGGGCGTAGGCCAAGGCACCGGAAGGACAGCCGGCGACGACATCGGCGATCGCATCCGCGTCGGCGCCGTGAGGGTCGACGAACGGTTCGGCGTCGGCCCGGAAGACGGCGGGGAGCCGGTTGGTGCACTGGCCGAAGTGGGCGCAACGGGTGCGGTCGTCGAAGACGGTGATCCCCTCAGCGACGTAGCGGTCGCGGCGATTGGCAATCGCGTCGTGGTCGGCCGATTCGGTTCCGTCGAACCCTTTGACGGCGTGGGTCGCGTCGCAGAACGGCTTGTTGCGCGAACCGCCACAGCGACACAGACACCACGTGCCCGAGCGCCGCAACAGCGTGCCCTCGGCGCCGTAGATTTCCACCGCACCGACCACCTGATACGGCCCATGCTCAGTGACCGTGATCACCGGTCCGGTCGCGGTGACAGTGTCGGATCCTTCACTCCAGGCTTTCGATTCGTCGTGTGCTTCCATGCTCACCGTCCTGATGGTCGGCTTCCTCAACGTGTGGACGATGAGGGCGTTGGCGTGGCCGTCACCCAGGCCGGCGCCTGCTCGACCACGACCACTCATCACTTGGACGTCGAACCGTCGGGATACTCATCGCGCGGTGCGATCGTTTCCGTTCGTCGCTTCTCGAACGCGCACCGCCGTCGTACGGTACGGTCGTGCTTGGCGAGTGAGAAACAGGAGCTCGAGGTCGCCTTACCGCTTCTTCCTGTCCATTCCGTAGATCAAGTTCACACACCCGTTGTCAAGCTGCTGAACCTTCCGGAGCTCGAGCCCGCGACGACGCTCCGTCGTCGCAAAGAGCGCCTTCCCCACGCTGGCAATCAACGGATGAATGGAGAGCCGGAGTTCATCCACAAGCCCGGCGTCGATGAGGCTCGCGACAGTTCGAGCACGGCGCGTGCCTTTGCTCACGACGCGAGATGTGGCGCGTCGACGAGGGCCGCGAACTGACGCTCGAGTGCCTTGACCGCGCCGGTGCGCCAGCTCTCGGCGACGGACGCTGACATGGGATCGGGGAAGATGTCCTCCTCGCCGTTCTCCACGCCGTCGAAGATGGCTCTGGCCACGGACTCCGGGGAGGCCTTCGGTACATCGAAACCTCGCGTCATGTCGGTGTCGACCGGTCCGGTCAGGGCCGCGTGAACGGTCACGCCCGATCCGCGCAGCAGCGCGCGTAGAGATTGGGTGAGATTGAATGCGGCTGCTTTCGAGATCGAATACGCGGGAGTCAGCGGCAATGGGGCGAAGGCCATCATCGAGACGTTGTTGACGATCGCTCCGCGGGAACGGGTGAGCAGCGGCAGAAAGGCCTGGGTCACGCCGTAGGTGCCGAAGAGGTTGACGGCGAGGTGCTGTTCGAGCACGGCTCGATCGCCCAGATCGTCGTAGAAGGCGACCCCGGCGTTGTTGACGAGGATGTCGAGCGACTCGATGAGCTCGACCGCTCCCTGAATCTGCTCTGGGTTGGTGACGTCGAGCATCAGCGGAGTGACGCGCTCATCGACGTGGGCCAACGGCTGGCGCGTCCCGGCGTACACACGGCGTGCGCCTCGCCTCAGGGCTTGTTCGACCAGGGCCTGTCCGATGCCACGGTTGGCGCCGGTCACGAGTACTGCTTTGTCGGTGATTGTCATTTCTCCTCCGTTGGGCTCCGACGCTCGGATCGTCCGAGTTGTCGTGGGTTCGTTCGGGAGGCCTGCGTCGACCTTCCAGCGGGTGCAACTGCTACGCGGGAAGAAAGTCGTCGCGCGGCCGCGAAGTCGGTTGCCGAGGCGCGTTCCGCGACGAGTTTTCGTCTGTTGAGCAGTTCTATCTACGACGGGCAGCCGCCCGCGACACCTCGAGGAGGCGTGGAGATGACATCTTCGGATCACACCGGTTCGACTGCGCTGGTCACGGGCGCGAGCCGGGGCTTCGGCCGAGCGATCGCGTCGGCGTTGGACGCTGACGGTGCCAAGGTCGTTGCCGTGGCGCGCGACGCTGCGTTGCTTTCGTCATTGCACGACGAGCTGAACGGCAGGCTCACCACGGTGGTGGCCGACGTCGCCGACCCAGTCGTCGCCGGGAGCCTCATCGAGCAGCACCGACCAAACACGCTCGTCCTCAACGCTGGCGCCCAGCCGTTGATGCGCCCAATCCAGTACCAGACGTGGCAGACGTTCAGCCGCAACTGGGACGTCGACGTACAGCACGTGTTCAACTGGGTCCGCGAAGCGCTGTTGCTTCCGCTCGACCCCGGAAGCACGGTGGTCACGATGTCGAGTGGCGCTGCGGTCGCGGGCTCGCCGCTCAGTGGCGGTTACGCCGGGGCCAAGGCTGCGATCCGGTTCATCACTGAGTACGCCGCGGGGGAGTCGGAGCGGGCTGGGCTGGGCATCCGCTTCGTCTCGCTGCTGCCGAGGCTGACGACTGCAACGGACCTTGGTTCGATGGCAGTGGCGGCGTACGCGGCTCGCGACGGCCTCGAGGTCGGGGAGTACCTCGCGCGCCTCGGCCCCGGCCTCGCCTCCGAGGAGGTCGGCAAGGCGACGGTCGACCTGGTGGCGTCAACGGAGTTCGCGGCGGGGGCGTATCTGCTGACGCCGGCCGGACTGTCACCAGTTCGATGAGCGCCGCAAAGCGTACGGTGCGGTTGTGAGGGCGCTCAGCGCGACCGACGGCGTCCCGGCCGAGCAATTGGAGCGGTACCGCCGCGAGCTGACCGTCTACTGCTACCGGATGCTCGGAACGGTCCATGAAGCCGAGGACGCGGTCCAGGACACGATGTTGCGTGCCTGGCAGGCACTGCCGACGTTCGAAGACCGAACAGGGCTGCGCCCCTGGCTCTACCGGATCGCCACCAACGTGTGCATCGACATGTTGAAGGGTCGCTCGCGACGCGCGCTACCGATGGACGTCGCACCAGTCGCCACCAGCGAAGCTCGGCTCGGTACGCGCCGACCGGAGGCGACCTGGATCCAGCCGGCACCCGACAGCTTGATCCTGCCGCAAGACGTTGACCCTGCCGAACGCGCAGTGGAACGCGAGTCTGTGCGGCTCGCGTTCATCGCAGCCCTGCAACACCTCGCGCCCCGGCAGCGTGCGGTGCTCATCCTGCGCGACGTATTGCGCTGGCGTGCCGCAGAGGTCGCCGTCCTTCTGGACACGAGCACCGACGCGATCAACAGTGCCCTCCGCCGAGCCCGCGCTGCCCTGGGAGCACTCGACCGCGAGTCGGCGCCGAGCCAGCCCGCGGAGGCAGATCGTGAACTGCTGGCCACTTACATCGAAGCCTTCGATCGACACGACGTCGACGCGCTCGTTCGTCTACTGCGCGACGACGCCATCGTCGAGATGCCGCCGTTCGAGCTCTGGCTGCAAGGGCGCGACGACATCCGGCGCTGGCTGATCGCCGTTGACGCCCTCAGCGACCATCTGCTCACGCCGGTCAACGCGAACGGGTCGCCGGCCGCCGCCGTCTACAGGCCCGAAACGCCGGGAGGCCCGCCGAAGGCGTTCGCCATCCACGTGCTCGACGTCGTTGCGGGGCGCATCAGTGCCATCCACTCCTTCATCGAGCCGAAGCTGTTCGAACTGTTCGGCCTTCCCGTCGATCCCGTCTCCTACGCGGGCGGCTCTGCCCCGCGGTCAACGTCCGCATCCCCCTGATCCGGCGTATCGCATGCACCACGGCAGCACGCGCACAGGTGCACGACGTCGCCGAGCCCGACGAAGTTGAACAGCTCGACCAGGCCGCCATCCGCGCCGTGGAGCAGGAGCCAACGACCGCGCCGCGACACAGCGACCTGCAGCCGTGCCAACGCATCCACGGCGTAGAGATCAGCCGGCACCAGCCACGAGACATCAAGGTCCACGGCGCCACCGCTCGTCACAGACGGCGACGGCGCCATTCGTTCGATCGGACCGCCGTGGTTTCGCCACTCCTCGAACTCACCGTTCGACATCGGCAGCGTCCTCTCCTGTGGCCCGTCGAGCCATATCGAAGTAACTCCGCCCAGGGTCGAAACTCGTCGCGTCGCGTCGTGGCATACGGAGTTCATTCTGCAAGGACGAGCAGTGTCACGCTGCAGACTCAAGTCGAATCATCGTCGCCGGCCGGCGGCGTTGGTGCGAACCAGCCGGTGGGAGCGACCGGCGTTCCCGTTGCCATGCGCGGCGCGTAGTACTCGAAGAAGAGGCGTGCAACGAGCTCCCCGCGGGCGCTGACGCCAGTCTTCTCGAAGATCGACTTCAGATGGTCCTGCACGGTGTAGGGCGAGAGAAACAAGCGCCTGGCGATCTCATTCGTCGAGAGCCCTCGAGCGACGTGCTCGGTCACGCGCCGTTCCCTGTCGGTAAGGCCATAGGCCGCAGCGATCAGTGGTGCGAGCTCGCGTGAGGGCACTGGTTCGAGGATGACCGCGGCTCGAGCATCCGGTCCGTCACCGAGCAGCGACCCGCGCACGAGCAACCAGCGGCCACTGGGTGTCGAGACGCGCGCACGGGCGATGGTGTCGCCAGGGGCGTCCTCAGATGCAGCGAGGCGGGCTCGGCTGGCGACGGCGTGGATCACGAGCAGCAAAGGCCCTCCGCGGCCGTCGCCGACTCGCAACTCGTCGATCCAATGCTGCGCGACAGCGTTGCTCAACTCGACCGAGTTGTCGGCCGCGAGCACGAGCAGACCCGCGTCGACGTCCTCCGGGTCAGCCGAGAGCACAGAGGTCAGTACGGCACGTCGGAGCCCCTCGGCGAGATCGCCCGATAGGGAAGCGAGGAGCTTCGTCTCGGCGGGCGCGAAGGCACGTCCGGTCTCGCGCAGGAGAGTGATCCCACCCCACGTCCCTGAATCGACGACGAGTGCAGCGCGCAACTCGTCTCCGAGACCGTTCGGTCGCCGGAGCTGGCGCTGGCGCAGGCTGCGGTCGAGATCTCCTCCGGTCACTTCACTTCTCGGACCGGCTCTCGACGGTCCGTATCTCGTGGCGGCGATGAGCCGGCACGCACGCGCCGGTCGGCGACGCCCAGCAATCGCGCACGCTCCACGCGTGCGCGTGAGTGATGTCGCGGCACGCGTATCCGGGTCCACCTCGCAACGGCCTGTTCGGCCGAACGGGCGTCCTGGCGCGCTGAAGGTCAATGTTCGGCGACGCGGGCGTCGTGCTTCTCGCGGTTGGTGAGCACCTCACCCATGTGTGCCTCGGCCCAGTCCTTGATGCCGCGCATCACGTGTTGGAGCGAGATGCCGAGGTCGGTGAGCTCGTAGGTGACCGTGACCGGCACGGTCGGAGTCACGGTACGGGTGACCAGTCCGTCGCGCTCGAGGGAGCGCAGCGTCTGGGTGAGCATCTTCTGGCTGACCCCGGCCAGCCGGCGGGACAGCTCGGAATACCGCATCGACCGCGGCGCGTCGACGCAGTCGCCCCCGGGATGGTGCGGGCCGTCGCTGCCGAGCGCGGCCAGGATCAGCGCGACCCACTTGTCGGAGATCCGTTCGAGCAGCTGGCGGCTCGGGCAGCCCGCCAGGAACGCGTCGTACTGGACCCTCGCCTGCGCCCGCTTCTCGGCTGCCGTCATGGTTGGCATCGACCGCTCCTTCTCACCGTGGGGTGACCTACGCACTTCCAAGTGTCTACTTCCTAATAGAGAGTAGCCGTTCCATAGTGATGTGGTCAACGTCGGACACAGCACAAGGAGCAACCCGATGTGCACCTCCACCTTCCGCACTGCCATCGTCCGTACTCCACGCGGACCCGACTCGATCGAGATCATCGACGTTCCGGCCGTCGAGCCCGGCACCGGCGAGGTCCGGATCTTGGTCGCCGCCGCCCCGGTGAATCCCGTAGACCTCGCGGTCGTGGGTGGCGTGTTTCACGCGATGGGGCTGATCAACCAGCCGGAGCGGACCGGTCTGGGCTGGGACTTCGCCGGCACCGTCGCCGCGGCCGGCAGCGGCGTTGACCTCCCCGTCGGTACCCGGGTCGCGGGCCTGGTGACCGGTTTCGACCGCGACTTCGGCACCTACGCCGAGCAGCTCGTCGTGCCCGCAGCGGACCTGGCCGTCGTTCCCGACGGGTTGGACCTCGTCGAGGCTTCGACGGTGCCACTCAACGGGCTGGCCGGGGCCCAGATCGTCGACTTGCTCGACGACGCCCCCGCCGACGGCAACCGGCTGCTGGTAACCGGCGCGGCCGGTGCGGTCGGAGGTTACGTCGCCGCGCTCGCACCGGACCGGGGCTGGCACGTGACCGGTCTGGCCAGAGCTGAGGACGAGGAGTTCGTCCGGAGTCTCGGCGCTGACTTCACCACGCACGGCGACCCGGGCTGGGACGCGGTCGCCGACGGTGCGGTGCTGCAGGAACGGGCCCTCGCCCTGGTCCGCGACGGCGGAGCGTTCGTCGGCGTCCAGCCGAGCGCCGAGCCCGCCGCCGAGCGCGGGATCACCGTCGTCACGGTGGTAACACACGCCGACGGTCCTCGATTGGCTGACCTGCTCGCCCGCGCCGCATCCGGCCAACTGCCGGCACGCGTGCACGCGGTCGTGCCTCTGGACGAGGTCGCCGACGCCCATCGAGCGATGGCCAAGGCCGGCGTGCGCGGTCGCTACGTGCTCAAGCCCTGACCAAATCGTCGGCCCGAGCCTCATCATCCGTGACGCGCTGTTCGGCGGGTCGACGCGTTTCAACGACTTCCGCCGGCTCGGGATCGCGACCAACATCCTCGCAACCCGCATCGACGGGTTCGTCGAGGCCGGGCTCATGGACCGCCCGTCGATACTCCGACAGCACCGAGCAGTTCGAATACGTCCTCATCGACAAGGGCCGAGACCTGGCCGACGTCGTCGTCGCGCTCGCCCAGTGGGGCGACCGCTGGGCGGCGACAGACGGCCCGCCCGTGCTCAACACGCACACCGTCTGTGACGGCAATCACCGAGCAGCTGACGTGTTCGAACTGCGGCAAAGTGCACGATCGTCGGCATGTGTACGTGCGCCCCGGAGCCGGGATGCCGGCCGACATCGCGGAACAGATGTGGAGCTCGCCCTATCGTCCAGACCGGCAGGACGCCACCGACTGATGCTCGCCCGCGTCCGCGGGCGCGCAGTGGTCGTCTGTGCGATTCTCACCTATGAGCCGAGCCGGGCTGCGCGACGATGAGTTTCCCGCGCCTGCTCGGTCGTAACGTCCGGTTCAGAGCACACGACCCTGCATGACAGGAGCATCCGATGGCAACGATCAAGGCGAGCATGTTCAGTGCCCTCGACGGCGTTGTGGACCCCGGCGTCGGCA
>JBKPCV010000022.1:0-5009 GCA_046727575.1 Actinomycetota bacterium
GATCAGGCCTTGCTCTTGCATGACGCGGGCGAGGCGGAGCTTGTCCTCGGGTGACACTCGACCGAACACGTGAAGCTGGGGGAGTCGTGTGGCGAGCGCGTCGTCGGACAGCGCCTGCAACTCGCTGCCGCTGATCGCGCCCGGTCCGAGCCCGAGGTCCTCGCCGATCGCCTTGGCGGTGACTGCGTGGTCACCCGTGATCATGCGCACGTCGATGCCAGCACCGAGCGCGGTGTGGACCGCGCCCTTGGCTTCGACACGCAGCGGATCGATGATGCCGACCATGCCGACGAAGTCGAGATTCTGCGTGAGCGACATTGGATCGCTGGACATCGCGTCGCGCTCGTGGTCCTCCACGAAACGCGCGGCGAAAGCGAGGACGCGCAGGCCCTGCTCGCCCATGCGCGCGTTGGCCGCGTCGATGTCGGCTCGGGCTTCCGCAATCGCGACGTGCGTGTCGCTCAGCGGACCACCGGAACGAGCGCAGCGCGCCAGCACGACATCGGGACCCCCCTTCACGAGCTGAACCACCCGTTCCTTCCCAGCAAGCGTCGCTCGGTGGAAGGTCGCCATGAACTTGTACTCGGAGTCGAAGGGCACCTCGGCCAGACGCGGGTAGGTCCGCCGCGTCTCCTCCGCGTCGACATTGAGCTTGGCCGACAGCACGACAAGTGCGGCCTCGGTCGGATCGCCCACGACAGTGCCGTCGTCACTCACCGTGGCGTCGCTGTCCAGGACCATGCCGAGGGCCAGGTTGGTGAAGTCGGGCATCGGCACTCCGGCTGCCGCCTTGATGGCGCCGGTCTTGCGGTATCCCTCACCCGCGACGCTGAACCAGGCACCGTTCGCGTAGATGACCGACACCATCATCTGGTTCATCGTGAGGGTGCCGGTCTTGTCGGTATTGATCGCGCTCGTCGCGCCCAGCGTCTCGACGTCGGTCAGGTTCTTCACGATCGCCTTGGCGTCCGCGAGCTGCTTCGCGCCCATCGACAGCAGTCCCGAGACGAACGCGGGGAGACCCGTCGGGATGGCAGAGATCGCCATCGCGGTGCCGAGCAGGAACAGCTCCTGCGCGTCCAAGCCGCGGGCGAGCCCAACCACGAAGATGAAGGCGACCGCGGTCCACGCGATGATCCCGAGGACCTTGGTCAGTGAGTCGAGCTCCTTCTGCAAGGGTGATCGCGTCCGCGTGACCGACGTCAGCATCGTCGCGATCTGACCCATCTGCGTCTGCATCCCCGTCGCGGTGACGGCCATCGACGCAGTGCCCCGTGTGACCGACGTGTTCTGGAACAACATGTTCGACCGATCCCCGAGGGCAACGTCCGCGCTCGGAAGCACGCCGGCGTCCTTGGCGACCGGCGCGCTCTCGCCGGTCAGCGCCGCCTCCTGGGTCTCGAGCGTCGCCGAATGGATGACCCGACCGTCGGCCGGCACGATGTCACCCGCCTCGACCTGCACGATGTCACCGGGTACCACGTCAACCGCCGCCACCAATGCGACGGCGCCGTCGCGCAGCACCTTCGCCTGCGGCACCTGCAGGTTCGCCAGTGCGGTCACACTCGCCCGCGCCTTCAACTCCTGACGCGAACCCAACACCACGTTCAGCAGGATGAGCAGCGCCACGATGATGCCCGTGGAAACTTCGCCGATCGCGAAGCTCACCGCGGTTACGGCCACGAGCATGATGTTCATCGGGTCGCGCAGCTGGGCCAGAGCTACCGCCCACACCGTCGGCGGCTTCTCACTGGTGATCTCGTTCGGCCCGTACTGCGAGCGGCGCCCTGCCGCGTCGGCGCTGCTCAAGCCGGACGTCGCATCGGTCCCCAGAGTCCTGACGACATCCGAAGCTTCAGCAGCGAACGGAGGGGGCGCCGAGGCCTCGGC
This sequence comes from Actinomycetota bacterium, assembly GCA_046727575.1. Classification (GTDB taxonomy): domain Bacteria; phylum Actinomycetota; class Acidimicrobiia; order IMCC26256; family DASPTH01; genus DASPTH01. The sequence goes on from JBKPCV010000022.1 coordinate 1,891, forward strand.
CACCCCAGCCGGAACGGCTACATCGCTGTCCACTTTCGACGGCCCCCTTTGGTGACTCGGCACCTCTCACCCGAAACTCACTGATTGCTCTCAACGTGGGGCGAAGCCACGTCATACTCGCGGTTGCGCTGCCTATCGGGCAATGAATCTATGCGCTTGTACCTCGGTCTGTGTCCAGAGTGCCGCCCGTCACGAGCGATCGAGAGGGCCTCGCGCCATGTCTGAAGGGGTCAGCGTCGGCCGGCCGTCGGGTGCTCTGCGGAGCGTGCTCCTCCCTCTTGCGCTCGCGCAGTTCATCTGCAGCTTCGCCGGCTCCAACATGAACGTCATGATCAACGACATCAGCAAGGACCTCGACACCACCGTCGAGGGCGTGCAGATCGCGATCACGCTCTTCTTGTTGGTCATGGCGGCGCTCATGATTCCCGGCGGGAAGCTGACCGACCGGTGGGGCCGCAAACGATGCTTCACAGTCGGGCTCACCGTGTACGGGATCGGTGCGTTGATGAGCGCGATCGCTCCTGGCCTCGGGGTCTTGATCCTCGGTAATTCGATCTTTGAAGGCGTCGGCACCGCCCTCCTGATCCCCCCCGTCTACATCCTCACGACGATGTTCTTCACTGACTTCACGTCGCGCGCCCGGGCATTTGGTCTCATCAGCGCGATGGGAGGCATCGGCGCCGCGGCGGGACCGTTGATCGGAGGTGTGATCACCACGGCCATCAGTTGGCGGGCGGCCTTCGTCTTCCAAGCGATGATCATCACACTGATCGTCGTTCTCGCCCACCGAATCGACGACCCCGTGGCGCCAGATCCGACCCGGCCGTTCGACACCATCGGAGCGGTCTTGTCCGCTGCCGGTCTGGTCCTCGTCGTCATGGGAATTCTCAGCGCGGACAACAACGGCTGGCTGATGGCCGGGCTCGTCGCCGCGGGGATTCTCGTACTCGCGTGGTTCTTCGTCCACATCCGCGCCCGAGAGCGCGCCGGCAAGGAGCCGCTGCTGTCCACGGGACTGTTCCGCAACCGGGTCTCCAACCTCGGCCTCGTCACGCAGAACATCCAGTGGCTGCTGCTCATGGGTACCTCGTTCGTCGTCTCGGTGTTCCTGCAGGTCGTGCGCGGCTACAACGCGATCCAAACGGGCGTGATCTTCACGGCGACCACAGCTGGCATCTTGACGTCGTCACTCGCGGCAGAGCGACTGGCCAAGAAGTACCCGCAGCGAACGCTGATCGCAGCCGGCTTCATCACCACCATCGTCGGGATCGGAGCCTTGCTCGCCATGGTGAGCGGCTCGCCCAGTGCGTGGGCCTTTGCTCCTGGACTCCTGTTTGTCGGCCTGGGCCTCGGCGTGATGTTGACCCCGTCGGTCAACGTCGTTCAGTCCGCGTTCCCCGAGGAGCAACAGGGCGAGATCTCGGGACTGTCGCGCAGCGTGTCGAACCTCGGCTCCTCGCTCGGTACGGCGGTCGCGGGCACCATCCTCGTCTCCAGCCTCTCGGACCACGCCTATGCGGCCGCGATGATCGTGCTCGCTGCACTCGGCCTCATCGGGTTCGTCGCCACGCTGTTGCTCCCCGCCAACCCCGTCGAATAGGCGGCCAACGTTCACCGAGAGGTTGTCGTCGCGCCGCCTGGGCATCTTGCGAGCTGCTACTGCGCGATCCAGGGTCCGTACCAGCGTCCGTATCCGCTGACGAGTGTTTCGGCGGCGTCTGGTCCCCAGGAGCCGGGGGCATAGGGGTGGACTGGTGGCGGGGCATCGATGAGCGGCTGCATGATGCGCCACTGCTCCTCGACGCCGTCCTGCCGTGTGAAGCGCACGCTCCGGCCGAGCATGGCGGCGTGGAGCAGCACCTCGTAGGGGGTGGCGCCTTCGCCCCCTTGTTCCGCGAATTCCATGGCGAGGTGGATCGGCTTCGTCTCCACCTCCTCGCCGGCGTGGCGCGCCTCGAGTTCGAGCTGGATGCCGGTCGAGGGGTCGAGCTTGACGACGAGCTGGTTCGGTTGTGCATCGCGCCCGCGTAGACCAAACCCGAGTCGCGGCGGATGCTCGAAGACAAGGCGAAGCTCGGTCTGGGTGACCGGCAACCGCTTGCCGGTGCGGATGAAGAACGGCACGCCCGACCATCGCCAGTTCTCGATGTCCAGGCGAAGCGCGGCGTAGGTCTCGGTGGTGGAGTGCTCGGCGACGCCGTCGATCGAGCGGTACCCGTCGTACTGGCCGCGAACGTAGTGCGCGGGGTCGGCGGCGACGACCGCGCGGAGCGCGGCCGTCTGTGCGTCCTTGAGGGTTTGTGGGTCTCCACCTGCGGGTGCTTCCATCGCGGCCGCCGCGAGCACTTGCATGAGATGGTTGACGACAACGTCGCGCAGCGCACCAACGGGATCGTAGAAGTGGCCGCGGTCCTCCACGCCGAAGTCCTCGGCCATGGTGATCTGCACACTCGCGACGCGGTTACGGTGCCAGATCGGCTCGAGCAGCGTATTGCCGAAACGTAGGTACAGGATCTCTTCGAGACCCATCTTGCCGAGATAGTGGTCGATGCGGAACAACTGTGATTCGTCGATGTACTGGTGCAGCTCTTCCGCGAGCGCGCTCGCGGACGCGAGGTCGTGCCCGAACGGCTTCTCGACCACGACGCGCGCGTTCTTGGTGAGGCCCGCCCGGGCGAGCCCTTCCACGACCCGCCCGAACAGGAACGGTGGGATCTCCAGGTAGAACACAGGTTGCCTGGCGTCCTTGATCGCATCGCCGACGCGCGTGTAGGTGGCAGCGTCCCCGAAGTCGCCTGCCACATACGACAGGCGCGCCGCGAACCGCCGGAACACGTCTTCGTCGAGCGTCTCTCCCGTCGCCACGATCGAGGAGCGAGCCCGATCGATGAGCTCGTCGACGTCCCAGTCGTCGACCGCGACCCCGACGATCGGGCAGTCGAGGAGTTTGCGCTCTTCAAGGCGGTAGAGCGATCGGAACGTCATGACCTTCGCGAGGTCGCCCGTGATCCCGAAGATCACGAAGACGTCACAACCAGATGGTTCGCTCATCAGTCGGTTCATCTCCTCGGTTGGTGGCGACGCCGATCGTCACGGACTACTGCAAGCGGTCAACGAGG
>JBKPCV010000023.1:0-3385 GCA_046727575.1 Actinomycetota bacterium
ACCGCGTCGTGCTGGCCGCAGCAGACACCTTCCGGGCGGCCGCGTCGGAGCAGCTGGCGTTGTGGGCAGATCGGGTCGGCGCCCAGCTCGTGCGCGGGCAGGAGGGGGCCGACCCGGGCTCTGTGGTGTTCGACGCGATGAGCGCCGCGACCGGTCGTGGTGCCGACCTCGTGCTCGTCGACACCGCCGGCCGACTGCACACGAAGGTCAACCTGATGAACGAGCTCGAGAAGCTGCGGCGCATCGTCGAACGCACGCCGGGTGCGCTCAAGGAGGTCCTGCTCGTGCTCGACGCCACAACCGGGCAGAACGGCCTGTCCCAGGCGCGCGAGTTCGCCGGTTCGGTCGACGTGACCGGCGTGGTGCTCACGAAGCTCGACGGCACGGCCAAGGGCGGGATCGTTCTGGCGATCGAGGCCGAGCTCGGTATCCCGGTGAAGCTCGTCGGTGTCGGCGAGTCGGCCGCCGATCTCCTGCCCTTCGAACCCGAGAACTTCGTCGACGCATTGCTGGAATAGCCGGCGGCGAACGGGTAGGCAGCCGCCGCTTGTCGTCGCCGCCGGGCCCCACCCGCCCGCCGCCGTCGCCTCCGCTGCGCTCCGGCGCCGACGCCCGGAGCTGCCGCCATCGGCGTCTGCCTCGCGCGCCGCTCAGCTTCTAAGTTGCTGTCTGATGTTCGAGGCACTGTCGGACCGGTTCGAGGGCATTTTCCGCAAGCTGCGGAGCCGCGGGCTGCTCACCGACAAGGAGATCGACGAGGTCGCACGCGAGCTGCGAGTCGCGCTCCTCGAGGCGGACGTCAACGTGGGCGTGGCCCGCCACTTCATCGCCCGCGTCAAGGAGCGCGCACGCGGATCCGAAGTCTCGAAGAGCCTCAGCCCCGCGCAGCAGGTGATCAAGATCGTCAACGAGGAGCTGGTGGAGACCCTGGGTGGGACCACCGGGAAGCTCACCGTCTCGTCGAAGCCGCCGAGCGTCGTCGTGATGGCAGGCCTGCAGGGTTCGGGGAAGACGACCGCTGCGGCCAAGCTCGCCAAACACCTCGTCGCCCAGGGTCGACGGCCTCTCCTGGTCGGCGCCGATCTGCAGCGGCCTGCGGCGGTCGAGCAGCTGCGGGTGTTGGGCGATCGCGTCAGTGTTCCCGTGTACTCGCAGGGCAGCGACCCGGTCGCGGTCGCGCGGGCCGGCGTCGACGAAGCGGCGCGCCTGGGCCGCGACGTCGTGGTCGTCGATACCGCCGGTCGACTCCAGATCGACGTGGAGCTCATGGACGAGCTCCGGCACATCCGCGATGCGGTGCATCCCGACGACACGTTGCTCGTCGTCGACGCGATGACCGGACAGGAGGCGGTCAACGTCGCGACGGAGTTCCAGGACGCAGTGGGGCTCACGGGCGTCGTGCTCACGAAGATCGACGGTGACGCGCGTGGCGGAGCCGCGCTCTCGGTGAAAGAGGTCGTGGGCAAGCCGATCCTCTTCGCGAGCACGGGCGAGAAGGTCGACGACTTCGAGCCGTTCCATCCCGACCGCATGGCGAGTCGCATCCTCGGCATGGGCGACGTGCTCACCCTCATCGAAAAGGCCGAGGCCACCTTCGACCAGCAGCAGATGGAGCAGGCCGAGGCAAAGCTCCGCAAGGGGCAGCTCACGCTGGAGGACTTCCTCGACCAGATGCGTCAAGTGAAGAAGATGGGCCCGATCCAGAACGTTCTCGGAATGCTGCCAGGCATGCCGAAGGAGTTGCGGAACGCGGAGATCGACGATGGCGAGATCGCACGTGTCGAGGCCATCATCTGCTCGATGACGCCCGCCGAACGGCGTGATCCGTCGCTCATCAACGGGTCGCGCCGGCTGCGGATCGCGAAGGGCAGCGGCGTCACGACCCAGGATGTCAACGGTCTCCTGAAACAGTTCAAGATGGTCCAGCAGATGATGCGCGGCGCCGGCAAGGGGAAGCTGGGGAAGCTCCCGATCGGGGATCTGCTGTAAGCGGGTCGACTCCGTTCCGCGGTGCGGGCCTGCGGAGTCGATCGGATACGCTGGCGCACCGCACTCGGCGCCGACCGCCGCTCGCGCCGCTGCACCCGACGAGAGGAACGCCGTTCGTGGCCGTGAAGATCCGCCTGATGCGGGTAGGGAAGAAGAAGCAGCCCAACTACCGCGTCGTCGTCGCCGACGGACGGTCGCCGCGCGACGGCCGCTTCATCGAGATCCTCGGGCAGTACGCACCTCGTCAGGACCCGTCGAGCATCGACATCAACGCCGAATCCGCGCTGGCTTGGCTGCGGAAGGGCGCCCAACCGACGGAACCGGTGCAGAAGCTCCTCACGATCACGGGTGTGTGGGCGCAGTACGAGGCCGAGCTCGGCAGGCCCGCGACCACGAAGCTCTCGCGACGCGCCTACGTGACCGACAACGTCGAGCGGGGCGCGCAGGACGTGCGGCCGCAACCCGCGGCGCCCGCGCAACCCGCGGCGCCCGCGCAACCCACGCCGTCCGCGGCGCAGGACTCCGTGCCCGACGGCGAGGCGTCGGAGGAAGGAGTGCCCCAGGATGCGGCGTCCGACGATGCAGGTGGCGGCGAATGAGCGACGACGTCGACGCTGACGACGACTACGACGACGACGACTTCGACGAAGTCGGCGCCGAGGGCAATCGGATCGTCGGTGCCCGTGCGCGCGCGGTCGTCGAGCACGTGACCCGCAGCCTCGCGGACGATCCCGACGCCATCGAAGTCGCCGTCGAAGAACGGCGGAGCGGCGAAGTCGCGCTGCTCGTCCACGCGAACCCGGACGACATGGGTCGCCTCATCGGCCGCCGCGGCCGCGTCATCCAGGCGCTCCGCCAGCTGGTCCGCGCCGCCGGCAGCGCCGACGGCGTCAAGGCCAGCGTCGACATCGCGGAGTGACGTGACGCCCTCGCCGGGCGAGCTCGAGATCGGGCGGGTCGGGCGAGCGCACGGTGTGCACGGCGAAGTGACGGTCACGTTCGTCTCCAACCGGCGCGAGCGCGCAGAGCCGGGTGCAGTCATGCACGCAGGCAACCGGACGTTGGTCGTCGCCAGTGCGCGCCCGCATCACGACAAGTGGCTCGTTCACTTCGAAGGCGTCGACGACCGGACCGCAGCGGAAGCGTTGCGTGGCGCGCTCCTCACCGCGGAGCCGCTCGACGCCGTCGTCGCACTGGCCGACGACGAGTTCTGGGTGCACGACCTGATCGGATCGGCGGTCGTCGAGTCGCGCGGAGCCACCCTCGGTCGAGTCGTGGCGATCGAAGCGAATCCGGCGCACGATCTGCTCGTGCTCGACCAAGATGTCCTGGTGCCGCTGCCGTTCGTCGTCGAACGGCGCGACGACGGCACGATCGTGGTCGAACTGCCCGAGGG
>JBKPCV010000024.1:0-17448 GCA_046727575.1 Actinomycetota bacterium
GGCGCCTACCAGACAAGCAAGTACGCGATCGTCGGCTACGGCGAAACGTTGCGGCAGGAGTTGGCGGACGAAGGTATCGGCGTGATGATCGTGTTCCCCGCCGGCATGACCACCCGCCACCTCGAGAGCAGCGCACGCGCCCGCCCCGCCGACAAGGGGGAGTGGGTGCTGTTGCCCGACGACGTCGACGCGATGATGGCCGGGCGCAACCTCGGGCCGGAGCACGTCGCCACCGCGGAGCATGCGGTTCGAAACCTGCTCGCCGATCTGCTTGCCGACGAACCCTATTTGATCACGCACGGTGACTACCGCGGCCAGTACCACGCGCGTCTCGCCGCGATCGAAGCCGCGTTCGACCGGATGGAGCGGCCATGAAGCTCGGCATGGTGGGTCTCGGCGAGATGGGCATGCCAATGTTGGAACGGCTTCGCGCGGCGGGCCACGACGTGACCTTCCGGGCGCGCCGGGCCGAGGTCATCGAGCACGCGAGCGGACTCGGCGCGACCGCTGCCGACGGCTTCCGCGACCGCGACGCCGTGATCATCTGCGTCTACAGCGACGAGCAGGTGCGCGAGCTCGGTCCGGGGCTGCTCGCGACGATGACGCCAGGTTCGACGCTCGTCAACCACACGACGGGCAGCCCGACGACCGCGACGCTGCTGGCTCAGGTCGCCGAGCCGCGCCGCGTGCGTGTGCTCGACGCCGCCCTCAGCGGCGGCCCCCACGACATCCGAGAAGGCCGCCTCACGCTCCTCGTCGGAGGCGACGAAGCGGTGCTCGACGACGTCCGTCCCGCGCTGGCGACCTACAGCGACCCGATCCTCCATGTCGGCCAGCTCGGCGACGGCCAGCGCGTCAAGCTGGTCAACAACGCGCTCTTTGCAGCCCAGGTCGGTCTCGTCGCCGACGCCGAGCGCCTGGCGCGCAATCTCGGGGTCGACCCCCGCACGGCGCTCGACGCCATCCAGCGCTGCAGCGGCGACAGCCGGGTGTTGCGCATGATCGTCGCGCTCGGTTCGTCGGTCCAGATGCAGGAGCTCGCCGGCCGGTTCATCCGAAAGGACCTCGCGGTGGTCGAGCAGGTCGCTCGGGAACTGGGCACCGGGCTGGGGCGGCTCGATCCCGCCCTCCACAGGCTCGCCGACCTCGAAGCGATCAAGCAGCTGAAGGCCCGCTACTTCCGCTTCATCGACACCAAGGACTGGAAAGCGTTCCGTGACCTTTTCACCGACGATTGCAAGCACTACCTCCCGCAAGAGTCAGCGGTGCCGTTCATGACCAACGACGACTACTTCGCGATGAACGAGCAGCTGTTGACCCCGGGCGTCACGACCCACCACGGGCACATGCCCGAGATCACCTTCCTGAGTGACACCGAAGCCGAAGGGATCTGGTCGATGTTCGACTACGTGCAGATCGAGCCTCCGTCCGGGCGGACGAGCATCATGGGCTACGGCCACTACTACGAGACGTACCGAAAGTGTGACGACGGCAAGTGGCGAATCAGCTCGAAGCGCAACGAACGTCTTCGGCTCGACCAGGTGCCCTGGACGTTGCCAGACCGTGGGACCACGACTTGACCGCTCGTTCGCTCAGCCCGGCCTGAGAGAGGAACAACGTGATGTCGGTGAGCCGTGTCATGGACGTCGATCTGACCGATCGCTCCATCTACCGGCACGGAATACCCCACGATCTGTTCACGATGCTGCGAGAGACGGGCGCCGTCCAGCGGCATCGGCCGGTCGAGACCCATGTCGGTCATGGCGAAGTCGAGTTCTGGTGCGTGTTCCGCCACGCGGAGATCCAGCACGTGCAGCGCGACTGGGAGACGTTCACCGCGACCGACAGTGTCGAGATCCCGAAAAGCCAGTACCAACACACTGGCGCCATGCTCACGTCGATGGATCCGCCGCAACACACCCGCTTGCGTCGCCTCATCAGCGCCGGATTCACGCCGCGCATGATCGGCAAGCTCGAGGAGCACATCACCCAGCGCATCCACCGGATCCTCGATCGCGCCGCCGAGCACGACGAATGCGACTTCGTCGCCGACGTCGCCTTTCCGTTGCCCATGCACGTGATCGCCGACATCGTGGGGATCCCCGAGGCCGACCGGCCGTGGGTGTTCGAGCAGACGGAGCGGGTGCTGCGCGCGTTCGATCCCACGACGGTGTACACGCCCGCCGACGCCGACGACGCCCACGCGAAGCTCTTCGCCTACGCGTCGGAGCTGAGCGAAGCGAAACGGGCGCGCCCCGCCGACGACGTTTGGACGTTGATCAGCCAGGCCGAGATCGTCGGCGACGACGGCAAGCCCACCCGACTCGCCGGCCTCGAGCTCGAAGTGTTCTTCGTCGTCCTGACCCTGGCCGGCAGTGAGACCAGTCGCAACGCCATCTCGCAGGGTCTCCTCGCGCTGCTCGACCATCCCGACCAGCTCGCCGATTTCCGGAGCGATCTCCGTGTGCGGCGGAGCGCCGCCGATGAGGTCCTGCGGTGGACGAGCCCGGTCCTGTTCTTCGGCCGCACGGCCACCTCGGACGTCGACCTCGGCGGGGCCCCAATCGCGGCTGGCGACCGCGTGGTGGTGTGGTATCCGTCCGGCAACCGCGACGAGCGGGCCTTCGCGGACCCGTTCCGCTTCGAGATCCGGAGAGATCCGAACCCTCATGTCTCCTTCGGTGGAGGCGGTGTGCACTACTGCCTGGGCGCGCACCTGGCAAGGAAGGAGATCGAGGTCGTCCTCGGGGCCACGCTCGACCGCTTCGAAGTGCGGGTCACCGCAGATCCGACGTGGACCGGCGTCGGGGTCGCCTCCAACGTCGGCGTCGGGATCGACCGCCTTCCTGTACGACTCGGACCGCGCTGAGCTGCGGCCGATGAAGCAGCGGCATTGTCGTGGCCGATGCTCTCCTTCTTGGTTGATCAGACGAGGTCGTGGTCGTAGGCGTAGGCGATAGCGGCGGACCGCGAGGTGACGCCGAGCTTGGTGAAGATGTGGCTCACGTGACTCGCCACAGTCATCTCGCTGATGAAGAGTTCGTTGGCGATCGTGCGGTTTGTCTTGCCTCGGGCAAGGAGCACGAGCACCTCACGTTCGCGGTGGGTGAGACCGTCGGGCAGTGACCCCCCAGGGCCGACGATCGTGCTCGGCGTCGAGGGCACGCCGAGGGCCTCAAACGCGGAACGGGCCGAACTCGACTCCATTTCCGCCGCTTCGCGATCGCCAAGCGCTGCGCACGCCTCGGCAACGAGAAGCCGGGTGCGCGCCGCGTCGTAGCGCACGCCGAGGGCTTGAAACTCGTTGAAGGCCCTCCGCAGCTCGACGAGCGCCGCGTTGTAGGCGCCCCCGACCAGGAGTACAGCACCTTGCGCTCGCGCCGCGTGCGCGCGTAGCAGTGGCGTTCCCAGTTCCATGGAGATCCCACGGAGCTCGTCGGCCGCAGCGCGTGCGGCCGCAGCGTCACCAACCGCGAGCACGATCTCGACGCAGGGGCACAGGATGCGCGCTCGCGACAGCGGGTCCTCCGTTTCTCCGAGCACCCGACGAATCATCGCGTCGGCGACGTCGAGGCGGCCCTGGGCGAGTCGCATCAATGCAAGACCTGGCTGTGGGTCACGCCCGAACTCGTTGGCGCGCTTGTACGAGGCTTCGGCACGATCGAAGTCGCCGCTGAGACGAAGGAGATCGCCTTCGATTGCGCACGCCGCCGCCAAGCGCCGCGACGTTGACGGGAGCGGCCAGACGGTCACACGCGTGTCGAGCCTCGAGCAGGGCCTCGGCCAAGCGCCGAGCAGTCCCAGCATCTCAGCGCGGTGAAGAAAGCAGTGGCCGCGGTACAGCACAAGCTCCTGTTGGGTGTCGCACCAACGCGCGAACGACTCGGTCCACGATCGGCACCGGCCCAGGTCGAACAGCTCCGAGCACGCGTCGATCACTGTGCAGTACGCGTCGCCGGTGGCGAGTGGTGACAGCTCACGGGCCTCGATCAATGCCATGGATTCGTCGAGCAGCGCCATCCCCTCGGCGATCTCGCCCAGGTAGATCAGCATCCGCCCCTCACCGATCCGCGCGAGCGTGACGAGCTCGCGATGGACGAAGCGCGCCCCGATCTTGCCGGCCTGGACGAAGTGGGCACGCGCCCCGGCCACGTCGCCAGCCTCGAAGAGCCGGATCATCGCCAGCCCGTATTCGAGGTAACCCTGCTCGACGCAGTCGATGCCCGCCTCCTCCAGGAGACGCGCGGTGCGGACCACCCATCCTCGGCAACGGCCGAGGTCTCCCTTGAAGCCGAGCCCTTGCCCGAGTCTCATCCCGAAGTACGCCGCCCGGTGCACCGCGCCGTGGCTGACGCACACCTGGTGGGCTCGCACCCAGTAGGTGAAGCCTTCTTCGTCGTGGCCAGTGAGGTACGCCGCCGTGGCGAGCCTGTCGAGATCATCGATGTCGAGCGTGTCGACCGCGGCGCCGGACAGCAGCTCGAATGCGTCGCCCCACCGGTGGCTGTCGCACGCCGCTCGCGCGTCCTCGATCGCTCCCATCAAATGCCCATTCTGCTCCCACGGGCAGCCGGGATCAGCCGGGATCAGGCGAAGAAGGCCTCGGCCACCTCGGGAAGAACACCCAGGAACATCCACATTTCAGCGATGCGATCGTTCTCGAAGCGATAGACGAAGGCGTTGCGCGACTCGAGCGTCTTGCCGTTGCGTCCCAGCGTGGCGTGTTCCCACTCGGCGGCCCACCCGTCGGTCCCGATGCAGAACTGCTGGTCGAGCGTGATGTCGCCGTTTGTCGCTTCGAAGAACGCTCCGATGACCCCGAGGAAACCTCCGAGGCCCGAGTGATCGCCTGTCATCGGGTGCGGGCCACGGAGGTGGAACACGAGATCGTCAGTGAAGAGCTTCGCAAGGGTGTCGTGGTCCTGGTTGAAGATCGCCTCCGTCATCCGATTCACGGTCTCGACGTTGGGACGGTCGCTCATGGGTCCTCCCGGGAAGCTGGTCGTGCTGTCCCGAGGACCGTACGTAGCGCGAGGGTGCGGGCGCATCCGGCGAAACACCGAACTTCGCCTTGTGTCGACTCAACAGTTCTACCGATACGCGCCTTCGCGCATTCGGTGCTTCTCCCGATGAGCTGATGCCCTGTGGCTTCGTACGGTCGCATCGGAGACCAGCACGAGGAGAACCCATATGAGCCCGCTCGAATCTACCGTCGTCGACGACGCCACCGCCCAGGAACTGAGCGAACGTCTCGCGGACGTCTTTCGCAACGCCGACGTGAGCGGCCTGCTCACCGAGGACGTCTTCCTCGACGGCCATCCGCCGCTGTGGCGGTTCCAACTCCAAGGCCGCGATACGTTCGCTACATGGCTCGAGGGCTACATGCCCGACGGCGCCGAGATCACCGTGGTGCGCACCATTCCAACGGTGACCGGCTTCGTCACCGAGTTTGTCGGCCGTCACGAGGAACACGGCGAGCAGATGACCGACCGCAAGATCGTCCTGTGCGAGGTGCGGGGCGGCCGCATCGCCGAGCTGACCGTCTACTGCAGCGGCGACTGGGACACAGAGCTCCGCGCCCGCCACGCCGCCGAAGCTCCACTCCTCCGTCCCCGACGATGACGACGCGGCGTGGTGTGCGCACCAGTGCTTGATCGCGCTCGGTGAGGGGTCGGCGCTTCCGCGCGCGTGGATCAGCCGAAGGTGAAGACGAAGGCCTCGACACCCGGATCGAGGAATTCGATCTCGAACTGGCGATCAACGATGGGTTCCGGCTGTCGGATCAGCTGATACAGCCGCGGTTCGACAACGGTGCCATTGCCTTGGTCATTGACATCTATTCCGTGCGCGGTCGCCGGCGGCTGTCCGTCAATGAGCACCCGGAAGCGCACGGGCGTCCCTCGCGGGCCCGGTCCCATGACGAGATGCAGGTCACGCGCGTGAAAGTGGTTTGCGATGCGGCCGTTGGGTTCGTTGAGCACCGTGGCCTGTTTCCCCACGGTCCAATCACCCGAGAGGGCCCAATGATTGAGCCTCAGCCGCGCGGGAGCCGCATAGACGCGGCGCTCGTCCCGAGCCACACCACCAGGTGACGCGAGGTTTTCGGTGCGCGCATAGCCGACGTAGTTCTCGGGCGACTCCAGGCTGGCCCAATCTGCCGCAGTTTCGACACCACGGGCAGCGACCGAAACCAGCTCGCGTCCGATGCCGTCGCTCCCGGCTTCTGTCAGCAGCTGTTGGAGAACCGTCTCTGACAGCTCGTATTCGCCCTCGCCGAACCGATGATGCCGAATACGTCCCTGCGCATCGACGAGGTAGGTAGCTGGCCAATAGTTGTTCTCGAATGCACGCCAGATCGCGTAGTCGCTGTCGATCGCAATCGGATAGTCGACGCTCATGTCCTTCGCCGCTCGGCGGACGTTGTCGACGTTCGTCTCAAATCCGAACTCAGGCGTGTGTACGCCGATCACCACCAACCCTTGATCGTGATACTTCTTGTCCCAGGCGCGCACATAGGGGAGCGAGCGGATCCAGTTGATGCAGGAATAGGTCCAGAAGTTGACAAGCACAACATGTCCGCGCAAGCCGACGGGCGTCAGCGGCGGTGAATTGAGCCACTCGTTTGCGCCGGCGAGAGGTGGCAATTCACCTTCGATTGGTAGACGCATTGCTGCGTTCATGCTGAACGCCTCCTTGTGTGGGGTTCACGGCATGGTCGTCCTTACGAGGAGAAGCCGTCGGCCTCGACCACCGCGTCGATAAACGCCTGTGGCGCCTCTTGGGGCAGGTTGTGGCCCGCGCAGGGGATGACGCGGTGCGTGTGCTTGCCGGAGAAGTGCGCGGCATAGGTGGAGCCGTCGGTCGCCGGTGCGATACCGCTGGCATCGCCGTCGACATTTCGGAGAGTGGAGCTTCCAGATGAGCTTGGCGAAGTCGCGCCGGTTCGCGTCGTAGCCGGCGAGGACCGCCCGCTCGATTCCGAGCGCGGCCATCAAGGCAATCGTGTCGAGCGCGATCGCTCCTGCTGCCCGTTCCGGGTCGCCGCGTCAGAGACGAAGCGCGTCGTGCCGTGACCGCGTAGATGCGGGACCACGACGCGGCAGCCAGCTGCCGCCAATGCCGGCGCCACCTCGGCATAGCTGTGAATGTCGAACGGCCACCCGTGCAGGAGCATGACCGGCGGACCGTCGCTCGGAGCCACTTCGACGTATCCGACATCCAGCACGCCCGCTTCGACCTCCTTCACCGGACCGAACGATGTGTTCTCGCGTTCTTCGGCCATCTTCTCGCTTTCCCCATAGTCGCACATCGTCGTTGTGTGTCGAATCTGAGTCCTCGGCCGATGGCCCGGGGGCGAATCGCGGGAATGCTCACCGACCGCGACGTCACGGTGCGAGTGGTTGCCGCCGAACTCGATCCCGCGGTCACGAAAGTCGAAGAGGTGTGCACGCGCGAAGTGGTGGCCGTGGACGCGCTCACCGAGGTCGGCGAGGTGGAGCGCCTGATGCGTGAGCATCTGATCCACCGGCTCCCGGTCGTCGATGAGCACGGACGAGCGCGGGGAAATCCTGTCGTTGGAGGACCTCGCGGCGTCGGGCTTTGTCGACGACCACGAGCTCCGCGACGTGGTGCGTTCGACCGCGCGCGCCTACCAGCAGCGATCGAAGGCGATCCCGTGATTCGGAGGCGATCCCGTGATTCGGAGCTCTGGCGACCTCGGCGTCAGCCGCCGTGCCTGGGGCCAGGGTACGAGCGTCCTCTGACACTTCACTCCCGCCAAGGGCCGGCCAGGTGGCCGCCATCGACGATGAACTCGGCGCCCGTGCAGTACGAGGACTCGTCGGAAGCGAGGAAGAGCACGAGATACGCCACTTCCTGCGGCGTGCCCATGCGCGCGATGGGCTGACGCGCCATCATGGCGTCGAGCCGCTCCTTGACCTCCGGCGCCGCGTTGTCGACCATCGGGCTCCGGATCACACCCGGGTGCACCGAGTTGACACGGATGCCGTCACGCCCCCATTCCAGCGCCGCGGTCTTGGTGAGGCCGGTGACTGCGAACTTGCTGGCGACGTAGCTGGCCATGCGGGCGACGCCTGCGAGGCCATCGATCGAAGAAATGTTGACGATGGAGCCGCCGCCGGAGTCCATCATCAGGGGCGCGCACATACGCATGCCGAGCCAGACGCCTCGGAGGTTCACGTCGAGCGTGCGTTGATGGTCCGCTTCGCTGGTCTCGAGCAGCGGGTGCGGAGGGACACCGATGCCCGCGTTGTTCACCAGCACATCGAGCCGTCCATGAGCGGAGCGGATCGTTTCGACCGCGCGCGTCCAATCGCCGGACGACGTCACATCGAGGTGGAGGTACTCGGCGGCGTTGCCGAGTTCGGCGGCCAACGCTCGGCCTTGGGCGTCGAGCACGTCAGAGATGAACACGTGAGCGCCTTCCTGCACGAACAGCCGCGCCTCCGCTTCGCCCTGCCCGCGCGCCGCGCCCGAGATGAGGGCCACCTTTCGATCCAGCCTCACTCGGTCCTCCTCCCCTGACGAGACGTCATCGGTTCGCCTTCATCGGTCTGGCGCCTATTGGACGCACCCGGCGTCGTGATCTGGTGGAGCCGCGCGTCCACCGCGCGACGGCCGTCTCCTCGGTGCTGTACAACCCTGTTCTGAGCACCGCCGCGTAGCCGATGGCAAGGACGGCGACGAGGACCGACCGGAAGGAAGCTCGTGGACGATCTCGATGCACGTCGCCTCAAGCTCGACCGACACGCGGCCGCGGAGTTGCTGTTCGACCTCGACGCCGTCATGGACACCGTCGACGACGATCCGAGTTACGAGTGGCACCCCGGACGCAAGGGGATCGTCGGCCGTGAGTCGGTCGCGCGCATGTACTCGGTCTTCCTGCCCAGGTGGAAGCGGCTCGCCGAATCGGCGGACCTGGTGTTCGAGGTGCGCAGTGAGTTCTGGAACGACGAGGCGCGGATCCGGGAACAGGTCGCACACGTCAGGAACGCTTCTGGTGACATCGATCATTTCGACTTCGTCGTGGTCGTGCTGTTGGGCGAGCGCGGCGTCACCGGCGAGCGTACCTACGCCTGCGACGAGCTCTATCACCTCATGTTCGGTGACTATTACGACGAGTTGCCGCGTCTCGACCTCAACGAGCAGACACCCGCTCATCGCGCACGGCCCCGCCGAACTCGAAGCCCTCGTACCCCGAGTCCCTGACCGCGGTGCAGCGCTCGCGGTAGCTGGGCTGGCCGCCCGCGTAGGGCATCACCACCCGGGGCTTCCCGGGAATGTTCGCGCCCACATACCAAGAGTTCGCACGTCCGAAGAGCGAGGCTCGTCCGACCTCGGCGACGTGTTCCACCCAAGCGTCCTGCGCAGGTTCGCTGGCGGCGACGCGGGTCCAGCCGTGCTCGCGCATGTACTCGATGCACTCGGCGATCCAGTTCACGTGGTATTCGATGGCCACCGGCATGTTCATCAGCACCGAGGGGCTGCCCGGTCCCGTGATCGTGAACATGTTGGGGAATCCTGCCACCTGTATGCCGAGCAGCGTGCGGGGACCGGTCGACCATGCGTCGGCAAGCCGACCGCCACCGGCACCCCGGATGTCGATGCGCAGCAGCGGTCCGGTCATTGCGTCGAAGCCCGTGGCGAACACGATGGCGTCGAGTTCGTATTCGGCCACCGCGGTGCGCAAGCCCGTCGGAGTGATCGACTCGATGGGAGTCTCGCTGATGTCGACGAGGCTCACGTTGTCGCGGTTGAACGTCTCGTAGTAGTCGGTGTCGATCGGCGGCCGCTTCGCGCCATAGGGATAGCCCTTGGGACAGAGCAGTTCGGCGGTGTGCGGATCCTCGACTGTCTCGCGGATCTTGCTGCGGATGAACTCCGACGCGATCTCGTTGGCGTCGGGATCGATGAGGAGGTCCGAGAACCCGCCCCAGAGGAACTTGAATCCACCCTCGGCCCAGAGCCCTTCGAGGATCTCTTCGCGCTCCTCGGCCGAGACGCTCATCGTGGTCCGGTCGATCGGCGAGAACGGAAAGCCCGCAAACGACGTGCGCGTCGCCGCGAAGATGTCGTCGTAGTTCCCCTTGATCCTCGCCTGGTGCTCCGGCAAGAACGGACGGTGACGTGCGGGAAGGCTGAAGTTCGGCGTCCGCTGGAAGACGGTGAGGTGATCAGCTTCGGCGGCGATCGGCGGTGTCGCCTGGATGCCGCTCGAGCCCGTACCGATGAGCGCGACGCGCTTGCCAGTGAAGTCCACGCCCTCGCGCGGCCACGTGCCAGTGAAATACACGTCACCCTCGAAGCCGTCGAGACCCGGGATGTCCGGAACATTCGGGGCCGACAGACAGCCGACCGCGGTCACGAGGAAGCGCGCCGTGACGGTGTCGTCGTGGTCGGTGCGGATCTCCCAGCGATTCGCCGAGTCGTCGAACGCGGCGGCCGTCACACGGGTGGAGAGCTCGATGTCGCGCCGGAGATCGAAGCGATCGGCCACGTGGTTGAGGTACCGCTCGATCTCGGGTTGCTCGGGGTACCGACCGGACCACTGCCACTCCTGGGCCAGCTCGGGAGAGAACGAGTAGCAGTAGTAGTAGCTCTCGGAGTCACAACGCGCCCCGGGATAGCGGTTCCAGTACCACGTACCGCCGACGCCGTCGCCTGTCTCGTAGACGCGCACGCGCATGTTCAGGTCGTCGCGGAACTTGTGGAGCGCGTAGAGACCGGCGAAGCCCGCGCCGATCACCACCGTGTCGAAGTCGTACTGATCAGCCATGCGCATCGCCTCGTGCAGGGGCCTTCATCGGTGGTCAGTCGGACCGTCTTCCCGGCCGGGGAGTCTCCTACACCCCGAGCGGGTCGGGCAACGAACCAAAATAGCCCGAACTCCGTTTCGCTCGACTGATCGCCGTCGCGACACCGGCCCCCGTTCACGCTGTTCTGCCAAGATGCCGCGCCATGGATCTGGGTCTCCGAGGGAAGGTGGCGCTGGTGACCGGCTCGTACCGCGGCACCGGTGCCGGCATCGTCCGAGCGCTCGCGACCGAGGGCGCGACGGTGCTCGTGCACGGTCTCGAGGCCGGGCAGGCTGAGGGCACGCTTCGGGCAATCACCGAGGCGAACGGTCGCGGTCACGCAGTCGTCGGTGATCTCCGCAGCGAGCTGGGCACCGCGGCTCTGGTCGCGGACGTACGTCGTCAGGTGGATCACGTCGACATCGTGATCAACAACTACGGGGTCCCCGAGGGCAGCGACTGGGATTCGTCGGACACCCAGAGCTGGCACGGCAGTTATGACGCCAACGTGGTGAGCGCGATTCGGGTCACGCAGGCCTTCCTTCCCGACATGCGAACGGCCGGGTGGGGCCGCGTGGTGTTCGTCTCGACGGTCGGTGCGACTCGCCCTGGCGATCGCATCCCCGAGTACTACGCCGCGAAGGGCGCGCTCCCGTCGATTGCGGTGAGCCTGGCGAAGCATCTTGCTGGCACCGGCATCACTGTGAACTGTGTGAGCCCCGGCATCATCGCCACCGCCGAGGTGGTCGAGCGATTCACTGAGCGTGCGCGCCGTGAGGGCATTGCGACTGACTGGCCGAGCGTCGAGCGCCTGATCGTCGACACTGCGAGCGCGAACCCGTCGGGGAGGGTGCCGACACCCGACGACGTGGGCCGCTTCATCGCGTGCGTGGTGGGCGAGCCGGGTTGGCATCTCAACGGCGCGCACGTCCGCTTCGACGGCGGCGCGGCTGACGCCGTCACCTGACACGGCAGCGGCCGGGCAACTGACTCGAGCACATCACCACCGTGGCTCCGGGGTTCCCGGCCCTCACAGAGACCGAATCATGTCCCACGGCTCCGCTGGTACTTGCTTGCTGTGAACACCGCGCCTTGCGGATCGGCCAACACCGTCATTCTCACGGGCTCGGCGTCGAACGGCAGCACGACGACCGCGCCACCGAGCGCTTCGGCGCGGGTCGCAACCACGTCGGCGTCGTCGACCGCGAAGGTGATGCTCCAGTGCGGCGGGACGTCCTCGGCGTACCGGTCGGCCGTCATGCGCAGGAGCATTGCCACGGCGTCGGCGAAGCGCTCGGGTCGTCCGTCCGCCGCGAGTCGTCGCCGAAGATCCGGATCGCGCTTTTCGAGGAAGTCGCCGTAGCCAGGAAGGCGGAAAATGGTGAACCCGACGTCGCCCATCTCGAAACTCTCGACGGGGGAAGCTGGTCACCTCCTGGCTGGTTCTGGCGCCGTCGACGTGGGTCGGGCGTCTCCCGGCCTGCGAGAATGCAGCGGTGGCGCAGCCGATCCTCTTGACCGTCGATGACGACCCGGAGGTGTCGCGCTCCTTGGCCCGGGACCTCCGCCAGCACTACGGCCAGGACTATCGCATTCGCCGGGCGGAGTCGGGACCGGCAGCGGTGGACGCGCTCAAAGAGCTCAAGCTGCGCGACGACAAGGTGGCCCTGTTGCTCGCCGACCATCGCATGCCGCAGATGACCGGCGTCGAGTTCCTCGAGCGGGCACGCGACCTCTATCCCAAGGCGCGCCGGGTACTGCTGACCGCGTACGCCGACACCGATGCGGCGATCGCAGCGATCAATCAGGCCGACGTGCACTACTACCTCCTCAAACCGTGGGATCCACCGGACGAGAAGCTGTATCCCGTCCTCGATGACTTGCTCGAGGACTGGAAGATGAACGATCGAATCGCATCGGATGACCGACTTCGAGTTGTTGGTCATCGCTGGTCGGCTCCTTCGCACGTGGTGAAGGACTTCTTGACCCGCAACCAGGTGCCGTTCAAATGGCTCGAGGTCGAACATGACGCGGAAGCATCGCGGCTGCTCGAAGCCAATGGCGGCGATGCCCAGCACTTGCCGCTCGTCATCACCGACGCCGGCGCGGTGTTGCAGGCGCCGTCCACAGCCGAGGTGGCAGCCGCCCTCGGGCTTGCAGCGGCTCCCTCGCTTCCGTTCTATGACCTCATCGTGATCGGAGGCGGTCCGGCGGGTCTCGGGGCCGCGGTCTACGGCGCCTCCGAGGGTTTGAGCACGATGCTGCTCGAGCGCGAAGCGATTGGGGGCCAAGCGGGCCAGAGCGCCCGCATCGAGAACTACTTGGGCTTTCCGTCGGGCATCGCTGGCGGGGATCTGGCCTGGAGGGCAACCACCCAGGCCCGACGGTTCGGCGCTGAGCTCTTGCTGACCTCGGAGGTCTCGAGCCTCGAGGTCTGCGGGTCGGCGCGGGTCATCCGGCTCGCCGACGGCACCGAGCTCGGAGCCCACGCGGTGCTGTTGACGACCGGCGTCGCGTACCGCCGCTTGGTGGCTCCGGGCGTCGACGCGCTGACGGGGTCCGGCGTCTACTACGGAGCGGCGGCGACGGACGCCGAGACCTGCCGCGGCGACGACGTCTACATCGTCGGTGGCGCGAATTCGGCCGGACAGGCCGCGGTGTTCTTCGCTCGCGCGGCGCGCAGCGTCACCCTGGTGGTGCGAGGCCAGAGCCTCGAACAGTCCATGTCGAGTTATCTGATCGAACAGATCGCCGCGCTTTCGAACGTGCGTGTGCGGACCGGGAGTGAGGTGGTGGGCGCCGGTGGGACCGACCACCTCGAGCGGTTGCGTATCGCGGACCGCGAGACGGGCGCCGAGGAGGAGGTCGACGCTTCGTGGCTGTTCGTCTTCATCGGCGCCGCGCCCTGTACCGACTGGCTCGGCAAGGAGATCGTGCGTGACGCGAACGGGTTCGTGCTGACCGGACCGGACCTCGTCGTGGACGGGCAGCTCCCGGCCGACTGGCCGCTCGAGCGCCAGCCCTACTTCTTGGAGACGAGCGTTCCGGGGGTATTCGCGGCGGGTGATGTGCGTCGTCAATCTGTCAAGCGGGTGGCGTCAGCCGTCGGCGAGGGGGCCATGGCGGTCACACTCGTCCATCGTTACCTGGAGCTGTTATGAACGCAGAGCTGGACGAGCTGAAAGAGGAGCTACGCGGCACGTTCCTCTTCGAAAGCCTCACCGATGAGCAGCTCGCCTGGCTCGTCGAACACGGGACGGTCGAAACCCACGACCCAGGTGTGCTCGTGTACAACCAGGACGAGCCGGCGGTGTCGTTCTACGTGTTATTGGACGGCGAGGTCGAGCTCGTGAAGCGCCTGGATGGCACCGACGTCGTCTTGACGACGGCGAACCAGCCGGGGGCATACGCCGGGGCCACGCGCGCGTTTGCCAGCGCCTCGGGTGACCAGTCCTACGCGTCGAATCTGCGAACCGTCAAGACCAGTCGGTTGTTCAAGCTCCGCGCCGAGGACTTTGCTTACGCGCTCAAGAAGTGGTTCCCGATGGCAGTGCACCTCCTCGACGGGCTGTTCCTCGGGCTGACGAATGCGGAAGCTCTCGTCGGGCAACGCGACAAGCTGATCGCGCTCGGAGCACTGTCTGCCGGCCTGGCGCACGAGCTCAACAACCCGGCGGCCGCCGAGTTGCGGGCGGCCGAAGCGCTCGGCGGTCAGCTCCAGGCGGGGCGCCGAGCCATGGTCCGTCTCGCCCCCGGGCTCACCAATGAGGAATTGTCGAAGCTCCTCGACCTGCTCACCGAGGCCGTCGAGCACATGCGCGCGCCCGAAAATCTCTCAACAGTGGAGGTGGGTGATCGCGAAGACGCGCTCGCTGCCAGACTCGAGGCTGTCGGTGTTGACGACGCGTGGGAGATCGC
This sequence comes from Actinomycetota bacterium, assembly GCA_046727575.1. Taxonomy (GTDB): domain Bacteria; phylum Actinomycetota; class Acidimicrobiia; order IMCC26256; family DASPTH01; genus DASPTH01. The sequence goes on from JBKPCV010000024.1 coordinate 14,733, forward strand.
GCCCGTCCTCGCATCGGCCGGGCTGGATGAGCCGTGGCTTGATCGCGTGATCGCGTGCGCCGATACCGCAGCACCCGACGCGATTCGCTGGTTGGCGGCCTCCCTCGACATCGAAAGCCTCGTGGCAGAAATCCGTAATTCGGCCGATCGCATCTCCGAACTTGTCGCGGCAATGAAGGACTACAGCCACCTCGACAAAGGTGCATTCGAGCCGATCGACGTCCACGACGGCTTGGAGGGCACGCTGGTCATCCTCTCGCACAAGCTCAAGCGAGGTGTGACCGTGGTCCGGGACTACGACCGGACGCTTCCGAAGATTTGTGCGCAGGGCGGCGAGTTGAACCAAGTGTGGACCAACATCATCCACAACGCCATCGACGCGATGGAGGGCGAAGGAACGCTGACGATCCGAACCGCGCTCGACCGCGATTGCGTGCGCGTCGAGATCGGCGATACCGGCCCCGGCATCCCACCCGAACTGCAGCGCCGCATTTTCGAACCATTCTTCACGACGAAAGACGTCGGTCACGGCACGGGGCTCGGGCTCGACCTCAGCTACCGCATCGTCGTACGCCGCCACCATGGCGACATCCGAGTCGAGTCGCGACCCGGCGACACCCGCTTCCAGGTGTGGCTGCCGATCGATCAACCGTCCGTACCCGAACGCGCCCGTAGCAGTGACGACGCGTAACGGGAGCGGCTACAGCTCCCGTTCGTAGTAGTAGGTGACCGGTCCGTCCGGTCGACCCTCGCGGTTGCTGAAGCCGAGACTCCCGTAGAGTGCGCGAGCGGCGACATCGTCGTGGCTGGTATTGAGATCGATGTGATCCGCGCCTTGCTCGCGAGCTCGCGCGATGGCGGCATTCATCAGGGCCCGGCCGAGTCCATGCCCGCGATACGCGGGAACCACGTAGAGCTCGGCCAGGTAGCACGCGAGCGCTTCGCTCCAGATCGCCATTCGGAATCGGAGCACAGCCACGCCGTCAGGTCCTCGGCCTCCGAGCAGAATCGTGGTGTCACCGCCGGCGAGGAGCTGTCGAACACGCTCCGCCAGCACCTGTGGGCCGGGCGTGGGCTCGTCGAATTCGCGGTTGAAGTTGTGGAGGAGCTGGGCGACGACGTCGGCGTCCGTGACGCTCGCAGTACGGACTCCGCGATCGGGCGATTCGGTCCCGTCCATCGAACAGACGTCCTCGTCAGTCGTCTTGGAGTCGGCATGCGGAAGGCCTACGCACGCGCAGCCCGCTCGATCAGCTCGGGCGTGAGCATTGTGAGGTCCTCGAGGATCGCAGTAGCAAGCGCGAGCGCGTCGGGAGCGGGCGGGAAGTGCTGATTCGGCACCGCCACAATGGTCATGGCTGCGGCAGCTGCGGAGCGGATGCCATTGGTCGAGTCCTCGACCGCGGCACACCGCCGAGGACCGACGCCGAGACCCTCCGCCGCCGCGAAGTAAACGTCGGGAGCGGGCTTTCCGCGCTCGACTTCCTCCGAGGACACGGTCGCGGCGAAGCACGACCGAAGTCCGCTCACGTCGAGGAACTGCTCGATGATCGGACGGTTGGAAGAAGACGCGAGGCCGAGTGGCCACCGCTGCGCGAGTCGCAGCACCGCCTCCCGGGCGCCGGGCAGAAGTGGCAGCTCCTGGGCGTAGCGCTGTTCGACGGACGCGGCGACTTCAGACGAGATCTCCTCGGCCGAGAGCGGCACGCCGAGGCGGTCGCGCAAGTATGCCGACCACTCTGATGAGCTCATGCCCATCATCTCGCGCGTCGCCTCAGGTCGCCAGCTTCCACCGACTCGCGCGACGAGCTCTTGCCGCGCGTTGTCCCAGATCGTCTCCGAGTCGACGAGGACCCCATCGAGATCGAAGATCACGGCCTCGACACTTTGGCGCGGCGGACTCGTGCGCATCGCCCGTGATTATCGCGGTCGGCGACAGCGACGCGCTCGCTGCTGCGGAGGTACACCGCCGCACTGTCAGTAGCCACCGCCGCCGCCACCACCGCCGGATACGGCGACGAGCGTGACGACAACAGTGGCGATGATCAGTGCGACCACGACCCAGAACACGGTGCTGTGAAGAATGCGTTGCATACCTGCTCTACCGGTGTGCAGCGACGCGCGGATTGCGATTGCCCGAAGTAGAGGTGGGTCCGTTGTCGCCGGCAGCGGCCTAGTCGGCCGCGGTTCGCAACTGCCGACGAAGTTCGCGCGCTACGAAGATTGGAACGAAAGCCGTCACTGAGGCAGTTGAGCGACGCTTGAACTCTGCTCGTACGGCGTCCTCGATCAAGTCGGGGGAGATGTCTCCGAACTCGCCCGCGAGCGCGGCGCTGAGGCGTTCGACTTCGATCTCTTGCCGGACGTGGAGCTCTGTCAAGTCCGTCAATGGTCCCCTCCGAAGATCGACGTGAGCTTACGCCGGTCGTTCCACCCGGCGATAGGCGCGTGGCCGCGCGTTGTTTACAGAGACGCGTCGTGATGTGACAGAAGCATGACGGGCGGGCATCGCTTGACCTGCGCGCTTGACTGCAACGCCGAAGGGAGTCCACCATCGCTCGAGCGTGCTTGGCTGACCTGAGTTTCGGGGGCTGTGCCTCGGGCCCGCTTCGCGCGATCCCCGGCGAACGGAGCGGTGATGGCCGAGCGTGTGCTGATCGATCGGTCGGTGCGCGTCCGCGGTGCGCACTCCATGGTCGAGCCGGGGCTCGTGTAC
>JBKPCV010000025.1:0-7249 GCA_046727575.1 Actinomycetota bacterium
CCGGGCGTTGGAGGTGTCCCGGTCGGGGTTCTATGACTGGTCCCGCCGCGCGCCGTGCGCCCGTGGCGTCGACGACGCCACGTTGGCGGTCGAGATCGAAGCGATCTGGGAGACCTCGGGCCGCACGTATGGGTGACCCGCTGCGGGCGTAAGATCTTCGTCACCTCAGCCCACGCGATGACACGCGCTCGAGATGGCGCGTTTGACGGCTGGACTTCGGCAACGGCGCATCGCGTCGACGGGGATGGTGACCTCGTGTTTCGAGCTGATCGCGGCGGGTGTCCCGCGTGCGCGATCTCGTGGGGACCGTCGGCGGGGCGGGCGAGCTCCAGCCAGGTTTCGGCTTCGTCTTGGGTACGCGTAGTCGCCGCGCCGTGGCTTGAGACGCGCGACAGAAATCGCGCGATGACGGACTGCCCGGCTGGGGTAGACGGGTCTCGATCGCCCCGTCATTGTCGGCCAGCGTCCGAGGCCGGGTTTGGTTCTCGGCGCCTTCTACCATGCTGGCTGCATGGCGGAGCATCCGGTCGGGTGGCTGTGGAACGGAGCGCACCACATCGCATACCAGGTGACCGGTGAGGGGCCACCAGATCTGGTGTTCTTGGGAACCTGGGCCAGCAATCTCGACACGGATTGGGACGACCCCAGTACGTCCGGATTCTTCCGTCGTCTGGGAGCCTCGTGTCGGCTCGTCCGCCTCGACCGTTCCGGAACCGGACTCTCCGACCGGGTGCTCCCGGCGCCCGACGTCGCGCTGGAGCAGTGGTCGGACGAGGTCATGGGCGTTCTGGATGCCATCGGTTCGGAGACGGCGTGCATCTGGGCGGAAGGCTGGTCGGGTCCGCTGGGCGTGTTCCTGGCCGCCCGCTATCCCGACCGGTTCGAGCGTCTCGTCCTCACCAACACGTTCGCCAAACTCGAGGAATCTGGCGATCATCCGTTCGGTGTGCCGCACGACACCGTCTCGGCTGGTCGTACGCTCGTCATGGATGGCTGGGGTAACGGCGCGACGCTCGATCTGTTGGCCCTCCCTCATGACGAGGTGGCGCGGCGGCGGTACGCCGAATACGAGCGGTCTGCGATCTCGCGTGGCGACCTTGCGCGTCTGATCGATATCTACTTGGCCATCGACGTTCGCCACCTTCTTTGCCGAGTCGATCTACCGACGCTCGTACTCCACGAGGCGAACCACCTCATCAGCGAGGATCAGGCTCGGTGCCTCGCGGAGGGCATTGGACCGAGTCGGCTGCAGCTTCTGAGCGACCACTACTTCTGGCGAGTCGCCGAGGACGACTATCCAGCGGGAATAGACATCGCGCTCGAGTTCCTGACGGGCGTCGCCTTCGAGCGTGACCTCAACCGCGAACTCCTGACCATCGTGTTCCTCGACATCGTGGAGTCCACAAGACACATCCAGGTTCTTGGCGATCGTCGATGGACTGCCGTGCTCCAGCAATTCGACAAGATGGTCGCCACGCAATTGCAGCGTTTCCGCGGCGAATACATCAACTCTACGGGCGACGGCCTGCTGGCCGTTTTCCACAGCCCGACACGAGCGCTGCACTGGAGCCTGGCGATGTTGTCCGGGGTGCAACACCTCGGAATGGAGCTCCGAGCGGGCATCCACACCGGCGAGTGCCAACGAATTGACGAGGATGTCCGCGGCGTCGCGGTACATGTTGCCGCGCGCTTGCTCGACGTCGCGAAGCCGTCCCAAGTGTTGTTGACGCAGAGCGCCAAAGACCTCATCGGCGGACCTGGCTTCGTCGAGCCCTGTGGGGTCCACGATCTCGAGGGCATAGCAGGCGAGTGGCTCCTCTACTCCGCTACTCCACCGGCGGAATAGTCGAGATGTGCTCGGGCGTGACGGAAGGGCGTCACGGCGAGATTCGGCTAGTGAAGGACGAGGTCGTGGAACCGACCGAGAGCTTCAGCTCGTCGTGCCGAACGTGCACGTGAAACCAGGCAAGCTCGTGAAGGCTGCCGCACTAGGGACGGTTCACGCCGACGACACCGCCGAGGGATGGCCAGCACTCTTGCAACGCCCCATCCAGCAGCTCTTGAAGATGCGCGAGATCGCAGGCGGCCTTCGTCGGTGAGCCAACATTCCTGGAGCGTGCGATGGAACCGTTCGAGCTTTCCGAGCCCTTGGGGTGATACGCGGCGGAGTTGATCAAATCTGGCGAGCTGCGGACGTTCGACCGTACTTCACGTCCCGACGCTGTACGTCCGCAGAGCGTGCGTGACGCGTCGGCTGCTTCAGAACATCGGCGTGGTCAGGGGCACGACGTTGAAGTGGGCACGGACGTCGTCGAGCGGCCAACTCGCCATTGAGAGGTGATCGATCTGGCTGAAGTCCGCCGTGCACTGCGCGCCGCGCGCCAAGGCCTCGCCGAGCAGCTCGGTTGCTCCAGGCCGCCGAAGGCTCTCGGCCTTGGGCACGATCTCGCCGTGCTTCAGCATGCCCGCCTCGTGAATCAAGAGGTTGGTCATGAACTGCAACCAGTTCGCGTCGTTGTCGTTCATGGCCAGCGTGAAAGCTCCGAGCGCGATCTCGCCCGGTCCGGTCGGCTCGTAACCCGTAATCACATGGTTCATGTCGTGGCTCACGTAGTGCGCCGGCAAGTGCGTATCTGCGCCGGGAAGCACAAGGTGGTTGCGGCGGTAGAACTCGATGTACCAGTAGCCCAGCGTGTCGGCTGGCAGGTCGTGCAGCAGCTCGAGCCGCCGAGCGAGCTCCGGATCGGGTTCGGTGAGGACGAGGTACTCGGCGCGCAGGGCCGGTTCCGAGAGCTGCGGGAGGTCCTCTGCGTAGAAGCGGTCATAGTCCTCAGTTGCGCGGTCGGCACCTTCGTCGATCCAGCCGCGGACGATCTCGAGCGCCGGACCGTCGACTCCGAACGCGGCCGCATACGACTCGACGCGGCTGATCTGGCTCACCGTTTGGGGATGGCGACACAGCTCGAGCGTCACGAGCAACTCGATGAGACGCCGTCGTACTGCAGGGTCGACGATCCGGCGGGCGGCGGCATCGGGCTCCATCGATGTCATCGTGCCAAGATCGAGATCAGGTCGCTCCCACAGATGCGCGACGACCGCGCGGAGCACCGCGAGTTGTGCGGTCGTTGCGCCGCCGTCGACCGCAATGCCGCCGAGCAATATGCCTGTGCACGTATCGACCATGTCTTGCTGTACGAGCATCGGCATTTGTCTCACCTCGTGCCGCAGGCGTCACTCGGGCTCATCATTATGCGGATCGTCGCCACTGTCGATGGCCGTGATTCGCCGCTTCGGGCGGCTTCTGCCGTGTTGCGTGGGGCCGTGGTTGTGTGCCCCTGGCGGGATGCCCCGGGTTGTAGGGAGGGATGAGGGTCAGTCGCGGCTCGTCACAGCCACGCCTCGCCGGTCTTCGCAGATTCAGCACCCGCGGCTGCGATGCCGATCGCCACGCCGGCCAGCATGGCGCGCGGGACGACACCATTCCCGCGATGACGGCGGCGGCGAGGGCACGGACCAGTGTGTTCGGGCGTGACACAGATTTGACGCAGCGCGACCCGCTCTCGAGGCAGCGTGCTGCACTCGACTTCGGGGTTGGCGAGCTCACTCTCGACGAGATCGTCTCGTTCAATACCCGCGCCAAACGCGCGTTGGCGGCGCCTGAGGGACGCCTGTGCGCTGCTGCGGCTGGCAGCAGGAGCCGAGTCGCACCGCGCACTAGCAGCTGGGTCAGCGCACGGGAGTATCCACGCCTTCAGCCGCCGCGACCCGCCCAAGCGCCGTCGCGATGACCGTGCGCTCGTCGGGTGCCAGGTGCCGGAGAAAGTGCTCCTCGATGTCCCGGAGATAGACCGGCGCGGCACGCCGGAGCGCGGCACGCCCATCGGCCGTGATGACAGCAAACGCGGCGCGACCGTCACTCGGGTCCGGCTCGCGGCGGACGAGGCCCGCCCGCACCATCTCGTCGACCACCCGGCTCAATCGGCTCCGGCTGAACACGACGCGCTCGGAAAGGTCCTGGATTCGCAGCTTGCGATCGGGGAGCGCAGAGTTCACTTCGAGCAGCGCGTCGTACCAGGTGAGCGGCAGCCCGGTTCGGGCCTCGACGTCGCGGGCGATCCGCCCGACGACCGCCGCGTGTGCTCGCAAGAGGTTTCGCCACGCTCCGATCCCCTCAGGCTCCCGCACCTGGGCCACCGGGCGCAGCCTAGCGAACGGCCCGGGAATAAGTGCGTCCGCACATACCTTGGAAGATGCGTGCGTACGCACATTTCCCACTTTGAGAGGAGTACCCATGCCCGAGACCATCAGCCGCGACGAGCTCCGCCAGGTTCTCGAGCGGGGCGACGCCGTCGTCCTCGTGGAGGCCCTGCCGGCGAGCTCCTTCGACGAAGGGCACCTGCCCGGCGCCGTCAACGTGCCGCACGACGCCCCGTCGGCCACGGTCGAGACCGCGCTGCCGCAGCGCGACGCCGCCATCGTCGTCTACTGCGCCAGTCCGGCGTGCCAGAACTCGGTCATCCTCAGCCGACGGCTCGAGCAGCTGGGTTACGCCAACGTGCGCGAGTACGCCGGGGGAAAGGAGCACTGGGTCGAGGCGGGGCTCCCCGTCGAGGGTGCAACGACCAAGGCCTGATCAGGGACCGGAGAGGTGACGCGGGGGCGGTTCACGGAACGGCCCCCACGCGTGCCTCCGGCCTGTGTCTTTCGCCACGACGTCGAGATGACAGGTGCGGCCAGAACGCACTGCGCAGCTCGGACACGACGTCGGGTAGCGGGTTGTCGAAGTACCGGTACCTGGCCTTCACCGAGACGATGCCGCGCCATGTCAATCGTCGACCGGAACCGTTTCTCGTCGTCATAGAGGGCGATCAACGATTGGCACTCGTTCACGCCCAGTACTGGCCCGGTCAAGGCCACGCCTATGTCGTCGAGCCCGTCACCGACAGCGTGCCAGTCGATGCGGTTCACACCCGCTGCGATCGACACTCTTGTGCGAGCAGCGATGTTGGTTGTGCGCGCGCTCACGCTGTATTCCCGGAGTCAAGGGTCGACCGTCGATATCTGCGGCCAGGGTTGCGCGTTTGGCCAGAACACTTCGGTCAATGCACTGACGACGTCCGGGTCGCCTTCGGTAGTGACTTCGCGGTTGGCGGACCTTCTCCCCCACAATGCGAGCAGGCGTTGGACCGGATCCATCGTCAGAATGGCATCGCCCGCGGAGTTGGCATTGTCGGCCAGCTGAAAGCGTCCCTCGCCTGCGGACACGACGAACACAACGTCGGGTTGAGGCAGGCTGCGGAACACAACCCGCAGCGAGCGCGCCCCGGTCCGGGTGGCACGCTCACCCAACGCTCGAGCGGACTCGTTCAGAACTGGCATGGCGTCCAGGACCTTCACGGCGTGCACCGTCAGTTCGTACTGCGCGAGCAGCTCGTCGGACGTCTGGTCGTCGCCAACCAGATCCCAGCGGTGCAGAGCAGCCTCACTACGCGAATGCATCGCCAACTCATCCACGGTCAAGCGTGTCCCCGTGAAGGTGATCGCCGGCACCGCTTCACGTGCGAGAGCCTCATAACCCGCGAGCTTCCTCTTGTTCTCCGCGATCAAGCGGTCTCGCAGCTCACGGTGCGGCATCGCGCGAAACGGCGCCTCCCGCTCGTCGAACGGCCGGGTGGCTCGCTCGGGTCTCCCCTCGAGTCGTTCTTCCACCAAGTCGGCGACTTCCTTCGACCCGGCCGCGAGGTGCGCAGCGATGTCGTGGGCCGTCCATCCCGCGCAGGCGGTCGGCGCGTCCGGTTCCACCTCGTCAATGGCAGCCAGAATCGCTGCGCCTTCTCGGGCCTGCCCTTCGGATGATGATCGAGACGTGTTCTCGGAGTCAGGCATCAGACGTACACCTTTCCGTGCCGTTCGTTGTCCTTCGGCGGCGTTGGCGATGCGGCGAATCCATTGCAACCGAGTCGAGGAGGCCTGCCAGCCGGTGTCGTGTGGTCTCATGCGTTCTTGATACGTGAACGAGCCAGGCAGCGCTCTCCGATTCCCGCGCCGGAACTCGACCGGTGAGCGCGAGTTCACTGGACGCACTTCTGCTGGCGACTGTTCGGATCGTGCGAGCTTCGAAGATCTCTGGGCGGGGCTCGTCGGTTCGCAACGCGGTCAGTGGAGTGGTGCGACCGATTGCCGGGTGCGTACAAACTGCCGTCGCTACAAGGACCAGCTCCTCGCGGGTCTGGGCGTGGTGCAGCAGCATGGTCGCTGACTCCGGGGAGCCGACAACCGCATCATGGCCGCAACTACCCGCACCACGAGGGCACGTTCCCGCTCGGGTCGCTGCCCCGCACGCCGGCGTGCCGTTGCGGGCGCGGTGGTGGCCGTGATCGTGCGACGTTCTGGGTGCGCATTCTGGCCGCCTCGCTGGTAGGTCTTCGTAGTCGGAATCATCCACGCGTCCTCGATGACGGTGCGCGCGAATGCGGTCGCCTTGTCGTCGGACATGTTTGCACCCTGCTCGCGGGCGCGGCTTGCGGTGTCGACGTGGGCGCGGCAGTCTCGACCCGTCTCCGGAAGGGGCGTCTCATCGGCGTCGCCGGTTCACTGCGTCAGGCGGAGTGGACCGACGACTGCGGGCAACGTGACGAGCGTCACTACATGAGTGCTGGGAACATCGACTTCCTCGATCGGCTCGCCGACGCTGGGGGGGTCAAGCGCCGCGCAGGCTCAGGCGCGATCGCGCCTAGCGTCGAAGGGCCGGTTGCTCGCCGTCGCGGTCGCGAGACGTGACGTAGCTCGTCCCTCCACCGACAAAAGCCCGCTCGATACTGTCGCGGCGTACGCAGTGGTGCGGAACTCAACGCATTGTTTCGGCCCAGCGATCGGGCGTGCTCGTGAACGTGCGCTCGGCCCCGTGGGGGCGTATGTCGACGGCGAGGGCGCGTCCGTCGAGGGGATCGAGGTAGGTCTCGACGACGAGCGTAAGGTTCCCATTGGTGACACGCGCTTCGAGGGTCGGGCATCCGTCGGTCCAGTGATCCGGTGTATACGCGAGCGGCGCGCCGCTCGCCTCGCTCACCGCCACCGCGCCTCGTTGTACGACGCCGGGGTAGAGGGGGAGTGTGGGGGCGTCGATGAGCTGTGGGTGCTCGACCGGCTTGGGTGCCGGCCGTGCGTGCGCGAGGCGTTCGCGGCGGGTCTCGGCGCGACGTGCCGCGGTCTCGGGCACGCGCGGCCGGCCCCGCCGGTCGAGCACGAC
>JBKPCV010000026.1:0-34807 GCA_046727575.1 Actinomycetota bacterium
ACGGTCGTCGCTGTCGAACTGGGCGCGCACTTGGCTGCGATCGCCCGACGCAACCTCGCCGCCTACCCCGACCCGCAGGTCGTGGTGAGCACGTTCGAAGCGTGGCCGCTACCGGCCGAGCCGTTCGATGCTGTCGTCGCGTTCACCGCGTTCCACTGGATCGAGCCGGACGTCGGGCTCGCCAAGGTGGCGGCTGCACTGCGTCCGGGCGGCGCGTTCGTCGTCGTCACCACCGACCACGTTGCAGGTGGCACCGACCCGTTCTTCGTCGAGGTCCAGGGCTGCTACGAGCGGTGGGATCCCGAGACGCCGGCGGGGATCCGGCTGCCGCGAGCCGACACCATCGTGTCGAACCTGGCGCCCGATCCGTCAGGGCGGTTCGGCCCTGCGTCGGAGCGCCGGTACCAGACCGACATCGCGTACACGACCGCGGCGTATGTCGACGTGCTCCTGACGTATTCCAACCACCGCGCCCTCGCCCGCGACCTGCGCTCGGGTCTGCTCGAGTGCATTGCGTCGCTGATCGACACTCGCTACGGCGGACTGATCGTGAAGCGCCACCTCCGGCGTCTGCGCGTGTCGTACCGTCGCCCGTCCAGAGGGGAGGAACCCATGCGAATCGAGCAGCTCAACCTCCACGATCTCACGCCCGACCAGCAGCAGCTCTACGAAGCGATCGCCTCCCGACGGACCGGATCAGCACCGCCGACCCGCATCGTTGACGAACACGGCGATCTCCAGGGTCCCTTCAACGCGATGCACCACTACCCCGCTCTCGGACACGCGCTCCAGGAACTCGGGGCGGTGTTGCGGTTCGGTGGTCTCCTCCCCGACCGCGCACGCGAGCTCGTCATCCTGACGGTCGCCGCCGCGTGGGAGAGCGAGTTCGAGTGGTGGGCGCATCATCGCATCGGCCGGGAGATCGGCCTCACCGACGACGAGATCGCCGCGGTGCGTGCGTCCGCGCCGATGGCGCTCGATGACCACGTCGAGCGGGCGGCACTTGACGTCGCGCGCGCGACGACCTCGCGCGGCGATCTCGACGAGGGCGAGTATGCCCGCGCGTACGACGCGCTCGGCGACCGGATGCTCATCGAGGTGCTCACGCTCGTCGGCTACTACGCGCTCCTGGCGCTCCAGATGCGGGTCCACCGCGTCCCGCTCCCCGAAGGTGCCACGCCCTCGTTCGCCCCATCGGAGGAGTGAGTAGGGTCTCGCGCCATGGACGCAGTCGAAGAGCTTCTCGCCGTCGAGCAGATCAAGCAGCTGAAGGCACGCTACTTCCGTTGCATGGACACCAAGGACTGGGACGGGTACGCGGACGTGTTTGCGCCCGACGCGGTGCTCGACGTGAGCGGCGAGTCACGCGTCCCGGACGACGAAGGGATCATCCGTGGCAACGCGACGATCGCGGAGTACGTCAAGAGCCAGGTCGATCCGGTGCTGACCGTGCACCACGGCCACATGCCCGAGATCGCGATCACGTCGCCCACCACGGCAACCGGCGTCTGGTCGATGGAGGACATGCTGCGGTGGCCCGAAGGCGGCCCGGTCGGCGAGATGCACGGGTACGGCCACTACCACGAGACGTACGAGAAGATCGACGGCGAGTGGCGCATCGCCACCTGCAAGCTCACGCGTCTCCGCGTCGACTTCGACGCTGGCTGACGCGCTACTTCGCGGCGGGGATCACCTCATCGGTGACGATCTTCAGGTACTTCCACGCGACGTCCGGCGGCAGGCCACCGCACAGAGGTTGCAGGAGTAGCAGTCCGCCGCCCTTCACGATCTCGACCGCCTCGTCAACGCTGTAGATGCGGTAGGAGCCGCGCTCCTCGCGCAGCTCGGCGACACTGCGGGCGCTCGAGAGGCTGGCGATGTGCTTCTTGGCGACGTTCCAATCCCCGTACGCCGCGATGTCGTGCATCATGTGCGGCCCGATCTCGTCCCAAGCTCGATCGACGTCGTCGGCGACGAAGACCGTGGTCGGTGTGCCGGGGGTCGAGAGCATGCAGAGCCCCGGTTCGTGGCCGTACTTGCGCGCCTCGGTCTCGTATGCCTGGTGCAGGCCCTCACCGTCGCTTTCTGCGAAGAAGTCGAGGCCGTGACGACCGGCGCGCCGAGCAGCAGGTTCGGTACCGCCACCCCACGAGATCTGGATCGGGCCGGATGGAGAGGGCGTGACGTGCACGCGGCGCCCCTCGTAGTCGAACGGCTCCCCCTTCAAGGCCCGCAACAGCAGCGCGAGCTTCTCCTCGGCCACCGCACCGCGCTCCTTCCAGTCGACCCCGAACATCTCGAACTCCTCGGGGCGATAGCCCAGCGCGAGCACGTACGAGACACGCCCCTTGCTGATGATGTCGAGGACCGCAATGTCCTCCGCGAGCCGGATCGGGTCGTAGAACGGCATGAGTGCCGCACCGATCGTGAACGTCATCGTCTTGGTGCGCGCGGCCATCGCCGACGCGAGCAACAGGGGAGAGGGCAGGTACCCGTCGGGAGACGCGTGGTGCTCCGAGATGAGGCTCATCACGCCGCCGCGGCCCTCGGCCCACTCGGCCATCTGGATGGCGGCGTCGTAGAGCGCGGGCATGGTGTCCACGCCCCCCGGCGCACGCATGTCGAACCGCATGGTGAACATGCACCGGAAACCTATCGGAGCGGCCGACCGCCCACTCGGGCGTCGTGGAATCGACGGGGCGGCTCGGCTGCCGAGCTCCTCGCACCCGGCATAGAGTCCGGCGGCTGGGTCCACCGACGAGAGCCGAGCGGCTGCGTCGCAGGTACCCTGCGGCGCAGCGAGGCGTGGCCCGAGCGGCCCGGCAGTGAAACTGCCGAGAGCGGAAAGAAGGGGGTCGCCGTGACCATGACGCATCCCGTCCGCGACGACATCGACCTGCTCGACGGCCACTGGTACGCCAACGAGCCGCACGAGCTCTGGGCGTGGATGCGTGCGAACGCCCCCGTGTACTACGACGAGAAGAACGCCGTCTGGGGCATCACCCGGTACGCCGACGTGCTTGCGATCGAAAAGGATCCGACGACGTTCTCGAGCAAGCGCAGCCCGCGACCCCATGGCGCCGGGCTGCCCATGATGATCTCGATGGACGACCCGCAGCACACACGCCGTCGACGGCTCGTCTATCACGGCTTCACGCCCAAGCGCGTGCGGGACAAGGAGCCCGTGATCCGGGCGATCTGCACGCAGATCATCGACAACGTGTGCGAGCGGGGCGAGTGCGACTTCGTGTGGGACATCGCCGCGCCCCTACCGCTGCTGCTGATCGCCGACATGCTCGGCTTCCCACGCGAGGCGTTCGGCGACCTGCTCCGCTGGTCGGACGACCTCATCCGCGCCACGACGCAGGAGCCCACACCCGAGATCGCGGCGGCGTCGGCGGACGCGGCCGCGAAGTTCCGGGAGTTCCAGCTCGGTGTGGTCGCCGACCGCCGGGCGAAGCCGCCGCAGGACGACCTCGTGAGCGTCCTCTGCCATGCCGAGATCGAGGGCGAGAAGCTCGACGACGAGTCACTCGTGCAGGAGACGCTGCTGATCCTCATCGGCGGCGACGAGACGACACGCCACGTGATCTCCTGCGGGATGCTCGCGCTGCTCGATCATCCGGACCAGCGCGCGCTGCTCGCGGACGCGAACGCCGACGAACGCGTGGTCGCGGTCGAAGAGTTGCTGCGCTGGGTCACTCCGATCAAGAACATGTCGCGGACCGTCACGCGCGAAGTCGAGCTCGACGGTCAGACACTCCACGAGGACGATCAGCTCATCCTGCTCTACCCGTCGGCCAACCGCGACGACGCCGTGTTCGACGACCCGTACCGCTTCGACGTGCGGCGCGATCCCAACCCGCACCTTGCGTTCGGCTTCGGGACGCACTTCTGCCTCGGCGCGTCGCTGGCCCGCCTGGAGCTGAACGTGATGTTCGACGAGCTGAGCAAGCACCTGCCCGACATCGCGCTCGCCACCGACGCGCCTCTCCCGTTCCGCGCGTCCAACTTCATCGTCGGCCCGGAGGCCATGCCGGTGTCCTTCACGCCGACTTCCCGCACGAAGTCGTGACGCGGAGGGAGTCTGGTGGACAATGACAAGAACGTCGGCGCGCTCGCGGACCAACTCGCGCTGCGCGCGCTCGGCGAGCAGTACGCGTCCGCCGTCGATCGGCGTGATCGGGAGACCTTCCTCGGTGTCTTCCACCCGGACGCTGTCCTCGTACTCCTCGACCACGCGGACCCGAGCAAGGTGACGGCCACGCTCCGGGGACACGAGGAACTGGCCAACGTCACCGAGCGCATCGCGCGCTACGACAAGACGTTCCACTTCGTGGGCAACTCGCGCTACGAGATCGACGGCGACCGGGCGCGCGGCGAGGTGTACTGCCTCGCCCATCACCTCGATGCCAACCGGCACGGCGGCACCGACTACGTGATGCTGATCCGCTACCAGGACGTCTACAGCCGGCGCGACGGGCGGTGGGGCATCGACGAGCGCCACCTGATCACCGACTGGACGGAGCTCCGGACCGCCAACCGCCCCTGAGCCCCTACCCAACGCGGGGATGATCGCGGACGAGGTTCTCGGGGAATAGTGGTGAGGTGATCACGCCAGATGCGCTGCAGCTGATCGACACGTGGTGGCGTACCGCCAACTACCTGTCGGTCGGACAGATCTACTTGCTCGACAACCCGCTCCTGCGCGAGCCCCTGAAGGTCGAGCACATCAAGCCGAGGCTCCTCGGACACTGGGGCACGACGCCGGGACTGAATCTCCTGTACGCGCACCTCAACCGCGTCATCCGCACCGACGATCTCAACATGATCTTCGTGTGCGGACCGGGTCACGGGGGCCCGGCGATGGTCGCGAGCACGTACCTCGAGGGCACGTACACCGAGCTGTTCCCGCAGGTCACCCGCGACGAGGACGGCCTGCGCACGCTGTTTCGACAGTTCTCGTTCCCGGGCGGAATACCCAGCCACGCCGCCGCCACCACCCCGGGCTCGATCAACGAAGGCGGCGAGCTCGGCTACTCGCTCGTGCACGCCTACGGCGCGGCGTTCGACAACCCGGATCTCATCGCGGTGTGCGTGATCGGCGACGGTGAGGCCGAGACTGGCGCGCTCGCGACGAGCTGGCACTCGAACAAGTTCCTGAACCCGGCTCGCGACGGCGCGGTGCTGCCGGTTCTGCACCTCAACGGTTACAAGATCGCCAACCCGACCGTGCTCGCGCGCATCCCCGAAGAGGACCTCCGCTCGTTGCTCGAGGGGTACGGCCACGAAGTCCACGTCGTCGCCGGCGACGAGCCCGCCCCCGTCCATCAACAGCTCGCCGAAACCCTCGACGCGGTCGTCGCGCGCATCCGCGAGATCCAGGCCGACGCCCGGAGTCGCTCGGCGTCCCGCCGACCCCCGCGCTGGCCGGTGATCGTGCTCCGGACGCCGAAGGGATGGACAGGGCCCAAGGTGGTCGACGGCCTCCCGGTCGAGGGCACCTGGCGTGCGCACCAGGTCCCTCTGTCGGAGGTCACCACGAACCCGGAGCACCTCGCGCAGCTCGAAGCGTGGATGAAGAGCTATCGCCCCGAGGAACTCTTCGACGCTCGGGGCGCCGTCCGCGCGGAGATCACCGGGCTCGCTCCGGACGGCGACCGCCGAATGGGCGCGAACCCACACGCCAACGGAGGACTGCTCCTGCGCGACCTCGACCTCCCGGATTTCCGGTCGTACGCCGTCGACGTCCCGGCGCATGGAGGCCACTACGTCGAGGCGACGCGAGTACTCGGCTCCTGGTTGCGCGACGTCATCGTGGCGAATCCCGACCGATTCCGAATCATGGGCCCCGACGAGACCGCGTCCAACCGCCTGTCGGCGGTGTTCGAGGCGACCGATCGTGTGTGGATGGCGGCGCGCACGCCCGGCGACGACCATCTGTCGCCCGACGGGCGGGTGATGGAAGTGCTCTCCGAGCACCTCTGCCAGGGATGGCTCGAGGGCTACGTGGTCACCGGGCGCCACGGCCTCTTCAACTCGTACGAGGCCTTCGTCCACATCGTGGACTCCATGTTCAACCAGCACGCGAAATGGCTGAAGGAGTCACGCGAGATGCCGTGGCGCCTCCCGATCGCATCCTTCAACTACCTGCTCTCGAGCCACGTCTGGCGCCAGGACCACAACGGGTTCTCACACCAGGATCCCGGCTTCATCGATCTCGTCGTCAACAAGAAGGCGGAGATCGTGCGCGTGTACTTCCCGCCCGACGCCAATTGCCTGTTGTCGGTGGCCGACCACTGTCTGCGGAGCCGCGATTACGTGAACGTCGTCGTCGCGGGCAAACAACCGCAACCGGCGTGGCTCTCGATGCCCGAAGCGCTGCAGCACTGCGCGCTGGGGATCGGTACTTGGGAGTGGGCGTCCACCGACGCGGGCGGCGAGGCTGACGTCGTGATGGCGTGCGTCGGAGACGTCCCCACGCTGGAGACGCTCGCGGCCACGGCGATCCTGCGCGAACGCCTGCCATCGCTCCGAGTCCGGGTCGTGAACGTCGTGGACCTGATGCGGCTGGTGCCGCCCGCCGACCACCCGCACGGGTTACCCGAGCCGGCATTCGATGGACTGTTCCCGCCGGGCACTCCCGTGATCTTCGCGTTCCATGGGTATCCGGCGTTGATCCATCAACTCACGTACAAGCGCGCTTGCCACGAGGACTTCCACGTACACGGGTACAGGGAGGAGGGCACCACCACGACGCCATTCGACATGGTGATGCTCAACGACCTCGACCGCTACGGCCTGGCGATCGATGTGATCGACCGCGTGCCGTCGCTCGGAGATGCTCAGGCCGACTTGCGTACACAGCTCGAAGACCTCCGCACCGACGCGCGGGCGTACACGCGACAGAAGGGCGATGACATCCCCGCCGTGCGCGACTGGACGTGGCCCGGCTGATGCTCTTCCCCACGTCAGTGCTCGTCGTGAATGCTGGGTCGACGTCGACAAAGTTCTCGATCGTCGATGCGCTCGACGCGGTTTCCTGGTCGCGCGAGACGGAAACTGGCGTCGACGCGATGCAGCGCGCGCTCGATGGCGCCGCAGCCGACCTCGACCGCGTGCGCGCCGCCGGCCACCGCATCGTGCACGGCGGCGCGCGGTTCACGGATCCCGTCGTCGTCGACGATGACGTGATCGGCGATATCGAGGCGCTGGCGGACCTGGCGCCGCTGCACAACCAGGCCGGGATCGACGGCATCCGAGCCGCGCGAGGCAAGCTTCCCGACGTTCCACACGTCGCGTGCTTCGACACCGCGTTCCACGCGACCATGCCGGATGCCGCGCGCGCGTTCGGCGGCCCGCGCCGGTGGCTCGACGACGGGCTGCGGCGCTACGGCTTTCACGGCCTCAGCCACGAGCACGCGACCATACGGGCAGCGGAGCTGCTCGACCGCCCGCCGGAGGACCTCCGGCTGGTCACCTGTCACCTCGGCGGCGGCTGCTCGCTCGCCGCAATCCACCACGGTCGCAGCGTCGACACCACCATGGGTTTCACTCCGCTCGACGGCCTCGTCATGGCAACGCGGTCGGGGTCGGTCGATCCCGGGCTCCTGCTCCACCTCCTGCGGCAGGGAACCGCGCTCGACGAGCTCGACCGGACTCTCGAACGCGAGTCGGGGCTGCTCGGCTTGTCGGGCGTGAGCGCCGACCTCCGCGAGGTGATCTCGGCGCGTGACGCAGGTGACGACCGCGCCCGGCTCGCGGTCGACGTCTTCGTGTACCGGCTCGTCGCCGGCATCGGAGCGATGGCAGCAGGCATGGGTGGGCTCGACGCGATCGTCTTCACCGGAGGCATCGGCGAGGGCAGCGCGGAGATCCGGGCCCGTACCGCGGGAGCGTGCTCGTGGCTCGGCGCGAGGGTCGATGACGAGGCGAATCGGGTGGCGGCCGACGACGCCGACATCTCAGCGCGCGGCGCACGCGTGCGCGCGCTCGTCGTGAAGGCTCGGGAGGACCTCGTGATCGCTCGGGCCACTCGCCGGGCCGTGGCGTCGAGATGACCCGGCTGGGACTGCCCCTCTAGATTCGCGCCGACATTCACTCAGCGGGGAGGAGCCGTGCCGCGGCTGGTCGAGAACACGATTCGATTCCCGTACAAACGCTCGCTCGGTCCAGTGTTCGGGGCGTTCATGACCGGGCTGGTCCAGCGCAAGATCCTGGGCATCCGGTGTGACGGCAAGGTGCTCACGCCCCCCCTCGAGTGGAACCCACAGACCGGCGAGCAGCTCGACCCCGATCTGGTCGAAGTGGGGCCCGCGGGCACCGTCGTCAACTGGACGTGGGTACCCGACCCCACCGAGCAGCACCCGCTCGACCGGCCGTTCGCGTTCGCGATGATCAGGCTGGACGGCGCCGACACGCCGATGATTCATGCCGTCGACGCGGGCAGGATCGACGCCGTGTCCGAAGGCATGCGCGTCGCCCCGCGGTGGAAGCGGGCCCGCCTCGGAACCATCACAGACATCGAATGCTTCGTGCCCGGTGAAGACCCCGAGGTCCCCGAGGGCGACACCAACGAAGCGCCCGAGGAACCGGTCACGATGATGGAGTACGACGCGTCCATCACGTACCGGAATCCGGTCTCCGAGAACGCCGAGCGCGCGTACGAAGCCGGCGCGGAGAACCGGCTGCTCGGCCAGCAGTGCCCCGTCTGCGGGCGCCTCTACGCCGGTGGCCGCGGTTGCTGCCCGATCGACGCGGTCGAGCTCACCGCGGAGCACGACGTCGACCTGCCCCAGAACGGCGTCATCAGCAACTACACGATCGTCACGCCCGTCCAGTACCCGGGACAGACGGAGACCGAGCCGTTCGCTCGCGTGATGGTCCGCCTCGACGGCGTCGACGTCGTGCTCGGGTTCCAGAATCTCATCGACGTTCCCGTCAGCGAGATCCGCCCGGGGATGCGGGTCGGGGCGATGTGGGCATCCGATGCCGAACGAGAAGAGACGCTCGGTGCGCGCAGCCAGATTGCAGGCCTCGTGGGCTGGATCCCGACCGGTGAGCCCGACGACACCAGCCCCGACCTACTGAACAAGGTGCTGTGATGCGCAACGACACCGACATCGCGATCGTCTCGTCGGCCACCACCCCCCTGGTGCGACACACGGGCGACACCGAGACGCAGTTGTTGCTCCACGCGATCACCGACGCGCTCGAGCCGGTCGGGCTCACGCGCGCCGACGTCGACTTCACGTGCGCCGGCAGCTGTGACTACATCTCGGGCGCGACGTTCTCGTTCGTCGCCAACCTCGACGCCATCGGCGCGTGGCCGCCGAAGCGCGACTCGCACGTCGAGATGGACGGCGCCTGGGCGCTCTACGAGGCGTGGCTCCGGCTCCACCACGGCGACATCGAGATCGCGGTGGTCACCGGGTCGGGCCGTTCGTCCACCGCGAACCCCGCGCTCATCTACCCGATGGAGATGGACCCGTTCTACCTCGCGCCCCTCGGCGTCGACCCGGTGACCTTTGCCGCGTTGCAAGCGCGTGCACTGATCGACGCCGGGAAAGTCACGGAGCGGCAGATGGCCGAAGTCGCGGCGCGCAGTCGCCGCGACGCGAAGGCCAACCCCCACGCGCAGGTCGCTGGCGACTTCGACGTCGACGAGCTGCTCGCGGCCGACTACGTCCGCGCGCCGCTCCGCCGGCACGACCTCCCACCGATCAGCGACGGCGCCTGCGCTGTCGTGCTCGCGACCGCAGGACGGGCCGAGCAGCTCGTCGAGCGTCCGGCGTGGATCACGGGGCTCGAACACCGGACGGAGTGTCACAACCCTGCGCTGCGCGACCTGACCGACTCACCGTCCACGCGCATCGCGGCCGAGGCGGCCGGTCTGCAGGAGGGACCGGTCGACGTCGCGGAGCTGCAAGCCGCGTTCACCCACGAGGAGCTCCTGTTGCGCGAGGTGCTCGGCCTCGACTCGGTGCCGGTCAACCCGTCCGGCGGCGCGCTCGCCGCCAACCCCATCATGGCGACCGGCCTGGTGCGCATCGCCGAAGCCGCGCGCCAGATCGCCGAGGGGAAGCAGCGCACGCTCGCCCATGCCACCTCGGGTCCGTGCCTGCAACAGAACCTCGTCTGCATCCTGGAGGGAGACTCGTGAGCTTCCAGCCAACCGCGGTCGTCGGCATCGGGCAAACGCATCACAAGTCGCGGCGCCGCGACGTGTCGTTCCCCGGTCTCGTGCGCGAAGCGGCAGTCCGCGCGCTCGAAGACGCGCAGATGGATTGGGGCGACATCGACGCCGTCGTGCTCGGCAAGGCGCCAGATCTGTTCGAAGGCGTGATGAAGCCCGAGCTGTACCTGTCCGACGCGCTCGGCGCGACCGGTAAGCCGATGTTCCGCGTGCACACCGCTGGCAGCGTCGGCGGCACCACGGGGATCGTCGCCGCGCACCATGTGCAGTCCGGCGTCCACCAGCGGGTCATGGCGGTCGCGTTCGAGAAGCAGTCGGAGGGCAACGCGCAGTTCGCGCTGGGCAGCGGGCGTGGGGCGAGCCTCGGCGCCGGTGGCGCGTTCGCGCCGTTCATCCGCTCCTACATCGCGCGCAGCCGAGCACCCGAGCACATCGGATGGCAGGTCGCGGTGAAGGACCGCAAGAACGCGCTGAAGAACGAGTACGCGCACCTGAAGATCGAAGACATCTCCATCGAGAAGGTGCGCGAGTCGCCGATGATGTGGGAGCCGACTCGCTATCTCGAGTCGTGCCCGTCGTCGGACGGCGCGTGTGCGGTGATCTTCACCGACGAGGAAGGCGGCAATGCGGCCGCCAGCGACGGACGCCCACCTGCGTGGGTGCTCGGCACCGCCGTGCGAAGCGAGCCCGGCAGCTTCCCCGGCCGCGACGGCGTGCGCCCGCAGGGCGGGGTCGACTGCGCATGGGACCTCTACGGCCAGGTCGGTATCACGAACCCGCGCGAGCAGATCGACATGGCGGAGCTCTACGTGCCGTTCAGCTGGTACGAGCCGATCTGGCTCGAGGGCCACGACATCGCCGAGGTCGGCGAGGGCTGGAAGATGGTCGACAGCGGGGAGACGGAGCTCACGGGCTCGTTCCCAGTGAACTGCTCGGGCGGTGTCCTCTCGACGAACCCGATCGGGGCGTCGGGGCTGCTGCGCTTCGCGGAGGCCGCGTTGCAGGTGCGGGGGATGGCGGGCGAGCACCAGGTCGATGGCGCCCGTGTGGCGCTCGCGCAGGCCTACGGGGCGAATATGCAGTACTTCGCCATGTGGATCGTCGCCGACTCCCTCGACCCCTTCGGCAGCTGAAACTCGGGCCGGCTACGCCCGGGCGCGGGCGATGATGTCCGCGCCGAACGCTCCGATCGTGTCCACGAGCTCGACGCGGCTCGGCGCCGGAAGCGCCAGTACGACTCCGCTCACGCCGATCGCCCCGAGCTCCTCGACGTGCTCCGCGAGTCGGGTGGGCTCGTAGCCAGGCAAGCCCGGCCGCGCGACACCGAGTGGCATCACGCTCACCTCGAACGTGCCGGTGTGGCCGCTCGCAGCACGGTACCGGTCGGCGTACGCGAGCAGTTCCTTCAGGTCGTCGACCGTCTCGAGGTGCGCCGACCGACGGCGGGCACCCAGCGCACGCGGATTCGGCATCGGCAACCAGCCGTCCGCCACGTCGACGGCGCGCCGGATCGCGCGCTTCGAGTTGCCGCCCACCCAGATCGGCGGATGCGGCGACTGGGTCGGCCGCGGCAGCATCGTGTTCCCCTGCACCGTGAAGTGGCGGCCCGTCAGCTGCACGCCGCTCTCCGTCCACGCTCGCTTCATCGCGGCGAGCGACTCGTCGACCAGTTCGTTGCGCTCGTCGAACTCCACCCCGAGGGCGCGGAATTCCGGTTCGAGGTATCCCGCGCCCACACCAAGCGTCAGGCGCCCCCCGGACAACAGGTCGAGGCTCAAGGCTGCCTTGGCGACCAGGAACGGGTTGCGATACGGCAGGACGCACAAATTGGTGAACACGCGAACGGTCGTGGTCGCGCTCGCCGCGAACGACAGCGCCACGAACGGGTCGAGCGCGTGGTGACCGCCCGTCGCGAGCCACTCGTCCTCGGGGTACGGATGATCGGTCACATAGACGCTGTGGAACCCGGCGTTCTCCGCGGCGCGGGCGACATCCGCGATTGCTTCCGCGTTGACGAATTGGTCGACCGCGTCGACGCGGTCCGTGGGGAGCCCGAGATGGAACTTCATGCCAGCGAGACGGATCGTACGCTGGTTCGGTGACACGGACCCGCGCGCAGCAGCTTGTTGACCTGCGGCTGCCCGACGACCTCACCGCGTTCCGCGATGACATCCGCGAGTTCCTGTGCGACGCGATGGACCCCGCACGGACGGCAGGACATCGAGACGTCACGGACCTCACCGGTTGGGACGAGCCGTTCGAACGGGCACTGCTGCGACGCGCCGGGGACGCCGGATACCTCGGCGTGAGCCTGCCCACCGAATACGGAGGCGGCGGGAAACCACGCAGCTGGCAGGCGGTCGTGAGCTTCGAGGCTGCATACCACGACGCGCCCCTGATCGACACCGCCGCGGCGCTCGTGGCGCCGAGTGTCCTCGCGTTCGGCTCCGACACCCAACGTCGATCGTTCGTTCCGGCAGCCGCAGCCGGCACCCTGACCGCGTGCATCGCCTACACCGAGGCGGGTGCGGGCTCCGACCTCGCACGCATCGCGACGTCGGCGACCGACGACCGGCGCGGCGGCTTCGTGCTCGAGGGCGAGAAGGTGCTCGTGACCGGAGCGCACAAGGCCGACTGGTGTAGCACGATCGCGCGGACCGATCCCCAGTCGACGGGCTCACGTGGGTTGTCGATGTTCCTCGTCGACATGCAGACGCCCGGCATCGTGTTCGAGCGCGTGCCGACTGCCAACCGCTGGACGTTGGGAACCATCCGCTTCGGAGGCGCGCCGATCCCGGCTGACGCGCTGCTCGGCGGGCGCGGCACGGGCTGGCGACAACTCGGCGCCGCGCTGCTCGGCGAGCGTTCCGGGATGGCGTGGCTCGGTTGGGCGACGCGCAACGTGGAGGCGCTCGTCAGAGCGTTCGAAGCCACCGACGACGCGCGTGCGCGTGATGCCCTCGCCGACCTCACGACGCGACTCTTCCTGGGCGTGCGCCTCGCCGAGCGCGTGCTCGCATTGCAGGACGCCGGTGTTCCGTCCGCGGTCGAGGCGGCGATGACGAAGGTGTGGGTCACCGAGTTGCTCCAGCGGATTGCCCGCGTCGGTGACCGGCTGCTCGGTCCGGGCGTGACCGTCGACCCCGGATGGTTCGGCGACACTTCGCTGCCCGCGTGGTTCGCGTACGAGACCGTCGAGCGGCTGCACCCGGCCTTGAGTGTCGGCGCCAACGAGATTCAGCGCACCACCATCGGCCAGCTCGGACTCGGCCTGCCTCCCGAGCCCCGCGGACTCTAGAAGGGCGACGGGAGACGGTCCATCGGAACCGCGATGACCGTCGAGGTGTCCGCGGCGCACGCGTCGCGTAGCACGTCGGGCAGCTTCGTGATGTCGTCGACGACGATGCCTTCCGCGCCGAACGCACGCGCGAGCGTCACCCAATCGGGGTTCTGCAGCAGAGTGCCGAGTTCCCGTCCGCCGTAGCGCTCGCGCTGATCACGGTTCGAGTTGCCGTAGGCGCCATCGTCGAACACGACGGTGACGGTGTGGATGCCGTGCTGCGTTGCGGTGGCGAGCTCGTTGGACGCGAACAGGAACCCGCCGTCGCCGACGACCGTCACGACCGCGCAGCCTGGTCGCGCGACCTTGGCGCCGAGCGCGGCCGGGAATCCGAACCCGAGCGTTCCCATGTACGAGGTCGAGAGGTACGTGCGCGGTTCGTACACCGGGTAGTACATGTGGCACATATAGGCGACGGTGGTGGTGTCACACACGAGGATCCCGTCGTCGGGCACGCCGGCACGCAGCGCCTCGACCATCGCGGCCTGCGGACCTACCTGCCGCAGCTGTGCCTCGACGGTGGCGCGCATTGCCTTCGCCTCGTCGGCGCGCGATGGACGCGGTTCGAGCGACTCGTCCAACGCCGCGAGGACGCGCTTCGCGTCCCCCGCGACCGCAACATCAGCGCGGCGGTTGCGGCCGATCTGGTCGGGATCGATGTCGACATGGACGAGCTGTACGTCTTCGCCGAGGCCGAAGCCTTGGAAGCGGGTACCAACGGCGAGCACGACGTCGGCCGCGTCGAGCACCGGTCGCATGCGCGGATTCACCCACATGGTCCCGACCGACAGCTCGTGGCGGTCGTCGATCGCGCCCTTTCCTTCGCGCGTAGTGACGACGGGGGCTTGGAGCCGCTCGGCCACGGCGCGCAATTCGTCGGTGGCGTCGCCGAGCACCACTCCCCCGCCTGCCACGATCACCGGCGACGACGCCCGCCCGAGCACCGCGGCCGCGCGCTCGATGGCCGCAACGTCGAGCGTCGGCACATCGCGGGCCCGCGGCTCGAGCACCGCGACGTCCGCCTTCTCGGCGAGCGCCTCGGGCGGGATCTCGATCTCGACGGGTCGTGGCCGGCCGCTGGTCATCGCGTGGAACGCGTCGCGCACTGCGGCCGGGATGTCGGCGGCGTCGACCACTCGTCGCGCCCGCTTGGTGATCGGTCGCACCACGTCGAGTTGGTCGTGCACGTCGTGCAACAGCCCGAGGTCGCGCCCGATGCCCTCACGGTTGACTTGGCCCGCGATCAGCATCACCGGCGAGGAGCACGCATATGCGGTGGCAAGGCCCGATGCCGCGTTGTACACGCCCACACCGGGCACCACCATCGCGACGCCCGGCTTCCCACCCGCACGCGCGTATCCGTCGGCCATGTACGTGGTCGCCTGCTCGTGCCGGGTGACGATGTAGCTGATCTCGGGGATGTCGACGAGCGCATCGAGCGCGGCCATGAGCTGATCACCGGGCAGGCCGAAGATGACCTCCACGCCGTGCGCGCGCAATTGACGCGCGAGCGCTGCTCCTCCTGTCATCGACTCGGCCGTCATGGCCTCCCGCCCGGCACGCCGCATACCGTAGATGGCATGACCCAAGGACAAGGACAACCGCTCGACCTGACGCTCTTCGGGGACGAGCACGTGAGGCGTTACGAGGAGACTGACGGCGCCGAAGGCCACATGTGGAACGGGGCGCCGATTCTGATCCTCACGACGAAGGGTGCCCGCACCGGCGAGGCGCGGAAGCACGCGTTGATCTACGGCGAGGACGGCGACCGCTACCTCGTCGTGGGCTCGCGGGGCGGAGCACCGGAGCATCCGCAGTGGTATCGCAACCTGCGCGCCCACCCCGACGTGGAGGTTCAGGTGCTCGGCGACAAGTTCGCGGCGACGGCGCGCACCGCCACTCCCGAGGAGAAGCCGCGTCTCTGGCGGATCATGACGAAGGTCTGGCCTGCCTACGACTCGTACCAGGAGCGCACCGACCGCGCGATCCCGGTGGTGATCCTCGAGCGCGCGTAGTTGCGATCGTTTTGGCGTCAACAACTGTTGCTATCCGACAGTCCGTAACGCCAAAACGGAGCGGGTCAGCGGCGGCGACGTCCAGCGGCCGCTGCCTATCCGCTCGGTTCGTCATTCGTCACTGCGCTCCCGGTCGTAGGTCGCGTCGGTCACACCTCGTGCCCGGAGCTCGTGCTTGCGCACGCGCATGGACGCTTCGGTGCGCGGGAGATCGTCCACGACCTCGACGTAACGCGGCAGCATGAAGCGCGGCATCCGCGGTGTCAGGAACTCGAGCAGGGCGGCGGAGTCGAAGGTCGCGGGGTCCCGCACGATCACGGCGACCATCACGTCGTCTTCGCCGTGGGCCGCCGGGACACCGATCGCCGCACACTCCAGCACGTCGTCGTGCTCGGTCACGAACGTTTCCACCTCGAAGGACGAGATGTTCTCGCCGCGACGGCGGATGGCGTCGCGCAGGCGGTCGACAAAGTAGTACCAACCATCCTCGTCCACGCGGAACGCGTCGCCGGTGTGGAACCACCCGTTTCGCCACGCCTCGACCGTCTGCTCCGGCATCTTGTAGTAACCGACGTTGAGCGCCCACGGTTCGGCGCTGCGAACGACGAGCTCGCCCACCTCGCCCGTCGCCACCGGCTCGTCGTACGCGTTGACGACCACTGCGTCGGGCCACGGATAGTCCATGCGCCGACGCCCGCAGTTCGCCCACGGGCCGTGATCCCACCCGGTCGCCACCGGGATCCCGACCTCGGTCTGGCCGTAGCAGGTGGCGGTCCGTACTTCGAAGCGCCGTTCGAACTCCTCGATCTCGGGAATCATGGGTCCGAGGATCACGTTGCGGAGCGGATTCACGGCGTCATCGGGTGACGGCGGGGCGGAGTAGAGGAGCGCCGTCATCGGGCCGACGAGCGCGGCCGTGCGGCAGTCCGTGGCGCGCACGTCGTGCCAGAAGTTGCCGGCGCTGAACCGGCCGCGCATCACGAAGCGAGCGCCACGGACCATCGCGTAGTTGAACGCCGATCGCCCCGAGTTGTGGAACAACGGCATCGTGCAGTACACGCCGTCACCTGCATCGACTGCGTCGTCGGGTACCCACGACCAGAACTGGTACATGACCGCCCACGGCGTGATGACAGCCTTCGAGGGACCGGTGGTACCGGACGTGTACATCAGCGCGTGGACGTCGCGATACTCCGGCCCCGGCCAACTCTTCGGCGCGCTCTGCGCGCTCTCGAAGCGTCCGTCGTCCACCACGACCAAGCGCTCCAGCTTCGGCATTCGATCGCGGACTGCGTCGACGCGCTCGACGAACTCCGTGCAGGTCACGAGCGTGGTGCTGTCGGAGTGGTCGAGTGTGTACGCGAGCATGCGCCCGACGAATGCCGTGTTCACCGGCACCTCGACGGCGCGTAGCCAGCCGAGCCCGAGCAGCGCGCGGTGGGAGTCGAAGGTGTTGGGTAGCAGCGTCGCGACGTGGTCGCCGGCGCCTACTCCGGCTGCCTCGAACGCCGACGCCCACCGCAGGCCCTCGGCGTGCAGCTGCGCGTACGTGAGCCGCTCACCGTCGACGTGCTCGAGCGCGATAGCGCCGGCCCGTTCGGCCCCCCAGCGCGCCACGGCATGCGGCGCCAACGAGTTTCGATCGAGCACAGACGGGATGATAGAGAGGGCATCGTGGAACTCGACCTGAGCGACGAACAGTCGACGCTCGTCGACGTCTTCGCCTCGATCGCCCAACGCTTCAGCACGACCGCGCTCGTGCGCGCACACGAATCGCTCGGGTTCTCATCCGATCTCTGGAAACAACTCGTCGACGCGGGAGCTCCTGGCATCGCACTCCCCGAGCACTTTGGCGGTGCGGGCGCGGGGCTCCTCGAGGTCGCGCTGGCGGTCGAAGTCCTCGGTCGCCACCTCGCCCCGGTCGCGCTGATCGAACACGTGGTTGCCGCTCGCCTTCTCGCCGCGGTGTCAAAGACGCTGCCCGACGGGGTCGTCGACGGCACCGCGATCTCGACGGTCGCCCTGCGTCCGCAGACACGCGGTGTCACGCGGCTCGTGCCGGCGGGCGCGGTGGCGCACATCGTGCTGGTGCTCTGCGACGACGACCTCGTAATGATTCGCGCCGAGCCACCCGGCCGGGCGGTCCCCAACCTCGCGTCGGCGCCGCTCGCCGATCGGAGCGTCGAGGGAGGAACGGTCGTCGTGTCGGGCGCGCGGGCGCGGGAGCTCTACGAGCAGGCACTCAGCGAGTGGCGAGCGCTGACCGGGGCGGCGCTCGGTGGCCTCGGCCGGGGCGCGCTCGAGCTCACGCTCGAGTACGTCCGCGGGCGTCACCAGTTCGGGCGGCCGATTGGGTCGTTCCAGGCGATCCAGCACTCGCTCGCTGACATCGCAGTCGCGCTCGACGGCGCGCAGCTGCTCGCACGCAAGGCCGCTTGGGCGTTGGACCACGGCCGAGCCGACGGGCCCGAGCTCGCGGCGATGGCCCTGCTCTTCGCCGGCGAACGGGCGCAGCACGCGACGGAGCGTGGCTTGCACTTCCACGGGGGATACGGCTTCACGCAGGAATACGACATCCAGCTCTACTACCGGCGCGCCAAGGGCTGGCCGCTCGTGCTGGGTCCGTCAACTGTCGAGTACCAGCGCCTGGGCGAGCGGCGCTACGGGTCGATCGCGGGAGCCGCGTGATGGACTTCGCGCCGTCCGAGGCGGCGGAACGCTTTCGGGAGGAAGTGAGGCAGGTCATCGCCGACACCTTCACCGACGAGGTCCGCGACCAGGTGCGGGCGACCGGCACCATCCACAGCTGGCCCCTGCACCACGCCATCGGGCAGCGAGGCTGGATCTCCCAAGCGCTCCCCGAAGCGCAAGGCGATGCTCGTGACCCCGAGGAACTCGCGGTTATCTTCGCCGAGCTCGAGCGCGCCGGCGCGCCCTACGACGGTCTCAGCAACGTCGTGATGGTCGCGTCGGTGCTCGGTCACGTCGGCAACGAGATGATCCGCGACGACGTGCTCCCGCGATTGCTCTCGGGCGACGCGCTGGTGTGCCTCGGTTACACGGAGCCGGATTCTGGTTCCGACGTCGCGGCGGCTCGGACGCGGGCTGCGCGCGACGGCGACGGCTGGCGTATCGACGGGCAGAAGATGTTCACCAGCGTCGCCGAGGAGGCCGACTGGATCTTCCTCCTCACCCGCACGACCGGCGACGGGCCGAAGCACGCTGGACTCACGTTCTTTCTCGTCCCGATGGACACGCCGGGAATCAGCGTGCAGGAGGTCCGCACGCTGCCGGGCAAACGCGTGAACATCACGTTCCTCGACGGCGTCCACGTCGGCGACGAGTGGCGCGTGGGCGAGGTCGACGGTGGTTGGCAGGTCATGCTCGTCGCGCTGTCGTTCGAACGTGGGTTGGCAGGCGGCGTGCGCGACGGCGAACGGCTGCTCCGCGTCGTCGAAGAGTTCGCTCTTCACGCGCCCGACAGTGGCGGCCCGCGGCCCGTCGACGACCCCGTCGTGCGCGAACGGATGGTTCGACTCGCCATCGACAACGAAGTGGCCGACCTGCTGGCAGGGAGGGCCGCATGGGTCGCGGCGTCGGGCCGTCTCCCGGGCACCGAGGGCGCCGCGGCACGTCTGTTCGCCAGCGCCTCGTTCACGAACGCCACCGCGTGGGCCGTCGACGTCGCCGGCGCAGACGGCCTGGTCCGCACGGTCGACCGCGCCGGTCGGATCGACGGCTTCTTCGAGTACTGCTACCGGTTCGCGCCGGGCACGACGCTGGCCGGCGGCACGAGTGAGATCCAGCGCAACCTCATCGCGCAGCGCGCACTCGGGCTGCCTCGATGACCGTCGACCGGTCCTTCGTCGATCTCGACGGCAGGGTCGCCGTGGTGACCGGGGCCGCCGTCGGTATCGGTGCCGCCACCGCTACCGCGCTCGCGTCCTTCGGCGCCGACTTGGCGATCTGCGACCGCCGTCCCGAGGAGCTGGCGGCGGTCGCGTCAGATGTAGAAGCGCTCGGCCGCCGCGTCATCAGCACCGAGATGGACGTACGCGATGCCGACGCGGTCGAATCCTTCGCGCAACAGGTTCGCGCTGCGTACGAACACGTCGACGTCCTCGTCAACAACGCCGGCGGCACGTTCTACTCGCGGTTCCTCGAGATCCGCCCCAAGGGTGTCCGCACGATGATCGACGAGAACTTCACGAGCGTCGTGCAGATGATCCACGGGTTCGCGCCGCTCCTTCCGCAGGGCGCGTCGATCGTCAATCAGACCTCGGTCGAGGCGTTCCGCGCCGCGCCGGGCTTCTCGATCTACGCGGCGATGAAGGCCGCCGTCGAACAGCTCACGCGCACGCTCGCGCTCGAGTTCGCCGATCGCCGCATCCGCGTGAACTGCATCGCCGCCGACGGCATCCCCACTCCCGGCGACGCCGCCCTGTCGCAGTTCGTGGGCGACGTGGGCCACGAGCAACTGGAGCGCGTCCTGCCGCTCGGCGTCGGTAGGCCCGACGACTGCGCGGCGGCTGTGGTGTTCCTCGCGTCGGACCTCTCGCGGTACATGACCGGCGCCACGCTCCACGTCGACGGCGGCAGCAACGCCGCCCGGGGTTGGCGTCCGCGCGGCGACGGCACCTGGGAGCCCTGACGTGCGACGGCCGAGCGAGGCGTCCTGCAGCGCTGCTCGCCGCAATTTTCAGCGTGTTTACGTCTGGCGCGCCCCATCACGTGATCGCGCCCAGGCCGCGAAGGCCTCGATCGCATTGACAACCGTGTCGAAGCGGATGGAGTTGAATAGGTCGACGACGACGAGCCCTACGTTCGCCACCACGGCCAGACCGAAAGCCAACCAACCGACCGGCGAGTCGACGTCACCGTCGCTGATGGCGAGGAGGCAGTAGAAGGCAACGAACGGCTGCTCGGCGATCAGAAAGGCGAAACGGAAGGTCAGATTCGATGGGCTGGACTGGCGCGGTCGCGGCGGCGCCGGGGCAAGGAACGTGGCGGCTGCGATGCACCATCGGCAACCGCAACGCTTGCCGCGTGCCCTCGACGGGGTCACCTCGTGTCAGGGAACTCTTCCCTCTGGCACCGCGAACCGCGACCGCTCGACACGTCGTCACACTGGCACATTCGTGGTCAGCTCGCTCGCGCCTCCCGCATGGCGGACACGATGCGGGCACCATCGAGCCCACCGGGGAACTCGAGGCGGTGCGCGGCCATGAGGGCGCGGTCGGCGAGGATGTCGCGCGTCGGCCCGTCGGCCACGATCACGCCGTCGTCGATCACAACGGACCGAGGGCAGAGCTCGAGCGCGTACAACAGGTCATGCGTGACCATGAGCAGCGTCACGTCGAGGCTCCGCACGATGTCGGCAAGCTCGCGCCTGCAGGCGGGATCGAGGTTGGAGGACGGTTCGTCGAGGACGAGGAGCTGCGGATCGCACGCAAGCACGGTGGCGACCGCGACCCGTCGGCGTTGCCCGAAGCTGAGATGGTGCGGTGTGCGATCGGCGAGCTCTTCCATCCCGACCGCTGCCAGAGCCTCGTGCACCCGTACCGTGAGCTCGGGCGAGCGCGCGCCGAAGTTCGTCGGACCGAAGGCGACGTCGTCGCGCACGGTGGGCATGAACAGCTGGTCGTCGGGGTCTTGGAACACGATGCCCACGCGCCGCCGGATCTCCGCGAGATGCGCCCTCGTCACGGGCAGACCGCCGACGCGCACGCTGCCGGCGCCGGCCGACAGCACACCGTTGCAGTGCAGCACGAGGGTCGTCTTCCCGGCGCCGTTGGGCCCGAGCAGTGCCACCCGCTCACCCCGCTCGACCACGAGGTCGACCCCGAACAGCGCCTGGCGACCATCGGGGTACGCGAACGCGAGACCCTCGATCTCGAGGACGGGCGCGTCCGGGTTGATCACGTCCACGAGGCAACCACCACGACGACGGCCGCGATGACCGGTACGGAGAGCGCGAGCAACCAGTCCGAGACGGGAGCCCGCACGGTTGTCGTCGGGACCTCATTGCCGTAGCCGCGAGACGCCATCGCGAGGTACACGCGTTCTCCCCGTTCGTACGACCGGATGAACAGAGTGCCCGCGGTGGCCGCGACCGCGCGGGCCTGCCAGATCCAGCGAGGGTCGTGCCCACGCGACACCCGTGCGATCCGCATTGCCCGCAGCTCGCCGGCGACGACTTCGGCGTAGCGGATCATGAAGCTCGTGATCGCGGTGAACGCCTTCGGAACGTGTAGCCGGTCCAAGCCCTGGAGCAGGTCGCGCACGTCGGTGGTCGTCACGAGGATCCCAGTGGCGGCGACGCCGAGCGTGCCCTTCATCAGGATGTTCCACGCTCCCCAGAGCCCGGGAACCGAGAGGGACACCCCGAGGACCTCCGTGTGCGGACCGGTCCCGACGATCGGGAGCAGGACGGCGAAGGCGACGAAAGGCAGTTCGATGGCCAGGCGGCGCGCGAAGACCGAGACGGGGATCTGCGCCAGCCACGCCAACCCGACAACGATCGCCGCGTACAGGCCGAAGGCCCAGATGGCGTCGCGCGGCGTGGCCACGACGGCGAAGACGAAGGCGACCGTCGCCACGATCTTGCACTCGGGTGCGAGCGCGTGGACTGGCGACGCGCGCCGCACGTACAGCGGTCGGTGGAGCCCCGCGCCCATGATCAGGTCGACGTTGCCATCGGCGACGACCGCCGCCGGCGGCGAACGAGGATCCACAGCCCGCCGAAGACGACGCCGCCCACCGCGAGGGTGATGACGACTCCGGCGACGCCCGAGATGCCCTTGCTCACCTTCTCGTTGCGGACGTTCTGAACTGCGTAACCGGCGAGGGGGCTGTCGCCGGTCGCGCTGTCCTTCGCTGTGTGGGCGAAGCCCTTGTCGATGGCCACCTTGTTCAGACCGTCGGGTTGTGTGCTCGCAAACGGGCTCGCGAACGCAGCGAGCGCCACCGCGATCGCAACGGCTCCGATTGCGAAGAGCACGATCCCGGTGCGCCGCTCACTCGTCATCGCACTCCCCCAGACGTCACCAGCGCGGGTCTCACCTCGAGGACAGGCTGGAGATCGAAGGCGCCAGAAACCAGGTCGGGCCTGACCGCGAGCACTACCCCGACAGTGAGCGCGGTGACGATCGCCTCGCCGATGCCGATGAGCGCGTGGACGCCCACCATCGCCGCGAGCACCGTCGTCACCGACGCGCCGCCCGCTCCTCCGAGGGCGTACTCCAGCGCGAAGGTCAGCGACGCCAGCACGACGGAGAGGAACGCTGCAAAACCAGACGCGAAGACGACGCCGGCGCGCGTGCGCGGAGCGAGCATTCGCACGCCGCGGAACACGAGATAGCCCGCCAGCGCAGTGACGAGCGCCATGTTGACGATGTTGAGACCCAGTGCGCTCAGCCCGCCGTCAGCGAAGACGAGTGCCTGGACGAACAGCACGACGCTGACGCAGAGCGCCCCGACCCATGGGCCGACGAGCACCGCCGCGAGGAGCCCTCCGAGCAGATGCCCGCTGGTTCCGCTTACCACGGGGAAGTTCAGCATCTGAACCGCGAAGATGAACGCCGAAAGCAGCCCGGCCATCGCCACTTGCTTCTCCGGCATGGTGTCGGCGGCCCGCTTGAGGCAGACGGCGACACCGCCTGCGGCGACGACGCCAGCAGCGGCTGAGGTGCCTCCGTCGATGAACCCGTCCGGGATGTGCATCGAGCTCCTCCTGGTCGGCACTTGGGTGGTCCACTGGTCCTTGCCCACCCGACGAGATCCGAACCGCTTGACGCCGTCACTCTTCTTCGCCACGAGGCTCGATCCGGATGGCCGACCAGCGGCACCCCGCCGATGCCGTCAGCCGAACCGCGGGTCGCGCTTGTTGAGGAACGCGTCGACGGCCTCCAGGTGGTCGGCGGTATCGAAGGTCACGCACTCGAACGCGAGCGCGAGGTCGTAGAGGCGCGACACCTGATCCTCGAGCATCTTGTTCACGAGACGCTTGTTGAGCTGGATCGCGTGCGTGGGGCCTGCTGCGAGTCGGCGCGCCATCGCCATCCCTGTCTCGTCGAGGTGCTCCGGATCGACCACGTGATTGACGAGACCCATCCGCTCGGCGTCAGCCGCCGACAGCAAGTCGCCGGTCATGAGGTATTCCTTCGCACGGTTGATGCCGACCAGCATCGGCCACAGGACGCATCCACCGTCGCCGGCGACGAGGCCTGCTTGAACGTGGGGATCACCGATTCGGGCCTCGGACGACATGAACACGACGTCGCAGAACAGCGCGAGCGTGGCGCCGATGCCGAGCGCATGACCGTTCACGATCGCGACCATCGGTTGCCGGACGCGCAGGATCCCGCGCGCGATGTCGGCGCCATCCGACAACATGTCGGGCCGCCCATCCGGGTAGCCGCCCGCAGCCAGGTTGTCCTGCATCTGCTGGAAGTCGGCGCCCACGCAGAACGCTCGGCCCGCGCCGGTGACGACGACGACGCGCACGTCCGAGTCGTGCGCGATCTGCTCGTACAGCGCCCGCAGCTCTTTGTGCATCGTGCGATCGAGCGCGTTGAGACGGTCGGGCCGGTTGAGCGTGACCCGCAGGACGCCCGCCTCCAGTGACGTCGCGATCGTCTCGTAGCCGTAGTGGTCGGTCATGCCCGGTCCTTTGCCATGCGGGACTCGTCGACGAGCAGTGGCACCTCGACCTGCGACGCGATCCGGTCGAGGTCGTCGAGCACACCGTCGGCCAGCGGGACGCCCGACGCGAGGCGCCGCTCCCGTGTGAGGTGTTCGAGCTCGCCGGGCACGTAGACGCGATCGAAGCCCGCCGCGGGTGTGCTGGCGTGGACATCCCGGATGAGCGCGTCGACGCGGGCGCGGAACTCCGTGGCGGGCATGAAGCGTTCGGCGTCGATCAGCACGAATTGGAAGCCCTTGGCCACGCGTTCCGCGCCGACAATCGGAGACGCGGTGTGCTCTGTCCGGCCGAAGCTGCTGCCGGCTGCCACGCCGGCCATGAGCTCGACGAGGAAGCCGATCCCGAAACCCTTGTGCCCACCGAACCATTGGAGCTGCCGCACCGACGCGAGCTCCGTGTCGGTGGTCGGCCGGCCGTCGTCGTCGTTCGCCCATCCGGCCGGGATGGTCGCGTCGCCACGCTTCTTGGCGAGGAGCAGTTTGTTCCCCGCTACTGCGGTGGTCGCGATGTCGAAGACCACCGGCGGCTCGTCGGCAGTCGGGAACGCGTACGAGAAGGGGTTCGTCGAGAACAACGGCGTCGTCGAACCGAACGGCGGCACGATGGCCGGGCCATTCTGGAACGCAAGTGCGACACAACCAGCTTCGGCCGCCCGCCGCGTGTAGTAGCCGAGCGCGCCCAGATGCGTCGTCTCCCGAGCGAGCACTGACATGAGGCCGCGCTCGCGCGAGCGTTCGATCCCCAGGTCGATCGCGCGCATGCCACAGGGCTGGCCGAAGCCCAGTCCGCCATCGAGATGGACGACGGAGCCGCGGTCGTCCACGACGCGGACGACCGCGCGCGGATCGATCTGACCGCTCGCAATGCGGGTGGCGTACAGCTCGAGCAAGTGCACACCGTGTGACTCGATGCCACGCAGGTCGGCGTCGACCAGCGACTCGGCAACCAGCTCGGCCGTCGGCAATTCGGCGCCGAGCCCGACGAGCACGTTCGCCGCGAACGTCCGTAGCGCTTCCGCCCCCACGGCGATGCCGTCGGTCACAGGTCTTCCCAACTGGCGTCGCGATCCTCGCGGCGCGGCTGCCGACCCGTACGCATAGGCGAGAGCGGCGCGTCGACGAGCAGGAACCGGTGTTGGTGCGTCGACAAGTCGTACGACCGCTGCCGCCACCGTGCGAGCGCGGGATCGGACCGCAGTGCAGCTTCGAGCTCGCCCCATTGTGCGAACGTCGGCACCGCCCACAGGAGGAAGCACTCCGACTCGTTGACCATCGCGGTCTCCCACGCGCCGGCGAGCTCCCATCCGAACGCCGCGAACGGTTCGACCGCTTCCTCGGCCACCGCGTCGAGGAATGACGCCGACGTCCCCTGTGGCACCTGGAACTGCTCGTGCGCGTAGACGTCGCCGCGCACGCCGTCGGCGCACAGCTCGTCGACCGTGCGCGTCCACGACGCCGGCACGAGTACCCGGTCCTCGCCCCGGCGTCGGTAGTTGGCCGCCTCCGCCCACCACTTCGCCAGCTTGGGGTCCTGCACCGACGGGTTGTTGCACTCCCGATCGAGCGAGGCGGCGAGACCCTTGAAGCCCTGCTCCTCCCACAGGTTCACGACTTGCGGCCACCCACGCGTCGTACCGATCACTGCCCACACGCCGAAGCACAGCTGGTTACGCTCTTCCTGCGCGATCGGGCTCCAGTTGGCCGTCATGTGGTGCATGTACTTGACGCGGTTGTGCCCGAGAATGTCGATGAACTCGTGGATGTACACCTTGTCGTTCACGTTCGGTAGCGTATCGAAGGCGAAATGGGGGTGATCCGTTGACGAGCACCGTCGGTTCGGAGATCCGGGTTACGCGTGAGGCGGGGTCCCTCGGTGCGGTCATCACAGGGGTCGACCTCGCGCAGCCGGTCGACGACGCGACGTTCGCGGCGATTCACGAGGCGTTCGTCGAGAACCTCGTCATCTGCATCCGTGGTCAGTCGCACATTCAGCCCGACGACGAGCTCGCGTTCGCACGACGGTGGGGTGAGATCTCCGTTCACCCCTACGTGCCGTCGATCGACGGGTACCCCGGCGTGATGCGCGTCTCCGACCCGACGCCGGTCACCACGACCTGGCACGCCGACACCACGCACCTGGCGGCGCCGCCGGCGCTGACGCTGCTGCTCGGGCGTCAGATCCCGCGGTACGGCGGCGACACGATGTTCGCCAACCAGTACCTCGCGTACGAGAACCTCTCTCCCGGCTTGCGCGCGACCGTCGACTCGCTGCGAGCCGTGCACCGCGGCACCGAGCTCGCCAAGGAGGCCGGGCTCGACCGCGAGGCCGTCACCGCGGTGCACCCGGTGGTGCGCACACACCCAGAGAGCGGCAAGCGCGGGCTCTTCGTCAACGGCAACTACACGAGCCACTTCGAGGGATGGACTCCCGAGGAGAGCGCGCCGTTGCTCGAGTACCTGTACGCGCAGGCGTGCCGGCCCGAGTACACATGGCGGCACCACTGGCAGGCGGGCGACCTCATCATCTGGGACAACCGCTGTACTCAGCACGCCGTGGTCGCTGACGTGGCCGCCGGCGAGCGGGTGCTGCACCGCGTCACGATCGCGGGAGACGTCCCCGTCTGACGCCACTTCGCGAGAACACTCCGGAGAGGAAGCGGCCAGCCGGATTCAGAGGTCCGGTGCCAGCGACGCGAGCAGATCGAGGGTGCGGCGCGTCGATGCTTCGCGGTCCTCGTCGAGGCCCAGGGGCGCCGCACACAGGTCGGTCGCGCCGGCGTCCGCGTACACGCGCAGACGCGCCTCCACGTCGGCCTCGGTCCCGATCGCGGCGATGTCCTCCGGCGCGGCGTCACCGCCACGCCCCATGATGCGCTGGTAGGTCGGGATCGCGTTGTAGGCGTCGAACAGCCTCGCCGCGCGTGCTCGGCCTGCCTCGGGATCGTCGGTGACACCGACGGGCAACCCCAGGACGACGCGCGGTTGCGGCCGGCCAGCGGCGTCGGCGGCCCGGGTGATGCGTGGCACGACATGGTCGCCGAGCGCGCGCTCGTTCGCCCAGTACGTGATCGTGCCATCCGCGACCTCGCCGGCGACCTGGAGCATGAGCGGCGCGAGCGCGGCGATGAGGATTGGAGCGGGTGACGCACCGGGCACTTCGAGCATCGACGACACATCGAAGAACTTCCCGTGGTACTCGACGTAGCCCGTGCCCGCGAACGCGACGCGGAGCACCTCGACGTACTCGCGCGTGTGTCGTGCCGGCGCGTCATACGTGAGCCCGTACATCGACTCGATCACAACCGGGTGCGATGGCCCGACACCCAGCGCCAGTCGCCCGTTGGTTGCGGCTTGCGTCGACAATGCTTGATGGGCCATCGCCAGCGGGTGCCTCGGATACGTGGGCATCACAGCCGTGCCGAGCTCGATCCGTGTGGTGACCTGACCGGCGAGTGCAAGCGCGGTGAGACCGTCGAGACTCCAGGGGATGTGCGGCACCCAACCGCACGTGAAGCCGCGTGCTTCGGCATCGCGCGCGGATGCAAGGAGCGCGTCCACCGTGGTGCGCCCACCACTTACGTCACCGATGAACACACCAATGCGCATCTGTCGCATCTTGGCACAGCCGACCGCGTCGCGTGCCGAGCGTCCCAGCACGCCTTGGTCGGTGCCCGCTACGCTCGTCGTGTCGGGACCGTGCCGCGAGCAGCGCACACACACGAAGGGTTCGTGATCATGATTCTCGCCGCCGAGTGGCACGTAGGCCAGGTGTTCTACTCGATCCTCATGTTCGCGCTGTTCTTCCTCTGGATCTGGCTGCTGTTCATGGTGTTCGCCGACCTGTTCCGCGACCACACGCTGAGTGGTTGGGCCAAGGCGCTCTGGGTGATCGGGATCATCGTCTTCCCGTACCTCGGCGTGCTGGTCTACCTGATCGCCCGCGGCGGCTCGATGGGCGAGCGTGCCGCAGCGCAGCAGCAGCGCGCGGAGCAGGACTTCAACCAGTACGTGCAGTCAGTGGCCGGCTCCGGTGGGAGCACCGCCGACGAGCTCGAACGGCTCGCCGACCTGAAGGCCCGGGGCGTGATCACCGACGACGAGTTCGCGCAGCTCAAGGCGAAGGCGCTCGCCTCACGCTGAAACCGCCAGCTCCCCGCTCTCGGCGCTTCGCGCCGGGGCGCTCGGCCCGCGGCTCGCTGCGCCGCAGGGTACCTGCGGCGCGACCGCTCGCCTCTACCCCCGCTCCCGTCCGGGCTCAGGGCGCGCGCCGAAACCGATCCCCGCCGAGACCGGCCCGAGACGCCGAGTCGTCTAGGTCGCGGGCGTCACCGCGAACCACTCGGTGCCGCCGACGAGCTGCGGTACCCAGCAGTTCACCGGAGCGGGGCAGCCGTTGTAGAGGCCGTTGGCGTCCTTCGGCGTCTGCGTGGAGGCAAGGTTCAGGACCTCGAGGTGGACCTGCTTCGAAAAGTAGGTCTTGTTCTTCGAGAAGCCGCCCTCGCCGTTCGACATGTACGCCGCCCCGTTGTTCTTGATCGTGAGGAACGCGTCGTAGAGCTTGTCGGTGGTCGGGTTCTTGCCCGCCTTCTTGAGCGCCTTGACGAAGAGGTCGGCCATCACACACTCGCTCGGGGCGACGTCTTCGGTGAGCGTGACGCCATTGGCGTCGGTGACGTCACCAGCGGGCACGCCGGGCTGGGTCTTCTCGTTGAGCGTCGCGTCCATCACCTTGCGACAGTTGGCCTCGAACGCGTTGTCCTTCTTGATCGCGTTCTTCGCGTTCACTGCGCGCGTGTCCCAGGTGGTGACGCAGGGCACGGCCGCGTTTCCGACGGTCGCCGGCACGCGGCTCGCACCGAACTGGGTGCACAATGAGCTCGCGGCGTCGATGAGCATGTACTTGAAGCCGGCGCCCGACTTCTGCGCTTCGTCGAAGAACGAGGAGTTGACGGTGAACGGCACGACGACGACGACGGTGTCGACACCCGCTGCTTTCATCGTCGCCACCGCGGCCGCCGCGTCACGAGCCTGCGCGGCGGCGTCCTGGCCGACGAGGTTGATCTCGGTCTTCTGGGCGATCGTGTAGCCCGCCTTCTTCAGCTGCGATTCGGCGGTGTCGCCGGCAGCCTTGATCGCGGGTTCGTTCGCCGAGAGGATGCCGATCTTTGCCGACTTCGGGAAGAACTTCTCCTTGTTGATGATGTTGACGCCGGTCGTCGCCGCCACTTCGGCCGGCACGCCGAGACTGACGAGCTTCTTTCCGGACGCCTTCTGGAGTTCCGAGTAGACGGCCTCGCCGTAGAACATGAAGGTGTTGTTGTCGACGGTGATGCAGCCCACGCTGGAGGCGCGGTACCCATTGGAGTTCAGTACCGCGAACGGCTTGTTGTCCTGCGTGGCTTTGGTGCAGGTCTGCTCGAAGCTCGTGGGGTCGGCCGGGTTCCACGTGACCGGGACGACCTTGATCTTTCGGCCGTTGACCGGCCCGAGGGCGTCGAAGTAGCCCTGCCACCGCTTGGCGAGGTTGCCCGTGGTCAACTTCGCGGGGAGGTTGAGGCCCTGGGCGCGCAGACCGTCGAGGTCGGCAACGAGCACGACGACCTCCACTGAGTCCTTCGCGACTCCTTGTTGTGTGCGTGGCGCCGATGCGACGCCGGGACCGGCGAGCAGTCCCGTAATCAGTGCCGCGGCGCAGACGACGACCACGAGTCGGAACGGCTTTCGGACCATCGGTTTCCCCCCAGTTTCCGATCGACCCCGTCGTTCGAGGTGGCAGCGAGAGTAGCGGTTGGTAAGTTAACCCGGCACGAGGGCGCGCGGGCGCGCGCCGGGCGCCGGCCGACGGCGTGTTGGGGGGATGAGAGGCTCCATGGCCGACCCGAATGACGCCGCCGCGCTCACCGCCGTCGTCCTGAAGGAAGAGGAGGAGCGCCGGCTCGCGCAGGCGACCGCCGAGGCGGGCGAGATCCTCCCCGACGACCTGCTGCCGGGCGTGGGCGGTGCGCCCATGCGCCTCCGCGCCGGCCTGGCGGCCGGTGGGATCGTGATGATCCTCTTGCTGCTGCTGGTGAGCATGATCGAAACGCTCGACCAGGTCGCGCTGCAAGTGCTCGCCCCCGACATCCAGCGCACGCTCGACGTCGACAAGACGACGCTCCAGGGACTCACTTCGTTCGGCGGCGTCGTGCTGGTGCTCGCGACACTTCCGTTCGCCTGGCTCGCCGACCGGTTCGTCCGCACCCGCATCCTCGCGTGGGCGACCGCGTTGTGGGCCGGCTTCATGGCACTCACGGGTGCGGTCACGAACAGCGTCCAGATGGCCGTGACCCGCGCCGGTGCCGGCTTCGGTGCGTCGGCGCGGATCCCGATCTCTCCCGCCCTCATCGCCGACCAGTACCCGATCGGCGTCCGCACGCGCATGTTCGCGGCGGAGAACCTCGGCCGTCCGAGCGGTCTCGTCCTCGGGCCGTTCCTCGTCGGCGCGGTCGCGGGGTGGGCCGGTGGCGCAGAGGGCTGGCGGTGGGCGATGGTGGCGGTGGCGATCCCAGCGCTCGTCGTCGCGCTCGCACTCCTGTTCGTCCGCGAGCCCGAACGCGGGCGCAACGAACAAGAGGCCATCCTCGGGCGTCTCCTCGACAGCTCGCAGGACCCGCCGGTACGACTCAGCGCCGCCGCGGCGCGGCTCCGCAAGGTCAAGAGCTTCCGGTACCTGATCCTCGGGATCGGCGTGCTCGGGTTCGCGCTCGTGAGCGTGCCGGCACGACTCAGCTTCTTGTTCGACGAGGTCTACCACTTCTCGGCTTACAAACGTGGTTGGGTGCTCTCCCTCACCTATCTCCCTGCGCTGCTCGTCATACCGCTCGCGGGACGTCTGGGCGACCGGTTGTTCCGGCGTGATCCACGCAATGCGGTGCGCATCTTCGGTGTGCTCGTGATCCTGTACGGCGTCTTCCTCACCGTCGGGTCGCAGTTGAGCGCCGTCGAGCCGCTGATTGTGCTCGTCGCGGTGGCGAACGCGTGCCAGCTCGCGGCCTTCACGCAGGTCGGCCCGACGATCTCGGCGGTGGTCCCCTACCGCATGCGTGCACAAGCGTTCGCGCTGATCGGCTTCTACATCTTCTTGCTCGGGGGCTTCTTCGGCGGTCTCGCGGTCGCGGCAATCGCCGACGACTACGGCGAGCGAACCGCGCTGCTGGTCGTGGTGCCACCCGCCGCGCTCATCGGTGGCGCGCTGGTGATGTCGGGCAGCCGATTCATGAAGCGCGACATCTCGCTCGTCGTCGAGGAGCTGCTCGACGAACAAGAGGAGCAGCGCCGTATCTCGGCCGACCCGGAGAATGTCCCGGTGCTCCAGGTGCACAACCTCGATGTGAGCTACGGGCCGCTACAGGTGCTGTTCGACGTGAACCTCGAAGTGAAGCGAGGAGAAGCGCTGGCGCTCCTGGGCACGAACGGGGCAGGGAAGTCGACCCTGCTCCGCGCGATCTCCGGCCTGGTGCTGCCCGACCGAGGCGTCGTGCGCATGAACGGTCGGACGATCACCCTCACCGATCCGGAGATCCGGGTGGCCATGGGCATGATCCAGGTGCCGGGCGGCGACGCGCTCTTCCCCGCGCAGAGCGTCGCCGACAACCTCGAGGTGTGGAGCTGGCTCATCGAGGACCCTGGACGCCGCAGGGAGCGCATGGACATCGTGCTCTCGACGTTTCCCGTGGTCCGCGATCGCCTCGACCGACGAGCTGGGTCGTTGTCCGGCGGCGAGCAACAGATGCTGGCGCTGTCGAAGGCGGTGATGCTCGAGCCGGAGCTCCTGCTCGTCGACGAGCTCTCCCTCGGTCTCGCGCCGCTCGTGGTGCAGCAGCTGCTCGGGGTCGTCGAGGCGCTCAAGGCGCAGGGCCTCACGATGGTCATCGTCGAGCAGTCCGTGAACGTCGCGCTCGCCATCGCCGACCGTGCGATCTTCATGGAGCGCGGCCACGTTCGCTTCGAGGGCCCTGCACAGGATCTTCTCGAGCGCGGTGACCTCCTCCGTGCGGTCTTCCTCTCCGGCGAGGGAGCCTGACTGTCATGTCGCTCGGCCTCGTGGTGTCCGAGCAGCTCGTGTTCAACGGCGTCGTGCGCGGCATGGTCTACGCGCTGCTCGGGATCGGCATCGTGCTCGTGTTCCGCGCCTCCGGCGTCATCAACTTCGCGGCCGGTCAGTTCGGCGCGCTCGGCGCGTCGATCATGGCGGTGCTGCACGTGAACGAGGGCATCTCGCTCGCCGTCACCATCCCGCTCGCGATCCTCACCGGTGCGGTGGTCGGTGGGCTCACCGAACTGCTCGTGGTACGGCGGCTCTTCAACCAACCGCGTCTGCTGTTGTTCATCGCGACGGTCGGCGTCGCCCAAGTGATCCTGCTGCTGCAGTTGCAGCTCCCGCAGATCGACTTGCAGGTGTCGTACCCCACACCGATCGATGATCGATGGCACATCGGCGAGCTCGTCGTACGCGGAGACCAACTCCTCGTGTTGGTCGCTGTACCGCTCATCGTGATCGTGCTCGCGTTCCTGCTGCAGCGCACGCGCTTCGGCCTCTCGGTGCGCTCGGCGTCCGACAACCCCGCCGCGGCGTCGTTGTCGGGAATTCGTGTGAAGTCGGTGTCCACGCAGGTGTGGGTCCTCGCCGGTGTGCTCGCGTCGGTGAGCCAGCTCCTCGCTTCGCCGGTGCTCAACCAGATGGCGGGCGACGTGAGCGTCGCGCTCGCGCCCACCCTGCTGCTCTTCGCGTTGACCGCGGCCCTGTTCGGACGCATGACGTCGTTCCCGCTCACCATGGTCGGAGGCGTGATCCTCGGTCTGCTCGACGTCCTCGTGTTCGCGAACTCCACCGAGGAGCCCGGCACCAACATCCTCATGCTGTTCATCGTGATGGTCGTGCTCGTGCTGCTGCGCGCCCGTTCGCAGACCGACGAGTCGGCGTGGACGCTCACGCCACGCGCGCGGGCGGGCTCGGCAGAACTGCTGAAGCACCCACTGGCGCGCGTGGCGCGCTACGGCGGTATCGGCGTGCTGCTGCTCGTCGGCCTGCTGCTGCCGCAGTTCGAGCAGCTTCCCAGCCGTCTCATCGACTACTCGACCGTGCTCGTGTACCTGATGGTGGCCGTTTCGGCAACGGTCCTCACGGGCTGGGCGGGCCAGCTCTCACTCGGGCAATTCGCGTTCGTCGCCGTGGGCGCGTACCTCACCGCGTACTACGGCCAGGCATTGGGCTTCCTCCCGTCGATGGCGCTCGGCACGATGTGGGGGGTGCTGATCGCGATCGTGATCGGCATTCCGGCCTTGCGGGTGCGTGGCCTGTACCTCGGCATCATCACGCTCGGGTTCGCGCTCGTCGTGTCGAGCTATCTAATCCTCCAGCCGAGGTTCCAGACGTCGTTCACGGGCGCGGGCGCGACGTTGACCCCACCGGTTGTGGGCCCGTGGGACTTCGCCACCGACAAGCGCGGCTACTACTACTTCTGCTTCGGCGCCGCGCTGATCGTGATCCTGCTCGTCACGCACTTCCGGCGCACGGGCATCGGCCGGTCGCTGCTCGCGGTGCGCGACAACGAGACCAACGCGGCCGCGTACACCGTCAGCCCGACGCGGGCGAAACTCATCGCCTTCGCGCTGGCCGGCGGGGTGGCCGCCCTCGCCGGCGGGCTGTTCGCAGCCGGCCACACCACGCAGCTGCCCGACTACTTCCGGCCCGAGGAATCGCTGCGCGTGCTCGCGGTTTCGGTCGTCGGTGGTCTGTCGTCGGTCACCGGCGCCGTGCTCGGCACGATCGTCATCATCGGCATCCCGACCGTGTTCGAAGGGAGCCAGCAGCTCCAGCTGTTCGCGAGCGGTATCGGCATGCTGATCCTGTTGCTCTACTGCCCGGGCGGGCTGATCTCGATCGTCCACTCGGGACGCGACATGCTGCTCGCCTTCATCGCCCGTCGCACGAGGTGGCGGCCGGCGGTGCGCGCACGCGAGGCGTCGCTCGGCCGACTCTCGACGCGCAGGCGCGAGGTTGCGACTACGAACGGAGCGGCTCCGTCGCCATTGGTCACTCGGGGCGTGAACGTCCAGTACGCGGGGCGCTTCGTCGTCGTCGGCGCGTCCATCGAGGTCCGCCTGGGTGAGGTCGTCGGGCTCATCGGCACGAACGGCGCCGGCAAGACCACACTGATGAACGCGATCTCGGGTTTCGTGAGGTCCTCCGGAGAGGTCGAGGTCTTCGGTCGCCGGGTCGACCGCATCGCGGCGTACCGACGCGCGCGTCAGGGCATGGGACGGGCGTTCCAGAACGCACGCGGGTTCGGAGGCCTCACGGTGCGCGAATCAGTGATGGTC
This sequence comes from Actinomycetota bacterium, assembly GCA_046727575.1. Classification (GTDB taxonomy): domain Bacteria; phylum Actinomycetota; class Acidimicrobiia; order IMCC26256; family DASPTH01; genus DASPTH01. The sequence continues at coordinate 34,616 of JBKPCV010000026.1, forward strand.
GCGCTCGAGGCGCGTGAACGGTCGTTGCTGGTTCCCTCGCTGCTGGCGGTGCCGCCGTCGCCGTTCGCGGAGCGCCGGAAACGCCAGCAGGCCGACGAGATCATCGCCTACCTCGGGCTCGGGCGGTACGCCGACAACCTGGTGAGCGAGCTGTCAACGGGCACGAGGCGCATCGTCGAGCTCGCGTCGCTG
>JBKPCV010000027.1:0-4635 GCA_046727575.1 Actinomycetota bacterium
CAACCCCACCGAGATGGTGGAGCACGCCCTGGCCGCCGATACCGTCCTCGCCACCTGACGGACGCCCCACCCGCGCTTTCGCCACGCCTCCACGACATTTCTGATGCGAACGAAACGGGTCATTCTTCCGCGGTAAGGGGCCACGCACCTCACCCGAGCCCGACAAGCACCGAATGCCCGTCCGGAGTGGTGTGGTCGAGCGCCTAACGGCAGATCGGTGCGGGTTCCTGGCCGGCGAGAGGAGGGTCTAAACGCTTACTTGGGAAGCGGCCGCGACTCGGCTCTGGATGGTCGTAGCGTCGACTACGCCGTGTTCCATGAAGTCGACGACGAGCTCGGCGAGCGCGTCGGGAACGTCGATCGGGACGACATGGCCGACGCGGCTGAACACGTGCAGCGTCGCGTTGGGAAGTCGAGCGAAATCGGCGAGGTTGGACTGCAACAAGAAATCGGCTGCACCCGCGACGACAAGCGTCGGTATCTGCACCCTCGCGAGAGCCGGACTCAAATCCTGCTCCAAACCGTGGGCTATATCGAGATGCTCCTGTGACGTAGTCAGAAAAGTGCGAGCGCGTGAGCATAGATACTCTTCGCCTTCTACAGACACGTCACGAGCGAGACCCGCGCGGAAGACGTTCCCGATCAGCGCCTCGTTGCCCGTCTTCACAAGCTGACGTAGCCCCTCGGGCACGTCGATCGCAGCCTTGAAGTCCGACGGCGCCGGCGCGACCAAGATCAGCTTCTCCAGCCGGTCTGGGCAGGCGACGCCGAGCTGCATCCCGACAACGCCGCCCAAGCTCAGACCTACATATGTGAATGTGGCGAGCGCCAAGTGGTCGGCCAAGGCGACAATGTCGTCGGCGAACTGCGCGATCGTACAGGGGCCCTTGGCCTGATTGCTATCCCCCGCGCCACGAAAGTCGGTGAGGATGCAACGGAACCGATCTTGGAGCCGCCTCGTGACAGGCTCCCAAACGTAGTGCGACCCGGTGAGGCCATGGCCGAAGATGATCGGAGCGCCATCGCCCGACTCCGCGTAGAACAGGTCCGCTCCGTTGATTCGCGCAAACGACATCTCCGGCTCCCTCAGACGACGGTCCACCGCAGAGAATGCCCGATCTGGAGCGGCTCGGCGAGCGCGTAACGGCAGTTCGGTACCCGCGCCATCGCCTCGCGATGTCGTGTAATCGCAGCGCGACCGACTGTCGCCCCGTAGCAACACGCGCCCGCTCAGATCACTCGCGCGCTTTCGTCGAGCGCCAAGCGAAGGTCCTCTAGCGCGAGGGCTAGGAGGTCGGGGCGACTGGTGGCCGTGAAGTGCCCGAGCGCGGACACTCGGTCGGCAATCTGGTAGAGGAGGCGCCGAAGGTCGAAGTCGCCTTCGGTGATTCCGCCTGCGTCTCGATAGGCGTCGATGAGCACGTCGGTTGCGGTCGCATCGGCACGAGCGCGGACACTCCATACGACGAAGTCGAACGCCGGGTCGCCGCCCCGAGCGCCTTCCCAGTCCACAATGCCGGTGATCGAGGTGCCGTCAGAGAGCACATTCGTGGTCCGCCAGTCGCCGTGGATTAGCGTCAGTGGTGCCTGGTTCAACTGTTCTGCGCCGCCGACCACTGCGTCCGTGGCGCCTTCGAGCAGTCCTCGATCGAACCCGTTCGCGATCAGGACGTCGACGTCCCTTTTCACTGCGGCCACCAACGCTTCCCCGCGTCGCGCACAATTCGTCTCGACGTGTCCGTCGGGATCGACGAAGCCAGGTGCTGGCGGGCAGATGGCGTGCAGCGCTGCGAGGAGTACACCGGCCTGGCGCGTCAACTGGATGAGCGCGCCGTCGGGCGGGCGCGGGAAGAGCCGGTAGATCGAACGGCCCGGTAGGTGCCGCTGGACCTGGATGGATACGGGTCGACCGTCCAGGCTCGTGTGGTCGACGAGAAGGATCTCTGGCGCGGGCAGACCCGCTTCGCGTGCAGCCCGAAGAGGCCATCGTTCCGATTCGAAAACAGGACCGGGCTTCTATGCGATGCGGACGACAACTTCGTGCCCATCGCCGGTTACGACGTCGTGGACCTCGTTGCCGTGCCCCTCCAGGATCCGCTCGTCTCCCGCAACTCCAGAGCCAACCGCGCGCTTCACGATGTCGTCGAGCACGCTCGGGGGGATGTTCCAGTCGGCCTGCCAGGCGGCGATGTCTTCATCCGGAACGTCGTCGTCCGCCACACGCTCAGACTGCCCGATCACGAGCGCCTCGGCGAGCGCCGAACGGCAGTTCCGGGCGGTGTCGCTGAGAGGTGACCGTCTTGTTGGGCGGTCAGGAGCGGACTCGGCGTACGGGTACGCCCGAGCGGCGGTACGACCGTGTGCTGCGTTGGTCAGATCGCGAAACGCGTCTTCCGTCAGCGTGTGTTGCTGCGGAAGTGGGGGATGACCTTCTCGCCCCAGATCCGGATGGTTTCGAGCTGCTGATCTTGGGTGAGCGTGCCCATCTGGATGAGGCACATCACGTTGTCGACGCCGACCTCACGCAGTCGCTCGACGTATTCGATCGCGGTGTCAGCGTCGCCGAGAGCGTGGTCAAGGCTGTACATCAACGACGCCGCGCTCGGGGGCGCGTCCCCTCGCTCGAGCGCCGCGTACGCCGCCGCAAGGTGCTCGTGCATGAAGGTGACGTTGTCGACGTTGTCGGTCCCGTGTGCGGGCGGCGCGGCGTTGGGGACGGCCCAGTGTGTGATGGCCTCGGCGAAGAACCGCAAGGCGCGAGCGCCGATCCTGAGCGCCTCCTCACGATCGTCCATCAGGAATGACGGGCAGAGCGCGACGAATTCGTCGTTGATCTGCCCTGGTGACACGACGTCGTCGGGGTCGCGCAGCGCGCGTTCATCGTCGAACATCTTGCGCATGCCAGCGATCATCTCGGGGCCACCGAACCCGAGCACCATCGGCGCGACGCCATAGCGCGCCGCGCGCTTTACTGTCTCGGGGTTGGTGCACGCGAGGTACAGCGGCGGATGGGGCATCTGCACTGGGCGCGGCACGACGGTGTGGGGCGGACGGTCGGGCGGCGGGTGGATCGTGAGTAGCTCGGAGTCCCACTCGATCGTCTCGTTTCGCCAGCAGTGGCCGATGAACGTCAGCGCCTCCTTGACTTGGGCGACCGACAGCTCCGGATCCACGCCGCACAAGGCCATCTCCTGGGCGGTGCCGCCTCGCGCCGCGCCGAGGTTCAACCTGCCGTCCGAGATGAGGTCGAGCATGGCGGCGCGCTCGGCGACGCGTACCGGGTGGTTGTAACCGAACGGCATGCACACAGCGGCGTGCCCAATGCGAATCCTCGACGTGCGCGCCGCGACCGCGGCGAGGAACACCTCGGGCGCGCTCAGGTGCGAGTACTCGACGAGCGCGTGGTGCTCGACCGCCCACACGGCATCGAACCCGACCTTTTCGGCGTAGACTGCCTGCTCGAGGCAGTTCCTGATCGCTTGACGCTCCACGTCCGGGGTCCCGAACTCAACCTGGGCCTCGAAGATCATTGAGAACTTGATGTCGCTCATATCGCTATCACCCTCCCAGGGTTAGGTGCAGGGACCGACGTCGACGTTTTGATCGGACGACTTCAACCGTCGGTTGACAACCGCGTGGAGAACTGAACGCATCCTGTCGCAGCTTCTTGGCCTCATCGATCAGCTCGGTCCGCGACATCTGCAAGAGGTCCTCGTCCATGTCGTCCTACTTTCCCGGCCATCGAATGCGCGAACCACGGCTGCATCCGTCACTGCACCGCACCGAGCGCAGAGCGGCAGTTCTGCGTCTAGGGAATGAGCGAGTCCAAGTCAGGGAGCATGACAACGTTCTCCTGCGCGGTCGGCTCATTTCTCGCGCCGACAAAGACTGCCGGGGTTGTCTCGTTGCGATTCACCACGACATGCGGGACCTGAGGCGGAATGAAGATGTAGTCACCGGGGCGCGCAATCTCTTTGTGCTCAAGGCGGTCACCTGTCCACACCTCCACCTCGTCGCCGCTCACCATGTAGAACGCGGACTCGTGGTGGGCGTGAATGTGCGACGTGGTCCGACCCCCAGGGACCATGGTGACAACGCCAAGGAAGAGCGCCTTGGCCCCGACGGTCTCGGCACTGACTCCTGGTGCATACGTCGGTCCCTGCTGGCTCTCGTAGCTCTCGGAACCCCGAACGACACAACCGACGTGTGTCTCGTCCATGGCTCCCTCCGTTTCATGGGCTGATTTGTTCCACACAGGTTGCCGTTCCGGAGCGCACATGCGAGTGCCCATCGCCAGATCTGGGTCCAGCCCTGACGGTTGCGTCGAGATGGTTCGTGAGAGGAGCTGGGGGACGCCTGGCGTCCCCCAGCGCTTGATCCTTCACATCTCGACCCCCACGGCCTGAGCCCCAGCCCGCCCCAACGACCGGTGGAGGATCTATCCAGCACCGTCTATCCGCGCCGCCCCTTACTTGCTGCTCTGACACGACGCCGGACGCTCGGCGGCAGGCCCCGTGCATTGCCCACTCTGGCCAGCGCCGTTACCTCCATTGGTTGGCGGGTGCGGACTGGCAAAGGCTGGTGCCGCCGTGCCCAAGGTGAGCCCGCCAGCAATGGTCAGTGCGAGAACAAGAC
>JBKPCV010000028.1:0-23990 GCA_046727575.1 Actinomycetota bacterium
GCGATAGGGGAGTGGAGCACGACGAGCGGGGACACCGCGGTATCCGTCACCGTCTCGAGGAAGCGACGGAGATGGGCTTCCTCGGCCTGTTCCCACGCGAGGCCGAACCGGACGTAGATCGGATGGGTCGTCCAGCCCTGCTGCGTGAGGTCGACAGTCAGCACCGCACTGTCGAGCCCGCCGCTCACGAGCACCGCAACCTGGTCACCGGTGATCGCGGGTTCGGTCGCGACGCTCACGGTTCTCCCCGATAGACGCATCCCGACGTGCAGGTTTCGCGCACCACGACCTGTGACAGCTCCGGCAACGCCGGGAGCACGCGGTTCCAGATCCACCGTGCCAGCACCTCGCTGGTCGGGTTGTCGAGTCCTTCGATCTCGTTCAGGTAGTAGTGGTCGAGCTCGTCGAGCACCGGTTGCATCGCGCACGTGAGGTCCGCGAAGTCACGGATCCATCCCGTCTCGCCGTCGACCAGGCCTGCGATATAGACCGCGACGCTGAACGAATGGCCGTGGAGACGCGCGCACTTGTGACCGGGCGGTACGTGGGGAAGACGATGCGCGGCCTCGAACGTGAACTCTTTGAAGATCTCGGCTCTCACCGGGGCCCTACGCTAGCTGTCGCGGGACATCTGCCTACGGCGCAACAATGTGCCAATGACTGATGAGACCCCCACACAGCAGCGTCCGCGGGGACTCCGGACGACGCGCCTGGAAGCGTTCAGTGACGGCGTCTTCGCGATCGCAATCACGTTGCTCGTCCTCGAGATCGCGGTTCCCGTCGGTTCGGAAGAGCACCTGCTACGCGCGGTCGCCGACGAGTGGCCTTCGTACCTGGGCTACGTGGTCAGCTTCTCGACCGTCGGTGCGTTGTGGCTCGGGCACAGCGTGATCACCGAGTACCTCGAACGCGCCGACGCCGTGCTCGTTCGCCTCAATCTCCTGCTGCTCATGGTCGTGTCGTTCATCCCGTTTCCGACGCGATTACTCGCCGAGTACAACGCGCATGACGACGCCGAACGAGTCGCGGCGACGATCTACGGGATCACGCTGCTCGCCGCTTCGGTCCTCCTGTCTGCGTTGTGGCAGTACTCGCTGCGAGCGCGCCTCATTCGGCCAAACGCGTCAGACGAAGAGGTCGAGGCGCTGACGCAGCGCCTCACGCCGAGTCTCGGCGGGTACGTCGTGATGATCGTGCTCGGTATCTTCCTGCCGACGGCTGCCGTGATCGGCTACCTCGCGATCGCGTTGTTCCGGCTCCTCCCCGTTGGGATCGTCAGGCGCCGCTCGCAGAAGTCGTGAACGACGCCGAGCCACACCGGGCAGCGGGTTCTGGTCGTTAGGGTGATTGAATCACCGGGCCGGGCGCGGCTGGAGGCGCGGACGGAGGCTCGGTTGCGGTTGGTGGTTTCACCGCTTCGGCGGCTTCCTGCTGCACGCGCGCTGCTTGCTCGCGCGCGTCGCGCGCGACATCGCTTGCAGCCGATCTCGCATGGTTGGAGACACTCTTGGCGGCGCCCTTCGCGGAGTCGAGGACCCCGGCGGCCGGCTCGCGCGACGCGGCGACCTGCGGCGCGAACCGGTCGTAGAGGCTCTTCGCTCCCACTGCTGCCAGCGCCAAGACGGCGAGCCGGATGATGAGACGCATCGGTGCTCCTTCAGACCGGGGACTCCGAGTGGCTACCCCGCGCGATGGCCGATTAACCGTCGCATGACCGCGTCCGCGGCGCGACGAACTGGCCCTTTTGTCACATTCGCGGCGATTGAGCGGGTTGACGAGCGGTGTTGCGGCGTGGATTGAATTCGTGCGGCTCGAGCAGCGGGGGAGCGGGCCGGCCGTATGGGGTGCTGAGCCGGGGAGCGCCGAATGCGCGGCAGCACGCTCTTCGTGGGTCGGGTGGACGGTCGAACCCTGGTCCGTATCACGGGCGAGCTCGACGCCGCGTACGCCCCGCAACTCGCCGACGTGTTGGCATTGGTCGAGGGGCCGCTCGTGATCGACTGCAGCAGGCTCGAGTTCATCGACGGGGCGGGGCTTCGCGTGCTCGCGGAGGCCGTCGCTTCCCACGGTGGTGTCACGCTCCGCAGTCCATCCCCGTTCATGGTGCGCGTCGCGGAGCTCGCCGAGTGGAAAGACGTCTTCGTGATCGAAGGAGTCCCGGGCGAGGAGCCGCAGGATTCCGCCGCGAGCGCGCGTACGGCGCGCCGTGTGACCGGCGAGTAGTCGCAGACGCTGTGGGGTAAACCGCAGCCGGTTGAGCAGTCAGCCGCGGACCGCGAGTCGACGAGGAGGGAGTCCGTCATGGCCACTGCCAAACAGAAGGAAGCGGCACGGCGCAACATCAAGAAGGCGAGAAAGGTTCAGAGTGCGCGTGCACACGGCGCGAAAGTCCCGAAGCGGTCGCAGGGCATCAGCACCGCGGCGCAGAATCGGCTTCCCGACACAGAGTTTGCGTTCCCGAAGCAGCGCAAGGAACCGATCACTGATGGTGCCCACGTGCGGAACGCCGTCGCGCGCTTCGATCAGGTCGAAGGCGTCTCCGACGCCGAGCGGACGCGCGCCTGGAACCGCATCAAGAAGGCAGCGAAGAAGTACAACGTCGAGATCGACGCCGACGACTGGCGCGAGCTCTTCCGGGGAGGGAAGGCGAAGAAGCGGTGACCAGTCGGCGGCACGGGAGACGCCGCCACACTGGGGGGTGATCTTCGCCGTCGCCGATTCCGCCGACCTTGTCGTGTCGGCGAAGAACGGCGTGGGGGTGCTCGCCGAGCCGATGGACCTTCCTGATGAGCTTCTGTGTTCGGCGCAGTCTCGCCCTTCGCGCGGAACACTCAGCAACCATCCAACCCCGAGGAGGCTCTCAACGTGGACTGGAAACTCGAGAACATCGTGCTCCCCGTCTCCGACGTGGATCGCGCCAAAGCGTTTTACGAGCAGGTCGGTTTCAATCTCGATGTGGACCACCGCGCCGGTGACGAATTCCGGGTCGTCCAGCTCACGCCGCGGGGTTCCGCCTGTTCGATCGCCGTCGGCACCGGGCTCACTGCCTCGCCGCCGGGCTCGGCGGAAGGTCTGCACCTCGTGGTGACGGACATCGAAGCCGCGCGCGGCGAGCTCGTCGACCGCGGGATCGACGTCAGCGACTTCTTCCACTTCGGGGAGGCCGGACAGACCGCAGGCCTCGATCCCGAACGCCGCGACTATGGCTCGTTCCTGAGCTTCAACGATCCGGACGGGAACGGCTGGCTCGTCCAGGAACGCAGGGGCACCGAACCGGCGGCATGACCACGGATCGACCCGAGGGCGTCACCGCGCTCCGCGGAGCGATGAGGTGACCTCGCCCGTCGCAAGCCTGCAGTGGACCGGAACTGCCACCCCGGGGATCTCAACCGCGCGGACGCAACGACTCGACGAGGTGCGCGAGCCCGTACTCGAACTGGTCCGGAGAGGCCACGGTCGCAAGCTCGCCGCGCAGCGCGTGCAGGCTCGGGTACGAGTCGGGGTCGAGGTGGTCGATGGACTCCTCCCAAGCTGCGGTGTAGATCTCGGCCGGCTGTTCATGGACGCGGGGAAGTTCCCACACCACGAAGCCGAAGACGTACGTGAGCAAGCTGTAGAACGTGCGCACGGCATCGAGCTCGGAGAAGCCCGCAGCCCGCAGAATGCTGTGCGTCTCCTCGAGTTGATCGAACACTGGGCCGACAGTCAGCCCTCGTTGGGCAAGGATGCGCGCGAGTCCGGGATGTCCGATCGTCGCGTCGCGTAGCCGACGGAGGTAGCCCACGACGCGCCCTTCCCAGTCGTCCGGCGCGCCGTCCGGCACCTGCACCTCGCTCAGCACTCGCTCGGCGACCGCGTTGACCAGGTCGTCCTTGTCCTGGACGTGCCGGTAGAGCGACATGGTTCCCACGCCGAGGCGCTCGGCGAGCGACGGCATCGTGACCGCGTCCAGCCCTTCGGCATCGAGTTGCGTCAGCGCGGCCTCGACGATGCGGCCGCGGGAGAGCGTATTGCGTGGCACCCGCCGCGCCGCCCCCCGCTTCACGCGAGTGGTTCTTCGAGGTTTCGCCATGTCGGACCTTCACTCTTACGAATCTTCGCTTGCGTATGACATACGCTTGTGTTAGCGTATCATATACGCAAGGCAGAGGAGGAGGATCCGTGAAATCCAAGATCAAGCGGGTCGCGCGGTTCAGTACGGGAACCGTCGACATCCATCCGCAGCACGCACACCGAGGGCGATCACCGACGTATTGGTGGATCCTCACGTCACGAGGCTGGCTCACCGGCCGCCCCATCAACGTCTATGTCGTCGAACACGCCGACGGAGTCGTCGTTTTCGACACGGGACAGGACCGGGCCTCCGTGACCGATCCGCACTACTTTCCGGACGGGCCGGTCGGGGTGATCTACCGACGCCTTGCGCGGTTCCACATCGCCGAGACCGAGACGATGACCGCCGGCCTCGAGCGCCTCGGGTTCCGGCCAGCCGACGTGAGGACTGCGGTGATCTCGCACCTCCACCAGGACCACATCGGGGGCGTCGGCGAGATCGCGCACGCGGAGCTGCTCGTCTCGCCGGACGAGTGGCGGTCGCTGCATCGCCCGATGGCCGGGGCCCGCGGCCTGCTCCGCGAGCACATCGAGAGACCCGGCCTCACGTGGACGCCCGTCGAGTACGACAGGCTGGACGACCCGTCGCTCGGGCCGTTCACGACTGGACACGACCTGTTCGGCGACGGCTCACTGGTGATCCTGCCGACCCCCGGGCACACGTCGGGTTCCATGTCGATGTTGGTACGGCGACCCGACAGTCCGCCCCTGTTGCTCGCGGGCGACCTGACGTACGACGTTCACGCGTTCGAGCGCGGTGTTTCGGGCGGCGTCGGCAGCCGGCGTCAGCTGCATAAGACGCGTGAGAAGGTCCTCGCACTGTGCGCGACCAATCCCGGCACGCGCATCCTCGCCGCACATGACCCGGCTGCCGCGGGACTCCTGGCGCTCGACGCGAGTCGACGGGAAGAACCGTTGGCCTCCTGACCCGTAACGTGGGCGCTCGGCCGCGGGATCGGGAGGCAGCCGATGAACGAGACACGAACGAGGCGTGAGGAGTTCCTGCGGGGAATCATCGAGCCGTCGACTACCGCAGTGCTCACGATGGAGCTCCAGGAGGGTGTAGTGGGCAGCAGTGCGATGCTCCCCGCACTGGTCGATGAAGTCGAGCGAACGGGGATGCTCGACGTCGTGCGACGGGTCTGTACCGCGGCCCGCGATGCGGGTGTGCGGGTCGTGCACTGCACCCACGTGACGCGGCCCGACGGAGCCGGGGCCGCGGTCAACTGCAAGATCTTCGCGCGGAGCGAGCGCCTCCGCCGTGAACGTGGTCACGGCCCGACGGAGCTCGGGACGCCCGGCGTGGAGCTCGTCGCCGGTCTCGAGGATCCGCGCGACATCGTGGTCCCGCGCCTGCACGGCATGACGCCGTTCACGTCGACGTCGCTCGACCAGATCCTGCGGAACCTCGGCATCCGGACCGTCGTGGCCACCGGTGTCTCCGTGAACCTCGGAGTCTTCGGCATGGCGCTCACCGCGCTCGACCTCGGATATCAGGTGGTGATCGTGCGCGACGCGGTTGCCGGTGTGCCGGCCGAGTACGCAGCGAGCGTCATCGACAACTCGCTGTCGATGATCGCGACCATCGTGACCGCGAACGAGCTGCTGGCCGCATGGAGCGTGCTCGGCGGGCCGTAGCGCTTCGACGACGTAGGGTGCGGCAATGGACTATCGACTTCTCGGACGTACCGGCTTGCGTGTCAGTCCGCTCTGCCTCGGCACCATGAATTTCGGCATGCCGGCTGGCGGCGGGCGAGTGCAAACCGACGAGGACGAAGCGTTCCGCATCATGGACCGCGGACTCGACCTCGGACTCAACTTCTTCGACACCGCCGACGTCTACGGCGGCGGAGGCGGTCGCACCGAGTCGATCGTCGGGCGCTGGTTCGCGCAGGGCGACGGTCGACGCGAGAAGGTCGTGATGGCGACGAAGGTGTACGGCACGCGCGGCAGCTGGCCCAACACCGGTCGCCTCTCCGCGCTCCATATCCGGCAGGCCTGCGAGGACAGCCTGCGGCGCATGCAGACCGATCACATCGACCTCTACCAGATGCACCACGTCGACCGAGACACGCCGTGGGATGAGATCTGGCAGGCGATGGACGTGCTCGTCGCGCAAGGCAAGGTTCTGTACGTCGGCAGCAGCAATTTCGCCGCCTGGCACATCGTCAAGGCGAACGAAGCCGCGGCCCGTCGCCAGTCGTTCGGTCTGGTGTCGGAGCAGAGCCTGTACAACCTGAACGCGCGCATCGTCGAGCTCGAGGTGCTACCGGCGTGCCTCGACTACGGCGTGGGAGTGATTCCGTGGAGCCCGCTCGCGGGTGGCCTGCTCGGCGGTGTGCTGGCGGAGCGCGAGCGTGGTGGGCGACGCGGCAGCGAGCGGATGCACACTCAGGTCGAGGCGAACCGGAGCAAGCTCGAGGCGTGGGAAAAGCTCTGCGCCGAGATCGGCGCACCGCCCGCCGATGTGGCGCTCGCGTGGCTCCTCCACAACCCGGCGGTGACCGCGCCGATCATCGGTCCGCGGACCGTCGAGCAGCTCGACACCGCGCTCGGTGCGCTCGACGTGCGACTCAGCGCCGACGTGGTCGACGAGCTCGACCGGATCTTCCCCGGTCCCGGCGGCGCCGCCCCGGAGGCCTACGCCTGGTGACGCGCTTCATGCCACTGGCTTGACACGCGCGAGGCGCTGTCGCGAGGGGTGTCAGTCAGCGGTGGTGTCAGTCACCGGTCGCGACCGCGACCGGCAGCCCGAGGTGCTCGAGGATCACGTGAGCGGCGTTGCAGCCGGGGCCCATCGACACGCCCGAACCCGGGTGGCTCCCGGCACCGCACAAGAAGACGTTTTCGACCGGCGTGCGGTAGTTGCCGAGCTCGGGAACGGGCCGCAGTGAGCCGTTCTGGTACGGGAGGAACGCACCGTGCTGGTGCGTGCCCCGGACCGCGCTGGTGATGCGACGTTCGAGGTCGACCGGTGAGTTGGCGACTCGACGGACCACCTTGCTGCGGAGGCCGGGGATGAAGCACTCGTCGAGCCAACCGAGCAGGTAGTCGGCGTACGGCTCGCGCGCGGCATCCCAGCTGTCGCTGGGGATCCCGGTACCGGTGGCGTCGCCGGTCAGCTCGTAGGGCACGTAGTGCGCGACGAGCTTGAGCAATCCCTTGCCGCTCGGCGCTCGTCCCGCGTCCACCAGCGACTCGTTGACCATGCCGATCATCGGCATCGCGGGAAGCTTGCCGTCCCGGCACTGGTCGAACATGACCGCGAGGTCGTTGACCGACGGTCCCGCCGCGTGGCTGTAGCTCGCTCGGCTGCCGTCCGGCACCGCCGCGAACGCGACCGGCTGATCGAGCGCCACGTACACCGTGAAGAACGAGTCGCCCCACTCGTACTGGCGGATCTTGTCGGCAATGACCGATCCGACGACCGACTCGCCGAGCAGGTCGAGGACGAGGTGGCCGGGATCGACGTTCGACGCGACCACACCGCCGACCGCGATCTCCTCGCCGTCGGTCAGGCGCACCGACACCGCTCGACCGTCGCGCACGACGATCGATTCGACCCGCTCGCCAGTGCGGATCTCGCCGTCGTGCCCGCGCAACACGTCTGCGAGCGCGCGCGATACCTCGTGCATGCCGCCCTTGACAGTGCTGCAGCCGACGTCCTGGACAGTGGACATGAAGAGCCATGCGAACTCCGCGCCGCCCACCTCGTCGGGCGAGAGCCCGGCGTGCAGCGCGAAGGATGCGACGAAGGCTCGGACGTCCTCGGACTCGAACGTCTCCTCCGCCCACGACCGGACGCTCTGCAGCGAGAACCGGTAGTCGGCCATGCCACCCGGTCGTTGCGCGACGGCCTCGATCTCGGACGCGATCGACGGAGGCGGGGAGAACATGCCCGCCACGATGTTGGGCTTCTCGGCGAGGAAGCGCTGGTACAGGGCGCGGTACGTCTGCGCGTCCTGCTCGGAGAACCGCGCCAATTCGCGTGCGGTGCCCTCCACGTCGCGGCGGACGAGGACGTACGCGCCATCACTGCGAACGTGCGCCCAGTTCGGGTCCGGTGTGATCAGCTCGAGTCCGTGACCGGCGAGGTCGAGCTCGTCGAGCGCGGGGGAGAGCTTCGCGACGAGGAAGCCGCTGGCGTGGATGTCGGAGTGGAAGCCGGCTCCCGCGATCTCTTCGGTGATCGTCATGCCACCGAAGTCGCGGTACCGCTCGAGCACGAGCACCTTCAGCCCCGCTCGCGCGAGGTAGCAGCCGCACGTCAGGCCGTTGTGCCCGGCGCCGATGATGATCACGTCGTACGAAGGCATGCTTCTCCTTTCTCGCTCGTTTTGGCGTCGATGACTGTCGTATATCGACGCTGTTTGACGCCAAAACGGAGGGCACCGTCAGTACCGCAGCTCCGCGACGACGGCGAGGTGGTCGGAGCCCCACATGCCGTCGACGGTGACGTCGCCGGCAACGCTCGCCGCGAGCACGTGACCGACGCCGCCGAGTTTCGGTTGGCCGACCATCACGTGGTCGATGCGGCGGTCGAGGTCGAGCGTCGCCGCCGCGAACGGGTTGCTGTTCGACCATGTGTAACCCGGATCGTGGTTGCCCGCGGCCCGCCACGCGTCCCGGAGCGCAACGCCCGGTACGGGCGACGCGGCCTGGCCAGTCAGCAGCCGCAGCTCGTCGCTCGATTGCTCAGCATTGAAGTCACCGCAGACGACGGCGGGGAACGAGCGCGGTCTGTTCTCGCTCAGGAAGCGGGCGATGTCACGCGTCTGCTCCTGGCGCACCGCGCTGTGGTCCGCAGCCCAGCTCAGGTGGGCACAGAACACCTGGATCGGGCCGCGTGGTCCGTCGACCTCGGCGAACACACAGAGACGCTCCTCACCTTCCTCGTCGAGAGCATCGAAGGCCCCGCGACGCGGCAGCACCCGCACCTGGTGCCGCGTGATCGGCCAGCGTGCGAGCACCGCGTTGCCGGAACGAACGCCGTCTTGCTCGAAGTTGTGCGCGTACACCGGGTCGGTGTAGCCGAGGGCGTCGGCCAGCTCACGCGCCTGGTTCCGACCGTCGTCCTCCCAGACCTCCTGCAACGCGAGGATGTCGGCGTCGATCACGCGCAGGTTCTCCACGATGACCGGCAGCCGCGTTTCCCACGGGCCGTTGCGTCCCCAGAGGTTCCACGTCGTGACCCGTACACGTGTGGTGACCAACGGCCCGTAGCCGGGGTCGTACTCAGTGGGGTCGGGTGCGCGAACTCCCACGACGAAATCATGGCTCATGTCAGACTGTCGCGGGCCGCCGCACCCGGTGGCTGGGGAGCGAGGTGACCGTGCCCACGAAGCCCGAGGACGTCAGCAGCAGCGTACGCATCGACGTGGACCACCACACGGACGCGTTCAACCTGAACGAGCTCGACGAGTGGGCCGTGCTCCGCGAGCGGTGCCCGGTCGCGTTCAACACGCGCTACGGCGGCTTCTGGATGGTGACCAACTACGAGGGCGTCGCACAGGTCGCCCGCGACGGCGAGACGTTCGCCCACAAGTACGCCCCCAACGCGCCCGACGGCATCGACTACTACGGCGAGACCGGAATCCCGCGGCCCGAAGGCGTTCCCGCGCTCGGGATCGGCGAGGTCGACGGGCCGTACCACCAGGAGTTGCGGCGTGCGCTCAACCCGTTCCTCTCGCCGCCCGCGGTCGACGTGATGCGGCCGTTCATGGAGCAGTCGGTGACCTGGTTTCTCGACCAGAAGATCGAGACGGGCGCGATGGACCTCGTGCTCGACTACACCAACCCGGTCCCAGCGGCGCTCACGATGAAGATGATGGGCCTCCCGTGCGACGACTGGAAGCGCTACGCCGACATGTTCCACGCGGTATTGAGCTATCCCGTGCAGTCAGAGGAGTACATGCGGGCGACCGCGCCCATGGAGGAAATGGGCGCCCAGCTGCTGGAGTTCGCCGCCGCGCGACGCGCCGATCCGAAGGACGACCTGACGAGCTTCCTGGTGCGCCTCGAGATCGAGGGAGCACCGCTCAGCGACGCTCAGATCTACGACATCTTGTGGAACCTGATCGGTGGGGGCGTCGACACCACGACGTCGTTGACGTCGTGGGCCCTCTATCACCTCGCCGCCCATCCCGAGTTGCGGACACAGCTCATCGAGCGGCCGGAACTGTACGTCAACGCGGCCGACGAGTTCCTGCGCTACTACTCGGTGAACCAGACGCTCAGCAGAACCGTGACGCGCGACGTCGAGCTGTGCGGGCAGCAGCTGCGCCGCAACGACCGCGTGCTGATCAGCTGGCTCTCGGCGAACCACGACGCAACGGAGTTCGACCGTCCCGACGAGGTGGTCCTCGACCGGCGCGTCAATCGCCATCTCGCGTTCGGGCTCGGCCCACACCGCTGCATCGGCTCGCACCTGGCGCGCGTCATGTTCACGGTGATGGTCAAAGAGGTACTCGAGCGGATTCCCGACTACACGGTCGATCTCGACACTGTGCGGCAGTACCTGGGCAGTCCAGCGATGACGGGCCTCGTCGACCTGCCGGCCACGTTCACCCCGGGTCCGGTCGTCGGCGTGGCCAAGCCGTTCTGATGACCAGCGCGGAGCTGCTCGTCGATGCGTTCGGGAGGATCCGTGAGATCGTCGATCACGCGGTCGACGGGCTGACTCCCGACCAGCTCGCGTTCCGAGCCGATGCGGACGCCAACTCCATCGCCTGGCTGGTCTGGCACCTCACGCGCATTCAGGACGACCACGTTGCCGACGTCGCGCACACCGAGCAGGTGTGGACGTCACGACGCTGGGCCGAGCGGTTCTCCTTGCCGTTCGACACGCGCGCAACCGGGTACGGGCACACCGCGAACGAGGTCGCCGCCGTGCAGGTGCCGTCCGGCGAGGTGCTGACGGGCTACTACGACGACGTCCACGAGCACACGCTCCGGTACGTGCGAGGCATCACAGACCCCGATCTCGACCGCATCGTCGACGAGAGATGGGACCCTCCCGTGTCGCTCGGTGTCCGGTTGGTCAGTGTCATCTCGGACAACCTCCAGCACGCCGGACAGGCAGCGTTCCTGCGCGGCATCGTGACACGGCAGCGCCGCTGACCTGCCTTGCACCGGGCCGTGTCGGCGGTAGAAGGGACAATCCGTAGGGACGCGGAGTCGAGTGCAGGTGAACGGGATCGACGCGGTCACGAGCCAGATCTCGATGGTGTCGTGGCTCTCCGCTGGGACACTGATCAAGGGTCTCGAGGTCGCGGGTAGGTGTCCCACACAGGCGAACTTCATCAAGAAGCTCCGTGCGGTGAAGGGATTCGACGCCGGCGGTCTGATCCAGCCGGTCGACTTCAAGCCCGCGTTCGGGAAGCCGCTCCTGTGCCTGTAGATGGTGGGCGACCACTGGGAGCCGGCGTTCGGCGGCAAGCTCTTCTGCGGGAAGGAACTGACGTAGCCGCGGCGCGCGGGCCCGAGTCGGTATAGCGGCGTGTCGTTACCGCGGACCGTCAGGTCTCGGTGACCTGTCGAGGGCGCGCGCGGTAGCGATCTGGATTGACGTCGCGGTTCACCACGACGTCGATCACCGTCGGACGGTTCGCCGCCTGCGCGTCCTTGATCGCCGCGGGAAGATCTCGGCTGTCGTCGACACGCACCCCGCCGGCACCGAAGCCGCGTGCGATGGCGGCATGGTCGATCGAGCCGAAGTTCGACGCGACCTCGCGACCACCCTGGTGGTGACGGACCATACCGAGGCCGGCATCGTTCATCACCACGCAGACGACCGGGATGTCGTGCTCCACCGCAGTGGCGAGCGCCGAGATCGCCATCATGAAGCCGCCGTCGCCCGCGACCGCGACGCTCGGTTCGTCGGGCCGGGCGAGCTTCACACCGAGCGCCCCCGGCAGGGCCCAACCCATACCGGCAAGGCCGCCGGGCGCGAAGAGCGACCATGGCTTCTGGGTCTCGAAGAACAGGCACATCCAGACGCGGTTGAAGCCGGCGTCGAGCGTGACGTTGCTCATCGGGTCGAGGTTCTCCTGGAGCAGACGCACGAGTCGTTGCGGCATCACCGGCGAGCTCTCTTCCCAGACCGCGTCGTCGTTGGAGAGCGGGTCGGTGGCCCGCCGTTCCGCGAGGCTCGCCACGGTGCGTTCGGCGCGGTCGCGCTCGGGTCCTCGCGCCCGGCACGCGGTCACGAGCTGGCGGAGCACGACGCGCGCGTCGCCGACCAACGGGACGTCGACGGGAACCGACCATCCGACGTGACGTGGTTCGACGTCGACCTGGACCACGGTCTGGCGCGCCGAGTCGACCAGGCGGCCTCCGGCGCGATCACTCCCGGTGAGCTTCGCACCGACGACCAGGACGACGTCGGCATCCCGCACCGTGTCGTTGGCGACCGCGCGGCCGTATGTACCCATCATTCCCAGTGCGAGCGGATCGCTCTCTGCGATCGCGCTCTTGCCCTTGTACGACGTCGTCACCGCTGCGCCGAGCAGCGATGCCAGTTCTCGCAGCTCTGCGTGCGCGGCAGCGTTGTGCACACCCTTTCCCGCGATGATGACGGGCCGCTCGCCGTCGACGAGCGCCGCCGCAGCCTCGTCGACGGAAGGTGCGTCCGCGGCCGGCGGCGCGAGAACCGTGCCCCGCTTCGGATTGTGGAGGTCAGCGGCGGTGGCCTCGTCGATGTCGCCGACCACCGCGGCGCTGCGCATGACGACAGCAGCGGGCCCCGGCGCGCCGCTGGTCGCGTGACGAAGCGCTTCGTGGGTGCCCAACACGGCCTCACGGGGCGTCGTCGCGAGCGTTGCGTACTTCGTGATGTGCCGCATGATGCCGAGCAGATCGGCATGGCCATAGTCGCCGGTGACGTTCTGACTCGTCGGCAGCGGCATCGCGTTGTTGTCGGAGGTGTCTCCGAAGACGATCATCGGCGAACTGCTGTGGAACGCCTCGGTCACGCCGAACACCGCGTACGATCCCATGAACGCGCCTTGTCCCATGATCGCGACCGGTTGCCCGCTGGCGCGCGCGTACGCGTCGGCCATGATCGCCGCCTGCGTCTCCGTGCGCACGAGCAATGCCTCCACGCCGTCCGGCACCTCAGGACTCTCGGTGAAGATGCCGACGGTCCCGCCGCCGGGTACGCCGAAGATGTACGGAACGCCGGCGTCCCGAAGCACACGAAGGATGTGGTGGCCTGCTGTCGCCATGGCGCCTCCTCGGACCGTGCCGCCGTTTCGACGGTAGCCCTCAAGGTGAACGTGCATCGCCGACGAGCGCGCGGTCGGAGAAGCGATAGTCGGTGTTCCAGGTGCGAGCGCGTTCGAGGACGAGCGCGTGCTCGTTGACCTCGGCGACCGGTGCTCGATGAAGACCGAGATAGCGCTCCGCTTGCTCCAGGTCGCGCACCTTGAACGTGATCCCGGTCACGCACTGTCCCACACTGGCCAGTTCACGCGCGAGCACCGAGGTCGCGTCGCGTGGCTGCGCGAGTTCCACGATCGTGTCCTCGCCGACCAACAGGAACCGCGCCTCGGCGTCGGCGACCGAGGCGTCTTGATCGGGGAGCGCGACCGCGTCGAGCACGTCGGTGTAGAAGACGGCAGCCGAGGCGACATCGTGCACCACGACAGTGACGTGCGAGAGCCGTTCGAGACCCAGGGGATGCTGATTCGGCCAGAAGTCGTCGCGGAATGCCGGCCAGTGCGGGCTGAATCGAGGGTCGGTACGGTGCCAGGGAGCCGGGCCAGCCGACTCGCTGAACTCGAGCATCCCCGGTGTGTCCTTCGGGTGCGCGAACACCGTGCCCGGGCTCCCGCCATCGGTGATCCGCACCCCCGCCCCCTCCAGGCGGCGCGCCACCGCGGGCGTGTTGTCGACGTAGAACGCGATGTTGTGGACGCGCGGACCATACCGGTCCATGTAGCGGAACCAACTCGTGCCCTTCTGGCCATCCTCGGGGGGGAGGGGCTGCATCGCCTCGATGGAGGTCTCGGCAATGACATAGATCGCGCCATGCCGGTGCCAGTGTGCGGAATAGTTCCGCATGACACACAGCGGTGCGAAGAGGCTGCCGAAGAAGAACTCTGCGTCGGCGATGGAGTCGACGAGCGGAGTCAGGTGGAACAGCTTGCCGATACGAAACCCGTTGGATGTCATCCCCGTCCTTGTCGTTGTTCGCTCGCGTTTGGTCTACCACCCCTCCGACGGTTTGAGGGGGTTGCGCGCCGAGCGACTCGACGCACGGCTCACCCTGGACGACCCCGACCCGGCATGATGGCGGGGAGGGTCAGTTCGTGAGGACCGCCTGGGTCTGGATGGTGCGGCTGACGAGCTTGCCGTCGTCACGGGAGACGTCGGTCTGCACCACGATCGTGCGCCGTCCGACGTGCAGTGGTGTGGCAACGCCCGTCACGGTGCCGCCGGTGCAACCGCGCAGAAAGTTGGTCTTCGACTCGATCGTCGACGTATCCGCGCCGCGAGGCAGGTTCAGCGTCGCGCACATCGCGCCCACGGAGTCGGCCAACGCCATGATGAAGCCACCGTGGAGCGTGTTCCCCGCGGTGCACCATTCTCGCTTCCATTCGGCGATCGCCTCCACCCGCGTGGGATCGACGCTCGTGGCGACGATGCCCAACTCCTTCGTGAACGGCGCGAGTCGATGGACAGAGTCCGTGTACTCGGAAGCATCCGTCATGCTGCCAAGACTGGCAGGAGGGGCGCGCGTCGCGCCTACTCCGCTGGCACGTACTCGGTTGCAAGAGCCGCGTGTGCCTGCGATCAGGACGGTCGAGGTACGCGTGATCGCCTTCCTCGGCTGACGTCGGATCCCACGCGCACCACTGACGCCAGACGCGAACACCGGGAGCGGCCCGTTTCGAGGTCGCTCCCGGTGTCGCGGGGGGAAGTGCTTCGCCTCACATGATGCACCTCCCAACCTGAGCCCAGGCTGAACGTCTGAGAGCGCGTCTGAAGGCAGCCCCTCGCACGCCCGCGGGACAGCCTTCCTCGGCTCCGGTTCAGCAGATCTTCAGGTGGCCGGCGCGACAATCCCGCCGAGGGGGAATCATGCGCGTGCTGGTGGTCGAAGACGAGAAGAAGGTGGCGTCCGCCGTGCGGCGCGGCCTCGAGGCCGAAGGCTTCGCCGTCGACATTGCGCTGAACGGACCCGATGGCGTCTGGCTGGCGAGCGAGAACGACTACGACGTCATCGTCCTGGACATCATGTTGCCGGGGCTCAACGGCTACAAGGTGTGCGGGCAGCTGCGTGAAGCGCGGAATTGGACGCCGATTCTGATGCTCACCGCCAAGAACGGTGAGTACGACCAGGCGGAGGCGCTCGACACCGGCGCCGACGACTACTTGACGAAGCCATTCTCGTTCGTCGTACTGCTCGCCCGCCTTCGGGCGTTGCTGCGCCGCACCGGTCGCGCGACGCCGGTCGTCTACGAAGCGGGTGACCTGAAGCTCGATCCCGCGCGCCATCGTTGTGAGCGACGTGGCGTCGACGTCGCGCTCACTGCGCGCGAGTTTGCCGTGCTGGAGTTCATGCTGCGCCACTGCGGTGAGGTGGTGACGAAGAGCGAGATCCTCAACAACGTGTGGGACTTTGCGTTCGAAGGCGATCCCAACATCGTGGAGGTCTACATCCGTCACCTGCGCAAGAAGCTCGACGAGCCGTTCGGACTCCAGCTGATCCAGACCATTCGCGGAGCCGGCTATCGGCTCGATCCGGCAGGGGGTTGATCATGCGACGGTTGGCGACGGTGCGGGTGCGGGTCACGGTCGCCGCCGTCGCGGTCGTGGCCCTCGCACTGAGTGCCGGCGGCGTGTGGCTCGTCCACGCCCAGCGGAACGCGCTGACCGACGACATCGAGACCACCGCACGGCTGCGCTCGCGCGACGTGGCAGCGAGTGTCACCGACGGCGAGCTCACCGGCTCGCTCGCGGTGCCGCGCCGCGACGAGAACCTCGTCCAGGTCGTCGACTCGAGCGGTGTGATCGTCGCGGCGTCGAACAACGTCGGCTACGGCGCGCGCATCAGTCATCTCCAAGCCGGGCGGGACGGATACGCAGTCGAGACAGTCGATCATCTGCCCGCAGGCGACACACCGTTTCGCGTCGTCGCGCGTCGCGTGTCGACGAAGAGCGGCGTCTACACGGTCTACGTGGCGGGAAGCCTCGAGCCGGTCCAGAACACGACCGACAACCTGGTCGCCCTCCTGCTCGTCGGGCTCCCGATCCTGCTCTTCCTCGTCGGTGCGACGACATGGGTGGTGACGGGGCGGGCCCTGCACCCAGTCGAGGCGATGCGCGCCGAGGTCGAAGCCATCGGTGCGGAGGATCTCTCGCGTCGGGTGCCCGAGCCGCAGACCGCAGACGAGGTGGGTCGCCTCGCGCAGACGATGAACGCCATGCTCGCGCGTCTCGATGACGCCACGCGGCGCCAGCGTCGCTTCGTGGCAGATGCGAGCCACGAGCTCCGCAGCCCGCTCACCGGCATTCGGGCACAGCTCGAGGTGGACCTCGCGCACCCCGAAGGCGCCGACTGGCAGACCACGGACCGCGACGTTTTGGAGGACACCATCCGGCTCCAGCGACTGGTCGACGACCTGCTCGCGCTCGCGCGTACCGAGGGTCTGGTGGAGCGTTCACCGCGCGAAACCGTCGACCTCGACGAGATCGTGCTGAGTGAAGCGCGCCGGCTACGCGCGAGGACCCAGCATCGGGTCGACACGAGCGAGGTATCCGGCGCACAGCTCGACGGGAACCCCGACGAGCTGGCGCGGGCCGTACGGAACCTACTCGACAACGCCGCCCGGCACGCGCGCTCCGCCATCCACGTCTCGTTGCACGAGACCGAGCGCGCCGTGCGATTCACGGTCGCTGACGACGGCCCCGGCATCCCCGCACAGCAGCGCGATCGGATCTTCGAGCGGTTCACGCGCCTCGACAACGCGCGAGCACGCGACACCGGCGGCTCCGGGCTCGGCCTCGCGATCACACACGACATCGTCGTTGCGCACGGAGGATTCATCGCGCTCGAGAATGCTCCCGGCGCGCGCTTCGTCGTCGAGTTCCCGATCGGGGAAGGAGTGTCCGAGAAAGTCCGTGCTCCGATGAAGACCGGGTAGCAGCGTCCACGCTTCAGCGTGTATTCAGCGCAAGAAGCAGATTCTCCCGACTGTGCGTCGTACGGCTGCGGGGCGGATCGCGCCGGCGGCGCTCGTGGTGAGCTCGCTCGCGCTGGCCGTGGTCTTGCTGTTCGACGCGTCCGTCCCGCGAGAACTCCACATCGTGCTCGTGCTCGTCGCGTGTGCCGCCTATGTGGTGATGATGCACGCGGAGCAGCGCTGGGGCGGCCTCTCCATCCGGTTGGTCGCGGTCACGCTGGGGGGCTCGTGTGTCGCTGCCGTCATCGCGTTTCCGCGCGAGACGGGGGATCTGTTCTGGTACGCGATCTACGGCCGGCTGGTCGCGCTGTACCACGCCAATCCCTACACACACGTGCCGGCTGCCTTCCCGCACGACCCGCTCCTGCACATCACGGGGAACGGTTGGGCACACGTCCCGTCGGTGTACGGGCCAGTGTTCACGGCATACTCCGCATTGACGGCGCCGCTGGTGGGGGTCGCGGCGCTGCCGACGCGCCTCTCCTACCAGCTCCTCGCGGCCGTGGCACTGATCGTGGCGAGCTGGGTGGTGTGGAGAAGCACGCGGTCGGCCGGCGCGGTCGCGTTCCTCGGCGCCAACCCGGTGATGGGCCTCGACATCGTGAACGGCGGACACAATGACATCCTCGTCGGACTGGCGCTCCTCGGCGCGCTCGTCCTTGCGAGTCGCGAGAGCGACGTCGCGGCCGGTGTCGTCGGAGGGCTGGGCGCGCTCGTCAAGATCACGGGCGTCGTCGGCATGGTGGCGCTCGTCGTCGCGACCTACGTCGGCCGCGGACGCGGCGCGGCGCGACGAATGGCCTTCGCCGCGTTCGCGCTCGTCTCCGCCGGCTATCTCCTCGCCGGACCCGCCGCGTTCGTCGCACCCTTGAGGACCGCCGGTGTCGCCTACTCGAGCGCGTCCGCGTGGCGCGCGCTCCCGATCATCGGCGTGGGACTTCCACCACCTCATCTCGTGCTCGCGTGTCTCGCACTCTTGACGCTTGCCGTGATACTCGGCTTCGCGACGGATACGCCCGGCGCGGTCACTGCGAGCGTGACGACGTTGACGCTCGGAGCCGCCTACATGCTCCCCGGTTACGTGGCGTGGGCGTTGCCCGCCGCATCGCTGGACCACAGGAGCCGCGTCTCGGGCGTCACCGCCGCGTCCGGTGTCCTCCTCGTTGCGTCGTACGAGGTGGTACGGCACCCGCTCGCGGGGCTGATCGGGCACGCGCTCACCGACGCGCGTGCGGTTGTCGCGCCCCTTGCGGTGGTCGCCCTCCTGGTCGTGCTCGTGACGGCCGCGTTCGACCGTCGCAGCGCCCTTCGACAGCGCTCGGTCGTTGGTTGTGATTCAGGGTTCCTTCAGCGTGTCTGACGGAAAATGCGGACGTGCGCACAGGGAACGGAGCCACAGAGAACGGAGCCGATGTGCACTCGACGACGCGTCGCGAAGGGGACGTCATCACGCGGGCGCGCGCGCAGGGCTTCGACCTGGTCCAGCGCGAGACCGACACCGGGAACCTCGTATGGAGCTGGCGCATGTCCGATCTCCGGCCCCAGCCGTCGTTCCTCAGCCGGCGGATGGCCATCGACTACATGGCCGCAGTGCTCGACCGCATCGCAGCCTGACCGCAGTCGGGCGCGATCGGAGGGCTGCACCGCTCCGGGAGGTCAGCGGTCTCGCGCGCTGCCGGGTGTGACACGGCGTTGCCGCGCCGACACGACGATTCCCCAGACCGCGATGCCGATCCACACGAGATTGACCGCGGAGGACGGCAGCGCGTCATGGTGCAGTGCATTCACGAGGAGCCCGGCCGCGCCCGTGATATTGAGCACGTGGTAGAAGACCGAAGTGCCTGCTCGCGTGACGAGCGCGTACGCGGACAGCACCATCGCCGCGCCGACCCAACCGGCAACCTCGTACACCATGCCCGGCTCCTCCACGCTCGACGTCGAGTGGGCGCGTGACGCGTCGCTGAACGTAGCGTTGGGAAGCGGAAGTCTCAGGTCCTCACGGGGGTTGTTCGCAGCGTGCCATCGACGACCGTTCCCATCTCGATCCTCGACCTCGCACCCGTCGGACGCGGGTCCACGCCGGCCGACGCGCTGCGGAACTCCACGGAGCTCGTGCGCGAGGCGGAGCGGCTCGGCTACCACCGGCACTGGGTGGCCGAGCACCACAACATGCCCGGCATCGCCAGCTCGTCGCCACCCGTGCTGCTCGCGCACCTTGCCGCGGCGACGTCGACGATCCGCGTCGGCTCCGGTGGCGTCATGTTGCCGAACCACGCGCCGCTCGCGGTCGCCGAGCAGTTCGGCATGCTCGAGGCCCTCCATCCGGGCCGGGTCGACCTCGGCATCGGTCGGGCACCGGGAACCGATCCCGTCACGGCACAGGCCCTCCGCCGCGCGCCCGGGCCGCCGACCGCCGACGAGTTCCCCGAGCAGCTCGGCGAACTGCTCGCCTACTTCACCGGCGAGTTCCCCGACGGCCACCCCTACCAGCGCATCACCGCGGTTCCAGCGCGCGGTTATCAACCCGAGATCTGGCTGCTCGGGTCGAGCACGTACGGCGCGCACGCGGCGGGTCTCCTCGGGATGCCGTTCTCGTTCGCGTACCACTTCGCGCCGGCTGCGCTCATGGACGCACTCGCGACCTACCGCGCCACGTTCCGTCCGTCGGCGCACCTCGGTGCGCCTCGTGTGATGCTCGGTGTCTCGGTGATCGTCGCCGAGACCGACGAAGGCGCGCAATGGTTGGCGAACCCGGGCGCGCTCGCGTTCATCCGCCTGCGCACCGGTCGCCCCGACGTGTATCCGACACCCGAGGAAGCCGCGGAGTACCACTACACGCCGTTCGAACGCGAGCTCGTGAAGGATCGGATGCAGTCGCAGTTCGTCGGCGACCCGATTTCGGTGCGTCGGCGCCTCGAGGACTTCGTCGCGCGCACCGCGGCCGACGAGCTCATCGTCACGACGATGACCCACAGTCACGAGGATCGCGTGGAGTCCTACCGGCTTGTCGCGCGGGAGTTTGCGCGCTCGGGCGCCGCGCGAGCAACCTCGGTACGATCGCGGACGTGAGCGAGATCACCGAGAAGGAGGTGCGCACCCGCGTCGAAGCGTTGCTCGCGGAGCACGGCGACGACGACATGACCGCGTTCCTCGGCGCGCAGTTCGATGCCGGGCTCGCGCGGATGGACTACCCGGTCGGTCACGGGGGGCTCGACGCGTCACCGGGACTGCAGGAGATCGTCGACGAGGCGCTCGAGCGAGCGGGTCGGCGGTACCCGTGGACACGCAATCCCATGGGCATCGGCATGTGCGGACCGACGATCGTCGCACGTGGCACGGGTGAGCAGCGCCAGCGCTTCCTCCGTCCGATCTTCACGGCCGAAGAGATCTGGTGTCAGCTCTTCAGCGAGCCGGGAGCCGGCTCCGACGTCGCGGGCCTCGCCAGTCGCGCCGAGGCCGACGGCGACGAGTGGATCGTCAACGGGTCGAAGATCTGGACCTCGATGGCGCACCTCGCCCGGTGGGGCCTGTTGCTCGCGCGCACCGACCCCGAAGCCCCCAAACACAAGGGCCTCACCGTGTTCATCATCGATATGCAGCAGCCGGGAGTGGAGGTGCGGCCGATCCGCAGCATGGCCGGTGCCTCGGGCTTCAACGAGGTCTTCTTCACCAACGCGCGGGTCCCGGACACGATGCGCGTCGGTGACGTCGATGACGGCTGGCGGGTCGCCAACGCGACGCTGATGAACGAACGCGTCTCGATCGGCAGTGAGGTCGCACCGCGCGGATCGGGTCCGATTGCGAGCGCGGTTGCCGCGTGGCGCGACTGCACCGACAAGACTCACGCACGCCGCGAACAGCTGGTCAAGCTCTGGATCGACGCGGAACTCCTCCGGCTCGGCAGCCTGCGCGCGCAGGCCAGGCGCGAGAAGGGCGTACCCGGGCCCGAAGGCTCGGTGCTGAAACTGCTCTCGGGACGGGTCGGCCTGGGTGTGAGCGAGTTGGTCGTCGACCTCATGGGTGCGCACGGGATGCTGTGCGGTCCCTACACTCGCGGACACCTCGAGGAGTCCGAATCGCGGCCGACGGATCCGGTGCTCGTGTTCGTCGGATCGCCGGGCGGAAGCATCGCCGGCGGGACGACCGAGATCCAGAAGAACATCGTGGGTGAGCGCGTGCTCGGATTGCCGCGCGAACCGGGTTTCGATCCCAACACGCCGTGGAGCCAGATTCCGCGCAATTGATCCGGGAGGCAGCGTGCGCCGCCGACAGCTCGCGCGAAGTACCCCGAGAGAGCTTCCCTCGACACCTCTTGCGAGACACCGTGGTTTTCCCTCTCGGGGCACCGTGAACGTACTCCCTCCGGGCGTTCGGGTCAAGCCCTTTCTGTATGACCTGGTGACGAGGTCGTGATGGCCGCTTGGTACGACGTGGAGGTCCCGGCGGCCGGCGCGGTGCTCGAAGCAGACGTGGTCGTTCCGGATCCAGCGCGCGCGGTCGTGCTGTTCGCGCACGGCAGTGGCAGCGGTCGTCACAGCCCACGAAACCGGTTCGTCGCGGCAGAGCTCCAGCGCGCGGACCTCGCGACCGTGCTGGTCGACCTCCTCACGCGCGAGGAGGAGGCCGTCGACGTCCGCACCGGCGAGCTCCGGTTCGACATCGACCTGCTGTCGGCGCGCCTCATCGCACTCGTCGATTGGCTGATCGACTACGAACCCACAGCCGGCCACAACGTTGGGCTGTTCGGCGCCAGCACGGGCGCTGGCGGCGCGCTGGTGGCCGCGGCCGCGCGGCCAGACGCGGTGGCTGCGGTGGTGTCGCGCGGCGGTCGACCAGACCTCGCCGGCGACTTCCTCCCGCTCGTGCGCCAGCCCACCTTGCTCATCGTGGGCGAGCGCGACCCGGTCGTCATGGAGCTGAACGTGAAGGCGATGCGGCAACTCGGCGGCGAGGCGCGGCTCGAGATCGTCGCCGGAGCCACGCACCTCTTCGAAGAACCCGGCGCGCTCGAGCAGGTGGCGCGTCTGGCGAGGGAGTGGTTCGTGCAACACGCCGCGCGGTAGCGGGCCGCGCCGCGGCTACTCGACCGGTCCGATTGCGCCGCTCGCCGCGAGCGTGGCCAGCTCGGCACGAGAGAGCCCCAGTCGCTCGCGGAGCACCTCGGCGGTGTGCTGGCCGACGGTGGGGGCCGGCGCGCGGTAGGAGGTGTCGAACTGCGGTGATCGCAGACCGATACCCGGGAGTCCCACCGTTCCCGCCACGGGATGCGTGAGCCACTGCGTGAACCCGCGGTGCGCGAGCTGCGGCAGCTCGTCCTGCACGTTCTGGTCCCACACCGGTGCGGCCTTGACGCCCGCCGCGAGCAGACGCTCGACCACGTCGTCGCGGTCGCCGTCTGCGAAGGACATGCGTAGCTCACGGTCGATGTCGTCGTGGCGAGCTCGCCGGCCCGCTGCGGTCGCGAGATCCGGATCACGCGTCCACCCGGGATCGCCGAGCGCCGCGCTCAGCGCGCGCCACGCGCCATCGTCGGTGATCGACAGCGCCACCCACTGCTCGTCACCGCGGCACGCGTACACGCCCTGTGGAGCGCCGTGCGGTCCGCGCGCGCCTTGACGGTCGAGCAACGCACCGTATGCCGACCACGTGACGATGGGTTCGGCGGCGACGTTCAACGCCACCTCCGCCATCGGCACCTCGACGAGCTGGCCACGACCGGTGCGCCGTCGGTGGTCGAGCGCCGCGAGCACCGCCACCGCGCCGTGGATGCCCGCGATCGGGTCGACGGTGGAACGGACGATCGGTTCCACCTCGGGGGTGCCCGTGAGCCACGCGATGCCCGACACCTGTTCGGACGTCTGCGCGAACCCGCTGCGGTCGCGCCAGGGCCCGTCGAGGCCGAACGCGGGCATGCGCACCATGATGAGGTCGGGCCGGCGCGCGACCAGCGCGTCGTAGTCGAGCCCGGCGTTGGACATGACCCGGGGCGTGAAGTTCTCGACCACGACGTCGGCGTGCTCGACCAGCCGGAACAACAGCTCGCGGCCGCGCGGCGTCGAGAAGTCGATCGCCACCGAGCGCTTGCCCGGGTTCGACGCGTGGAAGGTCGGGCTGTACTCCACCCACTCGGGGTCGTGGGGCGGCCGCGTCGTCGCGAAGCGCATGCCGTCGGGACGCGTCGGCGACTCGATCTTCACGACGTCGGCCCCGAGCGTGGCGAGGAGATGGGTCGCGGCGGGGCCGGCCCAGAACGCCGTGAAGTCGAGCACGGTGACACCGCTGAGCGGCCGGTCGCCGTCCGGCGCCGCGGCGTGCCCAGGCCCGGTTCGTTCTCCGCTCCGCACGCGAAACGGTGACCGAGGTTGCACGAATCCGCCCGGGTTCGGCACGAAGACTCCACGTACCTGGAAGTGCTCCATCTCGAGGACGTCGCGGCCGTTGCCGACATACGCGACCGGCACCCGGAACAAGCCGCCGAGCTCGAAGATCTCGGCCGCGGTGTGTTGCTCGAGCCACGGTCGAATGACCGACTGCGCGAAGTCACGGTGGCGGCCGCGGCCTCCCATCGAGTTCAGGCGATCGTCGCCCGTCAACTCCGGGCGGCCGATCATGTTGGAGAAGTCGTCCCACTGCTGCGGCGTGAAGATGCACAAGCCGATCCATCCGTCCTTGCAGCGGACGATCTGGGGC
>JBKPCV010000029.1:0-7317 GCA_046727575.1 Actinomycetota bacterium
CCAATCGCGGACGTCGCTGACGATGACGCAGCGACGCGCGCGGGAGTCGGCGGGCGCGCCGGTCGTGGCCTCGTCGAACGCGGCGCCGACGCGCGGGTTGCCGCCGCCGGAGCACCTGGGCCCGGTCGGCGCCTACCTCGCGAGCGAGGACTTCGCCGCCTGGTGCCGAGGACAGATCATGTTCTCGAACGGCGCCGAGATCGCGTGGGTGGTGCCGCCGAGGTTGCTCGAGGCCGCGCGCACCGCGGACGTCGCCTCGCTGCCGTCCCTGCTCGACGCGCTGGGCCCGGCCGTGCTCGCACCCGCCGAAGCCGCGCAGGCGACCAACGGGGGCGGCAACCCGCGCGTCGGCGCCGCGTTCGACGAGGCCACGACCGGCGCGCCCGCCGACTCCCGCGCGCGTCGCTGCGTCATCGTCAGCGACGTCCGCGATTGGGGGGCCGCGATCGCGAGCGCGCTCGCCGCGCGCGGCGTCAAGTGCGTCGGCGTCGGAGTGTGGCAGGGCAGCGCGTCCGGCCGCGACGAAGTTGCGCATGGGTTCGAACGCACGGCCGAACAGCTCGCCGCCGTCGCGCGCGACGCGGGTCCGATCGACGCCGTCGTCGTGGCGCTCGCGGGCAACGGTACCGCACCCACCGCGTCCCCAAACGCCACAGGCTGGCAGCGCGTGCTCGACGAGCACGCCGGGATCACCGACCAGATCCGCACCGACGCCGCGTGGGTTCGCGCGGTGTCGGATCATGTGGCCGCGACGGAACGCCCGATACGAATCGTGACGGTCGTCGATGCCACGACTGAAGGGGGGCGCAGCCGCGCCCAAGCGGCCACGCAACTCTCGCGCGCCGCGCACCCGGCCACGTCCGACCGCGTCGACGCGTTCGCGGTCAGCGTCGAGGGCGCGAAGCAGGCCGCGCTGGCGCGGGTCGCCGAGGTCGTGACGTACCTGGTGAGCAGCAGCGACGCCGGCGCGCTCTCCGGTGCGGAGCTCGTCGCCGACTCCGAGTGGTTCGGCCTGCGCAGTCATCCGAACCCGGCCGGGACCATCACATTCGGTGGCCCGGCTCTCCCCAACTGGCTCGACGGCGCGCTGCGCGACATGGTCACTGGCGGCTCGCGCCGGTAACCAAGGAGGAGCGATGGCCGCACCTATCGAACGCATCGTCGACGCGCACATCCACCTGTGGGATCCGGCACGCGCCGACTGGTACCCGTACTTGGCCGGCCAGCGCGAGCTCAACATGGGCGACATCTCGGGGATGTGCCGCCTCTTCGATCAGCCCACCTACTTCTCGGAATCCGCGAGCTGGAACGTCGTGAAGTTCGTGCACGTCGCCGCGGCGAGCGCGCCCTATTCACCGGACGAGACCGCGGAGCTCGACGAGCTGGCCGACGCGACCGGGCACCCGGACGCCATCATCGGGGGCATCGTGCCGAGCGATCCCATCGCCAACACGGAGCGGCTGCTCGACGCACAGATGAAATCGCCCCGGTTCCGCGGCATCCGCCCGATGGGCGGTATGACGACCGCGGTTCCTGGCGCCGACGTGTTGCGCGCGCTCGCGGAGCGCGACCTGGTGTTCGAGCTGATGGCGCATCCCGAGGAGCTCGAGGCGTCCGCCGCCGCGTTGGCCGACTGGGACAACCTCACGATCGTCGTCGAGCACGCCGGTTGGCCGCGGTCGGACGAACCGGAGGAGTTCAAGCTCTGGGAGCGCGGAATCTCGGCCCTCGCGGCGCTCGGTGACAACGTGCATTGCAAGTTGTCCGGCCTGGCCATGCCTTTACACACAATGGAAGCCCACGCGCTGCGTCCCTGGATCGAGCACTGCCTCGCGTCGTTCGGCGTCGATCGGTGCATGTTCGCGAGCAACTTTCCCGTCGACGCTATGCACGGCACCTTCGACGAGCTCTACGGGGGATTCGACCGTGTCACCGCCGACCTCGACGCGGAGGCCCGCGACAAGCTATTCGCGGGCAACGCCGAGCGGCTTTATCGCTGCTGACGGGGGCGCGTTGACGACGTGATCGGACCACCATAGAGTCCGGCGCAGCGAGTTCGACCTGCGCGTGCGGTCATCGTCATCGGGGGAGCAATGGACGCAATGGGTGCGGTGGGGCCGCGAACGCGGCAGACGATCGCCGTGCTGGTCGTTCTGGTCGTTGCGGTCGCGTTGCCCATGAACGTCGTGGCCGCGTCCGCCGAGTCCGCGAGCGGGCCCGTGGTGAAGGTCGGGATGATCACAGCGTTGACCGGTCCGATCGCCGCGAACCCTGAGCAGAAGGACGCTCTGCTCGCGTCGATCGCCGCCTTCAACAAGCGGGGCGGCGCGGGGACCAACCATGCCCGCCTGCAGGCCGACGTCTGCGACACCCGCGGTGACGCCAACGGCGAGGTGGACTGCGCCCGGCAAATGGTCGACGACGGGGTCGTGGCGACCTTCAACGACCTGACCTACAACAACCCGGCCGGCGTGGTCGACATCCTCGAGAAGGCCGGGATCCCGCGCATCGGCGTCGGGGGGACCGACATCTCCGAGTTCGCGTCCAGCGTCTCGTATCCGATCTCCGCCGGGGTCATCGCGGCGTACCTCGGCACCGCCGTGGGGTTCAAGCAGGACGGCGCGAAGAAGATCTGTCTCGTCCGCACCGACGCGCCGACCGGCGCGACGTTCAAGGCCTTCCTCCAGCCGTCGTTCACCGCGATCGGAATCGACATCACCTGTGACGTCTCCGTGGCGACGGGGGCCACCGACTACGCGCCCTACATCGCCCAATTGCAGCGCGAGAACCCCGACGCGGTTCTGATCTCGCACAGCGACAGCGTCACCACGCAGCTCATCGGCGCGATGCAGCAGCTCAACGCCAAGATCCCGCTGGGCGGGAACCCGGGATCGTTCAAGCTCGCGACCTTGGACAAGTACAACAAGATCACGAAGGGAACCGTGCTCTCGGAGTCGTTCCCGTATCCGTCCACGGCGAACCAAAGGAATTTCCCGGGACTCAAGCAGTACTTCGCCGACATGAAAGCGTCGGGCAAGCAGTCCCTCAGCACCGCGAACCTGAAGACGCCGGACTTCGGTCCGTGGATCGCGACGCTCGCGTTCGTCGACGTCACGAAGAACCTCGACACCTTCACGCCCGCGAACGTCGTCGAGGCGCTGAAGACGGCGAATGACGTCGATCTCATGGGGTTGACCCCACCGTGGACGCCGTCGACGCCGGGCTTCAGCGTGTTCAAGTCGAGCTCGAACCATTACGTGTACATCTCCCGGTTCAACGGCAAGACCGTGGTCACCGACAAGAAGCCCGTCGACGTCACGCAGTACCTCCAATGACGGCCGCTTGACCGCAGTGGCGGCTCCGGGTTACTGAGGGAGCCGTGGCCCAGGCTGTCCAGTTCGCCATCCTCGGTCTCGGCGCGGGCGCGGCGTACACGCTGCTGGCGCAGGGCATCGTCCTCATCTACCGCGGCTCCGGCATCGTCAACTTCGCGCACGGTGCGATCGCGATGTTCGCGGCGTTCTTCTGCTTCCTCACGTTGGTCGAGGACCACGGGTGGTCGGTCGAAGCGGCGATCCCGGTTGCCGTTCTGCTCGCGGCCCTGCTCGGGGTCGCGATCCAGAACGGCATCCTCCGCTTCATGCGCGGCGCCGCGCCGCTCGTCCGACTCGTCGCGACACTCGGCGTGCTGATCGTCCTCCAGGGGCTGGCAGGTCAGAAGCTCTGGGACAGCGACTTCCACCAGATCGACCAGTTCCTCCCGACGCACAACTACACGCTGCACGAGTGGTTCGGCCTCGACGGTGCCATGGGACGCGTGGTCATCCAGGAGGATCGCCTGATCCTGCTCGGGATCGCGTGTGCGCTGACGCTCGCGCTGTGGGTGTTCACGCGGTTCACGAGGATCGGTCTCGCGATCTCGGCGAGCGCGGAGAACGAGCGGGCGGTGTCCGCGCTCGGCTGGTCGCCGAACCTGCTCGCCACCGTCACCTGGGCGATCGGAGGAGCGACGGCGGGACTCGCCGGAATCCTGCTCGCACCGAACGCCGGCCTCAGCCTGACGGTCTTCACCATCGTCGTGACGGTGTCGGCGCTCGCCGTCGCGCTGATCGGTGGGTTCAGCTCGTTCCCGCTCACGTTGCTCGGTGGCGTCGCGCTCGGGATCGCGGAGAGCGAGGTCTTGACCTACTCGAGCGACATCTCGTCGTTTCTGCACGACACCCTGGGGATCGAGAACGGCGCGACCGGTCTCCAGCGCGCACTGCCGTTCCTCATAATCGTCGTCGTGCTCGTGGTGCGCGGCAAGGCGCTCCCGCTGCGCAGCCACATCCTCGAGCGACTCCCCGACCTCGGCAGCGGGGTCGTGACCCGCTGGTTCCTCGTCGTCTCCATCGGCGCGCTGCTCCTCCTGAACGGCTTCGCCTTCGACGCGCGCTGGTCGACCGCGGTGTACACGTCGCTGATCGTCGGAGTATTCATCCTGTCGATCGTCGTGCTCACCGGGTACGCCGGTCAGCTGTCCCTCGCGCAGTACGCGATCGGCGGACTCGGCGCGCTCTTCGCGTCGCGTCTCGTCGGGCACGAGAACTGGCCGGCCGAGCTCGCCTTCCTGGTCGGTGTGGTGTTCGCGATCCTCGTGGGCGTGGTGTTCGCGATCCCGGCGCTACGCACACGGGGCGTGAACCTCGCGGTCGTCACCCTCGGGCTCGGGTTCGCCGTCCAACAGGTGGTGTTCAGCAACGAGTACTTCACCGGTGACTTCGGATCGGTCACGACGATCGGCCGGATCAAGGTGTTCGGTTGGGACGTCAGCGCGGCCGACCACCCGGATCGCTACTTGGTCGTGTGCCTCGCGGTGTTCGTAATCGCGGCGCTGATCGTGGCCAACCTCCGCCGTTCGAGCTCCGGTCGCCGGCTCATCGCGGTCCGCACCAACGAGCGCGCCGCGGCGTCGCTGGGCATCAGCGTCTTCGGCGCGAAGCTCTATGCGTTCGCGGTCGCGGCCGCGATCGCGGCGTTCGCAGGCATCCTGCTCGCGTTCAAGGACTCCACCGTCGTCTACGGACGCTACGACCCGTTCCAGTCGATCAACACGGTCGGCAACGCGGTCGCTGGTGGGGTGGGCTGGGTGCTCGGCGCGGTGTTCGGTGGCAACCTCGCCCCGGGCGGACTGGGTTCGATTCCGCTCGACTGGATCAACCTCGGGTCCTGGCTCATCACGATCGGTGGCATCACGCTCATCCTCATCGTGGTCCTGAACCCGAACGGGATCGCGAGCGTCGTGCTCCACGACGAGCGCGGCATCGGCAAGCTGTGGCTCCGGCTCCGCCGCAAACCGCCCCGCGAGCACCTCGTCGACGTCGCTCCCAGCTCCGTCGCACCCGCGATGCTCGAAGTCGAGAACCTGACCGTGCGCTTCGGCGCCGTCATCGCCGTCGACGACGTGAGCTTTCTCGTCACCGCCCGGGAGGTGGTCGGCCTCATCGGGCCGAACGGAGCGGGGAAGACGACGATCGTCGACGCGTTGACCGGATTCACGAAGCCATCCGCAGGTCGGGTCAGCCTGAACGGCATCGCGATGTCGGGGAGATCCTGGGCTCCGTCACGGCGTGCGCGCGCCGGGGTTCGGCGGTCGTTCCAGTCCCTCGAGCTCTTCGAGGACCTCTCGGTCGCGGAGAACCTGCGCGCGGGCGCCGACGAACACACTCTGCTCTCCGGCCTGCGTGACCTGGTCTGGCCCGCGCGACCTTTCCTTCCGCCGACCGCTGTCAGCAGCGCGCTCGAGTTCGGCCTCGAGAACGATCTCGATCGCCTCCCCGGCGAGCTGTCGTACGGTCGACGGCGACTGGTGGGGATCGCACGCGCGATGGCGTCGGCGCCGTCGGCGCTGCTGCTCGACGAGCCGGCGGCCGGTCTCGACGACAACGAGACCAGCGAGCTCGGAAGGCTCGTCCGACGCTTTGCCGATCAATACGGCATGGCCGTGCTCCTCATCGAGCACGACGTCGACCTCGTCCTCCGGGTGTGCGACCGGATCGTGGTGCTCGACTTCGGGCGAGAGATCGCCGAGGGCACGCCGGCCGAGATCCGCACCAACGCCGCGGTCATCGCGGCGTACCTCGGTGAGGACAGCACGACCGCGGATGCAGAGCCGGTTCACAGCGAGCTAGTCAGGGGGGAGGCGTCGCCGTGAACCAGGCGGGCGGTTCGCTCCTCGAATGCCGCGGCCTCGCCGCTGGCTACGGCGCGGTGTCGGTGGTGCGCGACCTCGACCTGCACGTCGAGCCTGGCGAGGTCGTCGCCCTCATCGGACCGAACGGCGCAGGAAAGACGACGACGCTGTTGACGATCGCGGGTGAGCTGCCTGCGATCTCCGGCGACGTCGTGTTCCGCGGCGCGCCGACCAAAGCGCCGTTGTTCCGGCGCGCCCGGCGCGGACTGGGCTTCGTCACCGAGGAGCGCTCCGTGTTCATGGCGCTGAGCGCGGAGGAGAACCTCCGGCTCGCCGGGGTTTCGCCCGCCGACGCGGTCGCCGTCTTTCCCGAGCTCGAGCCGCTCATGAGGCGAACCGCCGGGCTGTTGTCGGGCGGCGAACAGCAGATGCTCACTCTGGCGCGTGCGGTCGCGCGTGATCCCAAGCTGCTCCTCGTCGACGAGCTCTCGCTGGGTCTCGCACCACTTGTGGTGAAGCGATTGCTCCAGACGGTGCGGAGGGTCGCGAACGAGAAGTCGACCGGCATCCTGATGGTGGAGCAGCACGTTCCCCAGGCACTCAATCTCGCCGACCGGGTCTACGTCATGCAGCGCGGACGCATCGTGATGAGCGGAACGGCGGATGAGGTCCGCGGGCGCATCGACGAAGTCGAGGCAACCTATCTCTCGGATCAAAGGGCTCGGGACGACGCGGCCACATAGGCCTGGCACGAAGCCGGAGCCATCGTTCAGTCCCGAAGTAGAGGTGTTGGGGGTGGACCCGCAACTTCAACCAAGCGGCTTGTTCGGACTTAACAACCGGTCGATGCCGCGAGCGCGCGGCACGCCGCGGCCATGCGTGCTGCCGGGAGCCTCGTTACCGCGCGACGAAAGGCGCCGCGCGGGAGTGTGTGGACGTTGTCGAAGTTCACGACGCAATCGCTCGGGACAGCATCGTTGTCGACCGTCAGTTCGAGTTCGGAGACGAGCCCGCGACGCGTTCTCGTCAAGGCGGCCACGACGACGGCACCGATGTGGTCGGCGACCGGATCGCGCGTGAGGACGAGGACTGGACGATCACCGCCAGGCGTGGCCGCGAACCAGATCTCACCTTGTCGCATCGGC
>JBKPCV010000030.1:0-10250 GCA_046727575.1 Actinomycetota bacterium
CGTCTGGCGCCGTCCGCAGCACCTCCCGCGCTGCCTCCACGGCCGCCGACCGCAGCTCGTCGTGTGGGACGACGCGGGAGATGACGCCCAGGCGCACGGCTTCTTCTGCGTCGAACCGCCGCGCAGACAAGAGGAGATCACGCGCAACGGCCACGCCGACGTGTGCGGGCAACACGGCGGCGTACGTCGCGTCCGGAATACCGCGCAACAGCTCTGGAACCCGGAACGTGGCTCGATCGCTGACGACGGCGATGTCGGCCATCATCGCGATGAGGAGGCCGCCGCCCTGGCAGATGCCGTTGACCGCAGCGATCACCGGTGCGCGGCTGTAGCTGATCGCGACGAAGGGAAGGAGGTCAGAACCGAGTTCGGGGGGATACCACTCGCCCGGCTCCGAACGGCCGCCGAGGTCGCCCCCGGGCGCGAACACGTCGCCGCTTCCTGTGATGATCAGCGCGGCGAGATCGGGCTCGGTGTTCACGAGGTGCACCGCGCGCCTGATCCCGTAGTACATCGCTGGTGTCAATGCGTTCCGGGCGGCCGGACGGTCGATGACGCACCACGCGATCCATCCGTCACGTTCGAAGCGAAGGCCCGAGGTATTCAGCTCGCTCTCCATCGAGCGCACCATAACGCTGTCGCGCGCGTGGCGTCAGCGACGTTGCGCGCCAGCGACCGTGCGTGTCAGGCGAGGAGCGTGCCGCCGTCCACGGCGAGGACCTGGCCGGTCACGAAGGCGGCGGCGTCGGACGCGAAGTACACGGCGGCGGCACCGATCTCCGACGGCACCGCGGTCTGACGCTGCATCACCGTGCGGCGGCCGAGGGCAAACAGCTCGTCCCCACGGGTTGCGGCGACACGGGCGAAGATCCCCTCGGCGTGGAACCGGCTCCCCGTGCTCACGTCGCGGACGGGGTCGTCGGGCAGCGTGCCGTACGGTGCCACCGCGTTCACGGTAATGCCGTGCTTGCCGACCTCTTTCGCGAGCACCCTGGTGAAGGCGTGCACCGCTCCCTTCATGGCGGAGTACACGGCGAGCATCGCGTCGCCGATCAAGCCGGCGGTCGACCCGATGTTGACAATGCGCCCGTACGACCGATCGATCATCCCCGGGAGCATGGCCTGGGTGCAGTGCAGCGTGCTCATCATGTTCAGCGCGATGTCCTGGTCCCAGGTCTGCGGGTCGGAATCGACAAACGCGTCGAAGCCGACGTTGCCGCCGACGTTGTTCACCAGGACGTCGATCCGATCGAACCGCTCCCCCACCGTCGCAACCATCCGGTCGACCTGTGCTCGGTTCGTGACGTCGGCCGCCTGCCACAGCGCCTCCTTCGCCCCTCGCTCGAGCAGGTCGTCGCACACCCTGACGCCCTGCGCCTCGTCGCGGCCGACGATGACGACGTTCGCACCCTCGGCTGCGAACGCCAGGGCAACACCACGGCCGATGTTGGCGGTGCCGCCGGTGACGATCACCGTGCGTCCGCCGAGACCTGTCTCCATCGCTCGCCTCCTCTCGACCCGCGCCTACGGCGCATCCTCGCTGTCACCCGACCGAACGGTGAACGATCGCGTCGCGCAC
This sequence comes from Actinomycetota bacterium, assembly GCA_046727575.1. Taxonomy (GTDB): domain Bacteria; phylum Actinomycetota; class Acidimicrobiia; order IMCC26256; family DASPTH01; genus DASPTH01. Next base: position 1,580 of record JBKPCV010000030.1, read on the forward strand.
ACGGCCGCCCGCGAGACGGGACGCCGTCGGCCGGCGGCATCGCCGCGGTGACCGGTGCCGACACGACATCGACATCGGGCACGCTAAGACCATCGCCATCGTTGAACGGTTCCTTCGCCAGTTCGAGGGCGAGCGACAGACCGACGCTGACCGTGCGTCATGCCGGCTCGGGTGAGTGCAGCTCGAAACCGGATGCGATCACCACGTTGCAATCGCCCGCTGCTTGTCGGATGGGCAGCGCGCCTCGGTAACTCGCCGACTCGTACCACTCGCGCGCCTTCTCTACGGACTCGTACTCGACGACGACGGTCCGATTCCCGTGCCATTCGCCCTCGAGCACCTCGACGTTCTCGTCGGCGACGAGCACTCTGGTGCCATGTTCGAGGAGCGAAGTCATGGACGCCGCGCCGCAGGCGTCAATACCGGCGCGGTCGCGGATGGCCTCCGTCAGGATCACGTAGCCCTTTGGCACCTGCTCGTCCTCCGTCAGTCCATCGATCGACGACCTTGCCGCCGGCCGCGACGGTGTGTTAGTCACTCGACCTACCCCAGTCAAGTGACGAGGCTCGAGAGACGTGAGCGAGTTGGAGCTTTCCTGCGGCCTTCCACCGGGGCCCGACTTCGCCGACCTTGCAGCACTCGCCGAAGAGCTCGGGTACGCGCGGGTGTGGATCTTCGACTCGACGCCGCTGTGGGAGGACCCGTTCGTTCACTTGGCGCTCGCCGCCGCCCGGACCACCCGGATCGGTCTCGCAACCGCCGTACTGGTCCCGACTCAACGCTCCGTCATGACAATGGCCTCGGGCATCGCGACCATCGCACGTCTCTCGGGCGGACGCTTCCGAGCGTGCTTCGGCACCGGCTACACCGCACGGTTGGCGATCGGACAACGCGCGATGTCGCTCGACGCGCTGTTCGACTACGTGGCGTTGCTCGGCAAGCTTCTCGCCGGCGAGACCATCATGCTGGACGGCAAGGCGGCTCGGATGCTCCATTGGCCCGGCATGGCCGTCTCACGACCAGTCCAGGTGCCACTGTGGCTGAGCGTCATGGGTCCGCGCGGCAACGAGCGCGCGCCCGAGGTGGCCGATGGCACGATCGGCCCTCCGCACCCGACACTACCGACCGCGACGATGGCGTCGGGCACGGTGCTCGATGCCGGCGAGGACCGCAACTCCAGCCGCGTGCGCAACGCGATCGGTCCGTGGCGCGTCGTCAGCTGGCACACCGCGTACGCGGTCGGAGGGGCCGCCGCGGTCGACGCCATGCCCGGCGGGCGCGACTGGCGATCCGCCCTCGAAGCGCTGGCGCCCGAGCACGAACGTCACCTGCTCGCCTTCGCGGGCCACGTCACACATCTCGCCGAGCGCGACTTGCCACTGTTGGAACACATCGACGTGAAGACGATGGTTGGCGACCGCGAGAGCATCAGACACAAGCTCGACCGTGTGGCCGCAGCTGGGTTCTGCGAGGTCATGTACACGCCTTCCGGGCCGGACGTCGCGCGCGAACTCCGGACGTTCGCAGCCGCCTATCACCCAGAGAGCCACGCGTCGTGACTGTGCTCCAATGGACATCAACCTGATGAGCGTCGTGCGCACCGACGGTTACCTCGCCCGACTCGTAACGGAGGGAGCATGACCACGATCGAGCGCTTCCGGCTCGACGGCAAGGTCGCCGTCGTCACCGGCGGCGGTGGCGCCATCGGCCAGGTGTACGGCCGCGCGCTCGCCGAGGCCGGTGCCGCCGTGGTCCTGGCCGACCTCAACGCGGACGGTGCGGAACATGCCGCCGCGGCCCTCGTGGACGATGGATTGAATGCCAAGGGTGTGCGCGTCGACATCACCGAGCGCGAGTCGACCGTTGCGATGGCCGAGCGGACGGTCGTCGCGTTCGGCGGCATCGATCCCCCGCAAGAAGATGGCACCTGCCGACGATCTGGTGGACACGCTGCTCCTGCTGGCTTCCCCCGCCGGCGAGTGGATCAACGGCCAGACCATCGGCGTCGACGGTGGTTGGATCATGCGCCTGTGAGGGCGCAACGATGAGCATGCTCGCGCCGTCGGCTCGGCTCATCGGGACACGCGTCCACCGGAAGGAGGACGCCCGCTTGCTAACCGGTCGGGGACAGTACGTCGACGACGTCGTCGTGCCGGGCATGCTCCATGCCGCCTTCGCACGCAGTGACGTGGCGCGGGGACGGATCACCCGACTCGACGTCTCCGCGGCGCTGCGCGGGTCCGGCGTGGTCGCGGTCCTCACCGCCGCGGAGCTCAATCCCCTGCTTGCCGGGCGAATGGGTGCCACGCCCGTGCTCGACGCCGCGCCCGCGGGCCCCGAATACGTGCTGGCCGAGGGAGAGGTCCGCTTCGTCGGCGACCCCTACGCGCTCGTCATCGCAGCGAGCCGAGCGCTGGCCGAGGACGCTATCGAGCTCATCGACCTCGACGTGGAGCCGCTCCCCGCGGTCGTCGACTACGAGGCCGCGCTCACGAGCACCGAGCTCGTGCACACCGGCGAGCACGACAGCAACGTCGCCCGCGAGCTCGTGCTGCCGATCGACGACGAGCTGCGAGACGCCTTGGAGCACGCGCCGTACGTCCTGACCGAGACGTTCGTGCAGAACCGCTACCTCGCCGTCCCGATGGAGACCCGCGGCATCCTCGCCAGCTGGGATCCGCAGGCTGGCTCCTTCGAGGTCTGGGTCTCGACCCAGTCACCGCACGACGTGCGCGCGGTGACCAGCCGCATCACGGGCGTGCCCGAGCGCTGCGTGCGCGTCCGGATGGGCGACGTGGGCGGCGGGTTCGGCCAGAAGGCCTACCTGGCCCGCGACGAGCAGATCGTGCTGCTCGCCAGCTATCACCTCGGTCGCCCGATCAAGTGGATCGAGGACCGGCACGAGAACCTCGTCGCGGCCACGTCGTCGCGTGCCGACCGCTGCTCGGTGACGCTGGCCGCAGATGGTGACGGCCGCTTCCTCGGCATGAGCGTCGACCATCTCGACGACGTCGGCGCCTACCCGCTGGTCCCGAGTGCCGGATCGATGGGAGCTGTCTTCTTCACCGGTCCGTATCGAGTGGCGAAGCTCGCAGTCACCTCGCGCTCGACGTTCACGAACACGTGTCCACGCGCGCCCTATCGCGGCCCATGGCAGTTCGAGACCTACGCGCGGGAGCAGGCGATCGACGCTCTGGCGCGCGAGATGGGGCTCGACCCGTTGGAGCTGCGGCGCCGGAACGTGGTGCACCGCGACGAGTTGCCCTACACCTTGCCGGTGGGTGTGCAGCTCGTCGACGTGTCGCCCGAGGAGACCCTGGAGCAGGCGGCCGCGATCGTGGACTACGCCGAATTCCGCCGGCGCCAACGCGCCGAGCTGGAAGCGGGTCGGCTGTTGGGCGTCGGCATCGGCCTGTACATCGAACCGCAAACGTTGATGGGTGTCTACAGCGCCGAGCCGGCGCACCTCCGCATCCAGCCGGACGGCAGCGTCGACGTGTACATCGGTTCCGGATCGCACGGCCAAGGCCTCGAGACCACTACCGCGCAGCTCGTCGCCGAGCACCTCGGCGCCGCCTTCGACGAGATCACCGTCCATCAGGGCGACACCAGCGAGACTCCCTACGCGTTCGGCACCGGCGGGAGCCGCAGCGGGCCCATCCTCGGTGCCGCGGTCCGCGGCGCCGCGCTCCAGCTGCGCGACAAGGTGGCAAGCGTCGCCGCGCACCTCCTCGAGGCGTCGCCCGACGACCTCGAGATCGCTGACGGCGTCATCAGCGTCCGCGGCACGCCGGCGCGAGCGCGCACCTTCGCCGACGTCGCCAGGGCCGCGTACCACGACCTTGGTACCCTGCCGGTCGGGATGGAGCCGGGGCTGGAGGTGGTTCATCGCTACCACGGCCCGTTGCCGTTCGTGTTCTCGAACGCGTGCCATCTCTGCACCGTCGAGATCGACCGCGTCACGGGTGCCGTGCAGGTCTTGCGCTACATCGTCAGCGAGGACTGTGGCGTGATGATCAACCCGGCGATCGTCGAGGGTCAGGTCGCCGGCGGCGTCGCGCAAGGGCTCGGCGGCGCGCTCCTCGAGCACTTCGTCTACGACGACGCAGGTAATCCGCTCACCACCACGTTCCTCGACTACATGCTGCCCACTGCGACCGACGCGCCGGAGATCGAGTACGGCCACATCGAGACACCGGCACCCACGCCGGGCCACTACAAGGGTGTCGGCGAAGGCGGGGCAATCGGCGCCCCGGCGGCGGTGGCCAACGCGGTCAACGACGCGCTCGCACTGGTCGGAGCGCACATCTTGGAGGGACCGTTCACACCCGCGCGCATCGTCGCCGCGCTCCAGGAGGTGGCTGGATGACCCGCGTACGCAACGATGACACACGACGGGAGGCGGAACAACGATGGCACGGCAACTCGTTTCGACGGTGCGCGAAGACGGACTCCTCGAGCTATCCGTCATCGATGTCGAGGTTCCCGACCCAGCGGATGACGAGATCGTGCTCCGCGTCGAGGCGGCTCCGATCAACCCTTCGGACCTGGGCCAGATGTTCGGCCTGGCAGACGTGCGCACGGCACGCGCCTCGGGTCAGGGCGCGAATGTCGTCGTCACGGCTGAGATCCCGAACGGATTGATTCCGGCGCTCGCAGGCCGGGTCGGCGTACGCATGCCGATCGGAAGCGAGGGTAGCGGAACGGTCGTCGCCGCCGGATCCTCGGATGCTGCGCAGGCGCTGCTCGGAAAGACCGTTGCCACTCTCAGCGGGGGCATGTACTCCGAGCTCCGAGTGGTTCGTGCCGACCAGTGTCTCGTCCTGCCGGACGGTACGACACCCGCCCAGGCAGCGTCGTGCTTCGTCAATCCGCTGACCGCGCTCGGCATGGTCGACACGATGCGCCTGGAAGGTCACACAGCGCTCGTCCACACCGCCGCAGCCTCGAACCTCGGCCAGATGCTCGTCAAGCTCTGCGCGACCGAGAACGTCCCGCTGGTCAACGTCGTGCGCCGATCGGAACATGTTGACCTCCTCCACGCGCTTGGCGCGGCGTTCGTCTGCAACTCGAGTGATGCGAACTTCACGGCGTCGCTGACCAAGGGCGTCGAAGCGACCGATGCCACCATCGCCTTCGACGCGGTTGGCGGCGGGACTCTCGCCAGCGACATCCTCACTGCGATGGAGGCCGCCCAAAGCCGGAAGGTAGGGACGATCGGCGGGTACGGATCGACTACGCACAAGCAGGTGTACATCTACGGCGGTCTCGATCGGTCACCGATCGAGCTGACCCGGGCCTTCGGCGCGGCGTGGGGAGTCGGCGGGTGGCTCCTACCGATCTTCCTCGAACGTGTCGGGCCCGAACGCGCTCGAGAACTCCGGGAGCGGGTCGCGGCCGAGATCGCGACCACTTTCGCCAGCGCCTACACCGCGATCGTGTCATTGGACGAGGCGCTCGCGCCCGACGCCATCGCCGCGTACGCCAAGCGGGCAACCGGTCAGAAGTACCTCATCAACCCGAACAAGGACGGCGAACGACACTCGCCTACGCAGCGTTGAGGCCCGAGTGGGCGGGCGCGAGAGGAAGCACTTTGCCGCAGGTCGATAGGGGAACGGGACGTGGCCATGGTCCAAAGGGCACATTCATCGAGCCGCAGCCACGTTGCCAGGGACGACGAGTTCAAATGCTCTGACGGAAGGGGACGGCATGGGCCGAACGACCGGATTGCTGGTCGTCTACGCAAAGTGCATCCGCGCGCCCGACGAACCGAGCTGGGACGCATGGGAAGACGATGTTCACGTCCCCGCCTTGTGCACCGCGCAGGGGCCGTGGGTCGCGACACGGTTCGAGCTCACTGCACGACCGCAGCCGGGCATGCCAGGCATCGGGTTCACGCACGTCACAATTTACGAGTTCGATCACACCGATGTCGCGGCGCAGGCGGCACGCACCTTGGACGTCGACGACGCTCTGCGCATCGAAGGGCGCATGCATGCCGCTCACGTCTCCATCGGTGCCGACCTCTTCACGCCGCATGGTCGGTTCGGGGAGAAACCGGAACCCTCGCACGCGCTGCGCGGCCACATCCTGACGTACGTACTCTGCAACGACCCAGCGCGTGAGGCCGAGTGGGATGCGTGGTACGACGAGCAGCACGTGCCCGACATGCTGTCGTGCGGGGCGTTCGACGCGCTGTCACGCTGGCAACGCACGCCACGAGCACGCGTCGGTTCCAACTTCTTGACTCTGTACGACGTCGCCACGGACACCGTCGACGAGGCAGTACGGCGGTCCGCGAAAACACTCGCCGAGGTCGTGGCAGCAGGCCGCAAGCACGAGACCCACGCCGGCGGGCTCACCATCACGCTCCGCCCAACCGGTCGCCGTGGCGGTCAGGGCTACCGTCGAGGCGCGGCCTGAGGGTGTCGAACCGCCTCGGATCCGCCGACCGCCGATCAACCCGCTTGGGCGTCATAGCGGTCGTGGTACTGGGCCTCCCCGACATGATGCTGCCGGCCGAGCGGTGTCAGGTCGAGGTAGTTATAGATGCCGAGGAGCTGCTCGAGGCCGCGCGCGTACGTCGAATACGTGTGAAAGATGCTGTCACGGTCGCAGAAGAACACACTCGCACCCGGCTTTTCGCCCTCGGTCCACCACGGCTGGCCCGCGTCCTCGAGTTCGGGCTTGGTTCGGAAGTTGTACTCAACGGGAGCGACCGCTTCGTCGAGGGTGACGTGGAAGTCGTAGTTGAAGTCGCCGTCGAACGACGAATAGCAGGGGACGGTCCAGCCCATGCGCGTCCTGAACTGGGCAAGGTTCTCCCAAGGCCCGCGCGAGACGATCGCGAGCGTGGTGTCCGCGGCGTGCAAGTGCGAGAGATGCCCGATGCTGTCGACCAGAAACGAGCAGCTCGGGCACCCGGCGTCGAGGTCCCACCTCCACATGAAGTGGTACACGATGAGCTGACGGCGACCTTCGAAGAGGTCGTGCAGGGTCGCCCTCCCGTTCGAACCCTCGAAAACGTACTCCTTGTCGATCTCGACCATGGGCAGCTGGCGGCGCTGTGCGTTGAGCGCGTCTCGCTGCTTCGTGAATCTCTTCTCCTCGGCGAGAAGCTGCTTACGCGCAACCAGCCAGTCGTCGCGCGATGCAACCAGCGGAACGTTCATTCCGTCCTCCTTGGACCGGTTCTGGCTCGAGTTTTCTCAGTGTCAACGCATGCGACGCCGAGGGCAGATCAACGCGCCAACGCCCGAGTAGACCCGCGGCGCCTCCGTCTGGATGCGTCACCCGCTGTCGTACTCGTCGTGCCGGCTGATCCAGACCTGCCACGCGTCGCCCTCGTTGCGGCCTTTCGGTGCGCGGTCGAGGATCGGGTAGTAGCCCATCAGAAACTCCACTCCGCGGGCCGTCGTCGAGTAGGTGTGGTAGACGGTGCCGTCGTCGCGTACGAAGGTGCTGAACCCAAAGCCCTGACTGAGGTAACCAAACAGGTCGGTGCCCGTCGCACTGGCGTTGTGCGCGACGATCGGCGGTAGCGAGGTCTCCATCGGCGCCACGGCTTCACGCGTTTGTTCCTCCGTCTGTGAGAAGCCGTAGTCGAAGCTGTAGTCGTTGCGCGCGGACGAGACCCAGGGAATACTCCAGCCCATGCGGCGCTTGTAGGCCTGCAGTTTCTCCAGCGGCGCTTGTGAGACAAAGACGAACGTCACGTCACGAGCGTGCAAGTGCGGGAGCACGCCGTTGATGCCGTCGGCCATCGACGAACACGTCGGGCAACCGGCCTCGTAGCTCGGGCCGAACATGAAGTGGTAGACGAGCAGCTGCGATCGCCCGTCGAACAGCTCGACGAGCGCCTTCTCACCCTCGTCCGTGTCGAAGCGGTAGTCCTTTTCGATCGGGACCCAGGGCAGCTCGCGTCGCTGCTGCGCAAGTTCGTCGCCGAGCTTGGTGTGCTCCTTTTCGCGGACGAGCAGCTGCTCGCGTCCGGCGAGCCATTCTTCACGTGTTCCGATCTTGTGATCGGTCATTGTTTCTCTCCTTCTTGTCGGCACAACGGCTTGGCCTGGCCGGCGCGACCGATGGCGTCTCACATCGGCGGCGTGAGTCCGGGAACCGAAGAGGGCGCGAGGACGATCAGGATTCCAAGTCCGACGATCGCGAGGGCCAGCGGCACGTCGATGGCGGTTTTCGCGGGCAGGAGCTTCTGGGCGACGACGACGCCGGCGACGACCGCCATCCAGGTGAGGCTCATGACGCCCAGCGCCACGAGCATCACCATCAGGCCGATGCTCGAGCCGACGCAGCAGAGCCCGAACCGAAGTCCCGCGAGGCCGTCCTCGCGGCAGCGTCGACGGGACGTGCGCTTCAACGGTGCGAGCTCGTAAAGGCCTGCTGCGATCGTCAACCCGCCGGCAATCGCCGTTCCGTGCGGCTCGTAGACGGCGTAGACGCCGACACCCACGAGCGTCCATACGGCCAGGTACGAGCACAAGAACAGCGGCACGGCGAGCGCAGCACCGTCGACGCGCACCCGCCTCGCCACTGCCGGTGCCGCACCGGGCAGCATCATCGCGGCCATCATCGGGATCCAGGCGCCGACGAAGAACACAAACGACCCCAGCTCGGTGGCCACGCCCATGTCCATCCCGTCCATCCGGTCGATGGC
>JBKPCV010000031.1:0-6896 GCA_046727575.1 Actinomycetota bacterium
TCGGTCTCGGCGCGCGCATACTCGGCTTCCCAATGCTCCCGGCGCTGCTTGGCCTCGTGCAGCGCCCGCGCCTGAGCCTCCCGCTCCGCCGTTTCGTATTCCGCTTGCCAGCGCGCCCGCCACTCCTCGATCTCTCGCCCAAGACGTTCGTCCTCGGCCTGCCAGCGCGTCCGACGCGCCTCGATTTCTCGGGCCACACGCTCCCGAGCCGCCCGTTCCGCCGCCTCGTACTCGGTCTGCCAGCGCGCCCGCCGTGCCTCCGCCTCCCCCGCCAAGCGCTCCTCGCGCTCCTCCAACTCCAGGCGTTCGAGGCGCTCCAGCTTCGACAGCCACCCTGCCCCGTCTTCATCGCGCCCGCCATCCGCGACCGGCTCAGCGTCCTCGGTGACACTGCCCTTCGACTCGGTCGGCTCCCCCGACATCGACCCCGCCTTCCCCGTCCCCACACACGTCGCGTACTACGCACAGAGGACCCCGTCAACACGCTTTGGCCGAGGCCGCCGCGAAAGCCTCGGTCGCGGTCACCCCGGGCGCCGTCCGACGTCGACCTCGACCTGGCGCACCGCACTGGCGCGCGTCATCCCGAAGTGGGTACGGAGCCTCCATCAAACCAGCGGCGCTTCAACCTTCAACAACACCTCTGCATGCCGGTATCCACTAGGCGGAGACGTCCTCGACGGCCGACCACCGCACTTCACCGCGAACCCGAGCCCTTCGCTGCCAAGACGATGCGCGCGACGGTCCTCGTCGGCGGCTCGAGCGAACGGCGCTGGATCACGACGAGCAACTGGCGCGTGCGTGGCGATTCCACACGACCTGGCCACCGGCTCGCCGACAACAGGTGACAGCCCCTCGGGCCCCATCGAGCAGGCCTCGCCTCAGATCCTCATTCAGTGCATTCTGTTGGCGTGCGGTTCGTTCATGGTGGCTGCCGGTGTGTCAGCGATACGTGAAGACGTTTCAGCCGCCCGACGAGACTCAGCAGTTTGAGTTGGGGTCGATGGCGATCGTGGAGATCGGTGACCTGACAATCGGGCGCACCGTCACAGGTTCCGGCTCGCGATGGTCGTCGCACATGCGTCCAGTGGTCGGTGGGGAGTGGTGCCAGGCCCGACACGTCGGCGTGATCCTCGCTGGCCGGTTCGGTTATACGTTCGAGGACGGTACGACGTTGGAGCTCAAAGCCGACGATGTCTTCGACATCCCGGCAGGCCACGACGGCTACACCCTGGGTGATGAGGACTGCGTGCAACTCGAATGGGTCGGCGTGCGGGCGACGACGGGGTATTCGGGCGACCTCGGCAACCGTATGTTGGCGACGTTGCTGTTCACCGACCTCGTCGGATCGACGGCGCAGGCCGAACGGCTCGGGGATGGCGCCTGGCGCGACACGCTGTCTCAGCACTACGAGGCGATTCGTCGGGAACTCGAGCGGTTCCGTGGTCGCGAGATCGTGACCACGGGGGATGGGATCCTCGCGACGTTTGAGAGTCCAGCCGCAGCCCTGCAGTGCGCGAGCGTCGTCGTTCGCACTGCCGCCGCGCTGGATCTTCGGGTTCGGGCTGGTGTGCACGTCGGAGAGGTCGAGCTGGTCGGTGCTGGAGTGCGTGGTGTGGCCGTGCACGAAGCTGCGCGGGTCATGTCTGTCGCGGGAGCGAACGAGATCTTGGTCTCGGAGACGGTTCGTGCCTTGACCGCAAGCGCGGGTTGGACCTTCGAGGACCGCGGTCTGCATGTGCTCAAGGGGCTGGAGGGCAAACGACGACTATTTGCGCTGGTCGCATCCAGGCACGACGAGTAACCGCCTCCACAGATCCGTCGGTCATATACGCGCGCGATACACGACTCTCACCCGATCGTGGGTACCGAAGGTCCGCGCGCCCAGGAGTTCTAGCGTCGAGATCGTGACGCCGAGGAAGCGAACGACGGCTGCCGATCGGGTGCAGGCGATGCGCCTCGCGCTCTCGGGGATCGCGTCGGGGCGCTCGACGCCCACGCGGTCTACCTGCACGCAGCTGCCGACCGCACGGGGGTCCCGATCGGCGACGTCTGCCAGCGGCTGGCGCGCCAGCACCGCGTCGACGTCGAGACGCGGAACTGACGCGCGAATCACGCGGCAGCGCGCACCGAATATCGGGCACCGCGCGCCCACAGCCGGCGTTGATGCATCCATCGAACCTCGGGAAGATCCGCTGCGTGCGGGCGTTGGGTGCGGGCGTTCGGGCGCTTAACGTTGACGCGCATGAGGCTCCCGAACGCTGCGCACACCTCCCGGCCCTGGCGGATCCATGAGCTCACCCGCGACTTTCGGCTCGAGGACGTGTGGGCGCTGCCGACGCCGGGCGGCCCGGATGACTTCCCTCGGCTGGTGCAGCTGATGGCCGCTGGCGACCCGTCGCAAGGCTCGTCCCGCGCCGTCGGCACGCTCTTCGCGATCCGGTGGAAGGTCGGCGAGCTGCTCGGTTGGGACGGCCCGGACGCCGGCCTCGGGTCCAGGGTGCCGACGCTGCGCGACCGGTTGCCGGTGGATCTGCGCGACGGCCCATCCGGCCCGGGCTTCGACGCGCTCCCTTTCACCTCGCTGTACCTGCTCGACGACGAGTGGGCCGCGGAGATCGCCAACCGAACCATGCAGGGGGTCATGCACATCGGGTGGGTTGCAGACGGGACCGGCGGCTACCGCGGCCAGATGGCCGTTCTCGTGAAGCCAAACGGACTGTTCGGGACCGCCTACATGGCCGCGATCAGGCCGTTCCGGCACCTGATCGTGTACCCGCTGATGATGCGAGAGATCGAGCGGGCCTGGCGGGCGCTCGCTGGCGATCGGACACCGGCTCACGCATAAGCCGGCCTTTTTGGCCCGGTCTTTCACCCGCTACCAGCTGAGGCAGTCATTGCGCATCGGCCGCATTCCACCGTCGGTTGCACCGACCCATTGCTCTCGCCGGCCTCCGGCAGCTCGGTCTTCATTCGCGGAACTCGAGGGTCGTACACGCGAGAGAGTCTCAGGAGATCCGGCCTTCGACGTCGCCGCGCCCGAGAACCGTCGCCACCGCGTCGGGTCGGCTGAGCCGAGACCCGGTGGTGAACGTCTCCTCGAACATGTCCGCGCCGAGGGCGTGCTGCAAGTGTTCGACCAGGTCGGCTTCATCGCGCCGATACGTCGGCCACACCCGCACGCCAGCGCGACGACGCAGGCCCTCCGCAGCACCGAGGGCGAGCGCTGCCCGGTCGGGTTTGCCGTCCGCGACCGCCAGCCGGGCAAACGCAGCCAGGGAGAGTGTCACGAGTTGGGTGCTCTCGGCGCCCAAACTCATGGTGAGGCCCTCGTTGAGCAACGCTCGAGCATCGTCGAGCCGGCCCTGCATGATGGCGAGGGTTCCGAGCTGGACTCGAGTGACGCTGAGCCACGCGTTGTCGAACTGTTCGCTCAGCTCGCGTACTTGCGTCAGATGACGAAGAGCCTCATCGTCGTGCCCGACGTTCATCTCCAGTTCCCCGAGGGTGGCGAGTGCGATCGCGGTCCAGAACGGCTCGTTCTGCTCGCGCAGCTGCTCACGGCACAGGGATGCTTCTCGTAGCGCGCCGTCCAAGTCGTCGACGATGGGCGAGATCCACGCCAGTGCCAGCTGTGAGACCGCCTCGAGGTAGGGGTCGTCGATCGCTCCGAGCAGCGGCTCCAAACTCCGTCCGGCGGCCAGGGCTGCCGTGTCGTCTCCGAGCTGGATGGCCGTGACCGCGGCTGACCAGAAGAACTCTGCTTGTGCGTGGTCCCCCAGCGAGGCGATACGGGGCGTGAGCTGGTCGATCCAGGACCGAACCTCGACGAGGTGATCTCGCATCGCCCAGAACACCCATAGGACGCGGAACACGTGCGGCAGTGGCTCGATGTCGTGGGCGAGGAACCAGCGGACAGCCGCGCCGAGGTTGGCGGCCTCGGCCTCCAGGCGCTCGGCCCACTCGGATTGCGCGACGCTACGCAGGGGACGGTCGGCATGCTCCGCTAGATCGCGGAAGTAGTTTCCATGGCGTCGTTGGACGTCGGCCAGATCGGCCCTCGTCGCCAACCCCTCGGCGATGAACTCCCGGACGGTTTCGAGCATGCGGAACCGTGGTCCGTGATCGGTCGCATCGACGTAGAGGAGGCTGTGCTGGGCGAGGGCGTCAATAAGGTCGAGCGTTCTGTCCTCGCTGAGGTCACCGACGTGCGCGGCCGCCTCGATCGTGGCGCCGTCGGCGAACGCAGCGAGCGTATAGAGCATGACCCGTTCGGGTTCGTCGAGGAGTCCGACGCTCCAATCGACGGTGGCGCGCAGGGTGCGCTGACGCTCGGGCAGGTCCACGGGGCCTGTGCCCAGGGCGTCGAGAGACTTCTCGAGCCGCGCCAGCAAGGCGTCCGGGTCGAGCAGCCTGGTGCGCGCCGCCGCCAGCTCGATGGCGAGCGGGAGACCTTCGAGGCGCCGGCCGATCTCCGCCACTGCTCGGGCGTTCTCTGCGGTCAGGGTGAAGTTGGGACGCACGGCGCGTGCGCGGTCGACGAACAGCTCGATCGCCGGCGACGACGCCAGCGGTTCGATCTGCAGGTCGTCGCGACTCTTCGGAAGCGAGAGCGCGGGGACCGGGTACTCGCGCTCGGCGCGCAGCCGCAGCACCGTCCGGCTCGTAGCGAGGATCTTGAGGCCCGGGCAGCCGGCCAACAGTCCGTCGAGGTCACCGGCAGCGTCGACGACCCGGTCCAGGTTGTCCAGCACGAGTAGGAAGGGCGCATCGCCGAAGTGGTCGATCAGTGCGTCCAGCGGCGACTGCATACGCGCCATGTCCGCGCCGACTGCCCTGGCGATGCTCACCAGAACGAGCTCGGGTTCGGCGACGGACGCCAGCGACACGAACACTGCCTCTGACCGGTAGCGATCGCCGAGACGTGCGGCCACGGCGACCGCCAGCCGCGTTTTTCCGATCCCTCCGGGGCCGGTCAGGGTGACCAGCCGCGCTCCTGCAGGCTCGATGAGTTGGCAGACGTCCTCGATCGCCTGTTGTCGACCGATCAGCGAGGTGGTGTCCACCGGTAGAGAGCTACGGGCTCGTCGGCCATGTTTCGGCGGCGTGCTCACGGTTGGACTCGCATGAAAACGCTCGCTGAGCATCACGGCGAGGTCGTCGCGAACCAAGCGGCCGAGCTCCCGAGCGGTGCGGAACGTCCGGTACGAGTCAGCCGCCTCACTCCGGATCCGGTCGAGCAGCTCGGTGAGGCGGGGGTCACGATCAGGCGCAGGTCTCTTGACGTACAACAGTCGGGGAAGCCGTCGCGAGCGCTCGAACTCGTCGTGCAGACCCGAGATGTCCATGTTGGGCCCGATCCAGCCGTAACGCTGCCAATACAGCCCAATGAAGATGTCGCTCTGCGCCAAGTACGCGCGGTACAGCTCCTGGGGAGGGTGGGGTCGCGCCCCCAACTCGAACATCACGGGAGTGAGCCGGAGCGCCGAGACAGCGCGCGATACAGCGGTGCGCTCGTCGGCAAGCTCTTCGAGCGTGGAGCTGACGAACACACGAAGGCGCTGATCCGGAGTGCGAATCGCCGTCTCTTGCTTGGTCGGCTCTGTCACGGATTCATCTCACCGACAAACGTATGAGCGGTCCGTGCCGGACTTGAACTGCCAACGACGGCGGGTACTAGAGAATGCTCGTTCTTCCAGCAACCTGAACCACGGGCTCGAGTGTCGAGGACAGGACAACATTCCAAGTCGGGGCACGGTCCATTCGCCGGCTTGCCCGAGTGCGTGCCGCGCCGCGACCGCCGGGCGGCGGAGCGTTGTCGCGGATGTATTCGCGCGGGTTGACACTCGACACGAGACCAGCTCTACTGCGGAGATGTTCCCAGAGTTGCGCGTCCGCGCCGAAGAGCTGACTGGCATCACGTCGTCGTGGTAGCCACGAAGGGATAGCGGCGGCTCCCTACCGAAGCAACTACCTCATGGGACTCCCAGGAAGGACACAATCATGGCGCAGTCCATCAGAGATGCCATGACCAAGACGCCGGCATCGTTGCCGGCGACCTCGACCGTGGCCGACGCGGCACGACAGATGCGAGAGCTCGACATCGGAGACGTGCTCATCGAGGAGGATGGCCGGCTCGTCGGCATCGTCACGGACCGGGATCTCGTCGTTCGGGCGCTCGCCGAAGGCCGAGACGCCACTTCGAGGCTCGGCGACATCTTCAGCGCCGAACTCGTCTGCATAACGCCCAGCGACAGTCCCGAAGATGCGATACGCATCATGCGAGAGCGCGCGCTGCGGCGGGTGCCCGTAGTCGAGGGCGGCAAGCCCGTCGGAATCCTGTCGCTCGGTGATCTCGCGGCGGAACGCGACCCCGAGTCCGTGCTGGGCGAGATCAGTACCGCGCCGCCGAACCACTAGGCACGTACTGCCCAATCGCTCGCCGGCGCGTGTGGGGGGACGTGGCGGCCGATGGGGCGAAATCGTGGGTCAGCTGGTTCGTTGAATCGAGTGGCCGTGCCGATCTGCCGTTCCAGTCGTTCCTCCACGCGCCAGAACATGCAGCCGAACACTCGTGAATCCTCGCGCGATTCGTGCAGACCGGCGATGCTCGGGGATAGCCCCGAGGCGGGCGTCCTCGTGGCGCTTGTGGCTGGGATGCTGATCGGGGCGGCCCGGTGGGCCGCGGTATCCCGACTCAGTCGATGTTGCGTGACCGCGGGAAGCGCCGGATGCTGGGGCAAGGTATCTGAGGTAGGGTGGTGGCGCGATGGCTGTCGCCGGTGTGGATAGGCAGAGGCGCCCGAGAGTGGATGTGCTGGCGACGCCGATCGACAGGGCGATCGCGTTTGGATGTAATGCTCCGAATCCGCACAACACCCAAGCGTGGAAGTTCCGCA
>JBKPCV010000032.1:0-9353 GCA_046727575.1 Actinomycetota bacterium
GCCCTGAGCGCGTCGCGGCCATGCTCGACGACGCCGCGCGTGAAGTGGAGCACTCGCTCGTGTTTTGGTGCGATTACCAGGCGCGCATGCGCGCGGCTGCGCAGGAGGTGAACCGGTTCGGCGAGCCGGCGTTCATCGGCCGCGCCGTGCGCGACATCCAGTACAGCCACGCGTTCGTCGCGGTTGGGACGGATGACGCGTTCCTCGTCGAACTTGATCCCGCCGACGCGACGCTCTGGGATGTCATGCTGTACAACCGAACGTGGTACGAGGCGCTCGACTCCGCGACGCGGCTCACGAGCCTCAACCATCGTCAAGTCGCCGTCGACGGCGATGGTCGCGTGCGCATCGTCATCGGCGGCTTCGATCCCCGCGTCGCGAACTGGCTCGACACGCAAGGCCGCGCCGAGGTGCTCGCCACGATCCGCTGGTTTCGGCCACCCGCGACGCCGACGGTGCGTGCCACGCTCGTACCGCGCGAGCGCCTCGCCGACCGCCTCCCTATCGACACGACCTGCGTCGATGCCGAGACACGTCGTGACCAGATCCGGGCGCGCGCGGCGCACACCGCGTGGCGCTACCGGAGCTGAGGAGGTCATCGACCGTGACAGTCGGATACGAGGTCAGGGAGGCCATCGCGTACATCTCCTTCAATAGGCCGGAGAAGCACAACGCGCTGCGCGACGAGGACATCCAAGCTTTGGCGGACTCCGTACGTCGGCTCGACCGCGACGACAGCGCCCAGATCGGCATCATCCTCGGATACGGCCGTTCGTTCTCGAGCGGCGGGGACGTCACCGAACGGTTGCAGGCCTCGATGGAGGAGGGAAGCACGGCCGCGAGGACAACGGAGGAGGCCGCGTTTTACCAATGTGAGAACTGGAAGCCGATCATCGCAGCCGTTCACGGGTACTGCCTGGGCCATGCCCTCGGCACCGCGCTCCACTGCGATCTCCTGGTTGCCTCTCGCAACGCCCTCTTCCAGGTAACGGAGATCAAGATCGGCCTCCCAGCACCCGCGATGCTGCCCCGGCTGGGCGACCCGGCCTTCGCGAACGAGGTGTCCATGACAGGCCGGATGTTCACCGCGGAAGAGGCATGGAGAGCGGGGATCCTGACCCGACTCGTCGAGGACGGTGAGCACGTCCAAGCTGCTGAAGAGCTGGCCCGGCTGATCCTCGACAACCCGCAGTCGGCCGTTCGCGAGCAGGTCCGTGTCCGCCGTAGCCTCGTGAACGAAGCCGCACTGCGCCATCAGGCGATGTACCGCGACTTCGCCCAGAGCTGGGCCACGAACAGCGAAGCGCGCGAAGCGGTCGCCGCCCGGGCCACACAAATGCGCGCCAAGAGCTGAGCGCCCCCGGTCGAGGAGGGTCGCGGTCAGACCCGCAGCCGAGCGCGCTTGCTTCGAGGTGTGAGCGGTCGCGGCGGTTGTGCCGCCTCAGGCGGCGCGTCCCACCGAGGCGCGGAGGTGCTTGATCCCGTTGATGAAACTCGAATGGAGGCGCTGGGGCTCGTCGGTGGCCTCGATCGCCGGGAAGCGGCGGAAGAGCTCCCGGAACATCACAGTGATCTCGCGTCGGGCGAGGTGCGCACCGAGGCAGTAATGCGGTCCGGGCCCGCCGAAGCCGACGTGCGGGTTGGGATCCCGCCGGACATCGAAGCGGTAAGGCTCCGCGAACACCTCCTCGTCCCGATCAGCGGACCAGTAGAACAGGAGGAGCTTGGCGCCCTCGGGCAGCTCGACGCCGCGGAGCTCGGTGGGCCGCGTCGTCGTCCGGCGCATCCACATCACCGGTGAGGCGACCCGCACGATCTCTTCCACCGCGGTCGGCGCGACCCCCTCGAAGTCGTTCGCCCAGATACGACGCTGATCGGGATGGTCGGTCAAGAGCTTCAGACCATGGCTGATCGCGTTACGGGTCGTCTCGTTCCCGGCCACGACGAGGAGGATGAAGAACGACGCGAGCTCCTGGTGGGTGAGCTTGTCCCCGTCGACGTTCGCGTGCACGAGTGCCGACGTGAGGTCGTCGCTCGGGTGGGCCACGCGCTGTGCGGCCAGGTCCTCCATGACGGCGGCCAGCTGCTGCGCGGCATTCATGGCCGCCATGACGGGGTCGGTGCCTTCCGGGATGTACTCGGGATCGCCTTCGCTGAGGATCACGTTCGACGCCCGAAACACGAGGTCGTAGTCCTGCTCGGCGATGCCCATCATGTCGCAGATGATCTTCAACGGGAGGCGGGCGGCGACATCCGCTACGAAATCGAACTCTGCCTTCTCGCCGACCTCGTCGACGATGTGTGCGGCTGCCCGCTGCACGTCGTCCTCGACCTTCTTCAGCATCCGGGGGGTGAAGCCGGACGACACGATGCGTCGCAGGCGTGCATGGCGGGGATCGTCGAGATTGATCATCGACCCGAAGAACTCGCCCAGCTCGGTGCCCATGTCCATGATGCTTGTGGCACCCCGGCCGGAGCAGAACAGCTCCGGCTGCCGGCTGATCTCGATGACGTCGGCGTACTTCGTGACCGCGTAATAGCCGGGCCCCCGCGGCAGCGCGAGAGCGCTGCCCTCGAGTTCGGGCTCGGCGAAGCACGGCAACGGCCGCTCCTCCCGGAGCGTCTTGAACGCGCCCTCGCGCACGTCGAGCGGGAGCTCCCAAAACGCCCGATCGGAAAGGTCGATCTCGACAGCCGTCAAGGTCTGCTGCGGTTCCATGCGCCCTCATCGTTGCACGGCTGCCGGCGTCGCCACTGTCCTGCTGTCGGCCAACGGAGCGCTTCGGTTGACAGGCGCCGGGCGAACGTCGGCTGGATGTGTTGATGGAGGCGGCGACGGGAGTCGTACCCGTGTCCAGGGTTTTGCAGAGGCGGGAGGCGGGTCCGCTCTATGCCGTCGCATTCCATCGCGCCCGGTCAGAACGCTTACCGCGTCCGCACCGGTCGCTCAGTTCAGCACAGTTCCACGCAGTTGATTGCCGCGAGATTGGCGCGGCGGTTGGGAGCGTTGAGCACCAACGCCGGTTCCAGGTAAGGAGCGATCTCGGTGTGAGACACCTTGCGCGTGAGGGCCCCGGGGCCATCGCACCGATCGCGACGTACCGCGCAGTCCGCTGGCCAGCGCAAACGTGTCGGCCCAGTTCGCTCCGTCCGCCCATCGTGTACGGCACGCGCACCTGACGCGCACCTGGAGCATGCTCGATCGGTCGAGCCGGACGGCGCCGAAGCTCCTTGAACGATGAGTTCGCATAGCCCCGAAGGCAAGCTGAGCGCTTCAGCGCATTGGTCCACGCGGCAGTCTGCGGGATCACAAACGCGGCGCCCATAACGCCGAATCTGGAGCGGGTCGGACATGGGTTCCCCGTCGCGGTGGTGATGGACGACCTCTGCCCTCAAGCGCGCAGAGCGTGATGAGGTCCCTGCAGCCGATGGCCTGTCGACGTCACCGCTTCGCGGCAGAGTGTCAACGACGAGCCTCGATCCACCGTGGTTGCTGCTACGCGGTGAGGTCTTTGTTCTCGGGGACAAACTGGCTGGCGATGAAGGTCGCCCCCTGCGGGTCCTTGATCACAGCCATCCTGGCCCAGGGGGCATCGAATGGGCCGGCGACGACCTCACCGCCGAGCTCGCGTGCCTTCGCGGCCGTGCCGTCTGCGTCGTCGACACCGAACGTGACGCTCCAGTGCGCCGGCGTTTCTGAGTCGACGGCGGTGATCGGAGTGAGCGCGGCCACGACGTCGATGAAACCCTCGGGCGCGCCCATCTGCGCCATCTGCCCGCGAAGGCCCGGGCTGTTGTCCTCGAGATGATCGCCGTAGCCGGGCAGCGTCCACATCACACCGGCGGGCAATTCGAGCGTCTGCCAACCGAACACTGCGCCATAGAAGGCCTTCGCGCCCTCCGGGTCGCGCGTAGCGAGGCCGTTGAAGTTCAGCGAGCCGTGCTCGTTGACGACCTTCGCGCCCTTGTGGTTCTTGGCTTGCCAGACGCAGAACGCTGCGCCTTCGGGATCGGTGAGGACCGCCATCCGGCCGGCGTCCATGACGTCGAAGGGCTCCATCACTGCCCCGCCACCGGCAGCGCGGGTTTTGGTCGCCGTCTCGTCGGCGCTGTCCACCCAGACGTAGGTGTTCCACATCGCCACCGGCGGCGCGCCCTCGGGGATCGACCCGACCGCGGCCACGTCGCCGCCGCGAATGCGGCCGATGACGTACATGCCCTCCGATCCTTCGGGCATCACGTCCTCGAACTCCCAACCGAACAGACCGCTGTAGAAGGCAAGGGCGGCTTCAGGGTCGGGCTGGCTGGTGTCGACCCAGCAGGGAACGCCGGGGATGTATCCCGTCCGCTCGGGCATGATCGGCTCCTTTCCGTGTCGGTGCGTCTTCGCTGACACTACGAAGGAAACCGGTCAACCAGTGGCCAGCTTCCGCCGAGCGGATTCTGTGAGATGCCCGCGGCCAGGTCAGGACCTGTCTCCGTACACTCGAACTCATGGCCGAGTTGGACCCGGGCACCATCGCCGTTGATTCGGCTGACTCACGCGCCCTGGCCGCCCTGCTGGGACCACGCGCTGGATGGTCGGTCAACGACTCCCCCGAGGTCGGCTCCCATGTCGTGCGCATATCAGTGGTCCGTCAAACAGGGGCAACGCCAGCAATCCAGGAGCACGCAGATCGATCACAGATATGGGCGCACCCGCGAGTCAGCCGACGAAGCGGCTTCGCGTCCGAGATTGGTCCGCACCGCACCCAAATCTAAACCGCTCTCGCGCCGGCGCGCCGCTCAGCGCCCGAAGACGTGTTGCAGCAGGACGAGCGTGCCGCTCCACGAGAGATCGTTCGCGAGCGCGTCGTAGCGGACGCCATCGAGGTGCAAGACCGCCGCATCCGGGTCGGTGAAACCGTGGACGGCGGCACCGAAGATCGTGATCTGGTAGTCCCTCACCCCGGCGTCCCGCATCTCCTTGTGGAGGTTGTCGACATCTTCAAGGGGCGCATAGGGATCCCCGGCGCCGCAATATGCGACGACGTGTCCCCGGACTGCGCCAGGCTCGGCCCTGGCGTACGTGCTCAGGGTCCCGTGGTAGCTGACGGCAGCCTTGAGGTTCGCGCCGCTGCGCGCGAGCTCGAGCACGGTCATGCCCCCATAACAGAAGCCAACAGCCGCGATGCGTTCGTCATCCACATCCGGCCGGGTCGCGATTCTGTCGAACCAGGCGATGGCTCTCGCGCGTTGCTTCTCGGGGTCAGCGAGGTTCTCCGCATAGGCGCGCCCGGAGTCCTCGATAGGAGCCCCTGCGAGATGAGCGCCGTACATGTCCGTGCAGATGGCCACGTAACCCCGTTCGGCGAGCTTCCGCGCGATGGGCTCGTTTACCTCGTGGGCGATCCCGAGAGCGCTGTGCATCACGAGTACCGCAGGAGAGGGTTCCGTTCCGTCGGGCAGTGCGGCATACCCGCGCAAGAGCGTTCCTTCGTGCTCGAACTCGATGTGCTCCATGCCTTCGAACACCGCGCCACCCTTCGCACAATGCGACGCGGGCGCGCCACGACCGCGGCTCTCATTTCGGGGCAGTGTCGCGCCCCGGACGCGCGGTCGCAAAACCCGATGGCAACTGCGCGGGTAGGGCACGCCTGTACGGCGGGAGTCGGTCGCGTGCATCTCGCACTCAATGATGCGCGCTCACGACCGGCCGCCCGCTGGTTCAGCCCGGGAGTGACTCGGTCGGGGTAGCGTCTCAGCTCATGAGTTCGCAGGTGCACATTAAGGAACTGCGTGGTAATGAGCAGCAGCCGGAAGTGAAGCTGCCCAACGGAACAACGACGCACCTTGGTGGGACCCTTGGAGAGTGGCGACGAAGGTACGGAGGCGATGTCGCAGACGTTCCTGACCCCGCAGATCCCGGGAGGACCGTCCGCGTAGACCTCACTCCGTGGAAGGACCGCGATCCAGATGCGACGGTCTTGCGCATCAGCTTCCAGTTCGTGGACCCAACGAAGATAGGAACCAAGTTCCCTGGCCGCTAGAAGCGACGGGCACGGCTCATGGCTCCCCACTGCGCCCATGACTGCCGTCCTCGCGTGCGCCGTTCTGCGGCAGCGATGAGGCTGCTTGCCGAGCCGCTCCCGATCGGGCATGTGCGCGTGTCCGAGCCGGAGCTTGGCGCGATTCTCAAGGAGCAACGCCGCTACTACTCGGGCGCGCCGGCGGAGCACATCGACCTCACCCTGGTCCGCCGGCTGACAGCTCCGGAGGTCGAGGAGCTCGTGCAGCACGTCATGCACCCGCGCTTCCGGGTCCTGCGATGAGCACGGTTCGATCCTCGCCACTCTGCCGAGGTCCACGACGCGGACCGCTCGGATCACATAACACCCGTGCCCGAGCACCGCTCGTGCGCGCCGAGAAAGGAGCAGCAGCATGGCAGTTCTCGATCACACCATCGTCGCCGCCCACGACCACCACGGCTCCGCCGCGTTCATCGCCGGCATCCTCGGCCTCCCCGAACCCGTGACCCTCGGACCGTTCGCGCTCGTACGCGTCGGTGAGACGACCACGCTCGATTTTGTCGAGACCGACGGACCGGTGACCTCGCAGCACTACGCGTTCCTCGTCACCGAAGCGGAGTTCGACCAGGTCTACGCCCGGATACGCGACCGCGACCTTTCGTACTGGGCCGACCCCGGCCAGCGCGAGCCCGGCCGGATCAACACATGGGACGGCGGCCGCGGCGTCTACTTCGAAGACCCCAACGGACACCTCCTCGAAGCCATCACCCGGCCTTACGGCACGGGCGGCACCACCACCACACACCCACACCCACTCCTCGCCGCAACCACCAACGACAGCTGACCAACTCTGAAGAAAGGAGGAGCACCGATGACGACAGCAGACGACCTCGATGTGGTGCACCGGTGGGCCGCCGCCGAGCAACAAAGCGATCACCGCCTCCTCGACGAGCTGCTTGCTGACCAGTTCGTCGGCTTTCGTACAGCAGGATTCGTTCCGACCCGCGCACAGATCGTCGCTTCGATGCGCGGCATACCGTGGCGATCCTTCGAGCAGTCCGAAGAGCGCCTGCTCGCAGTCGACGAATCGGTCGCGGTCGTCGCGTACCGAGCGATAGCACGTCGCGATGGCGCCGACTATCGCGCGTTGTTTCAGCACGACATACACGCGCATCCACAACCAGTGGCGCATCACGCTTCACCAACAGACGCCGGCGTGAACACGACTGACGTAATCGTTGCCCAACGCGCAGGAGGTATTCGTTGAAACTCGTCCTGCATCTATCTGACTTCGGTTGGGAGCTCCCAACGAACGCGTTCGCCGGCGGCAGATTTGTCGTGCGCGGCGGTGATATCCAGGTGCTCGAAGGCGAAGCACCCGCGGGCCGGACGGTGGTACTGGAGTTCCCAAGTCGGCACGCGGCACTCGACTGGCACGACGGCGACGAACACGCCGAGATCCGCAAGGTCTGAGACGGCGCGGCGCTGGCCTGAATGTACGTAGTAGACAGCGTCTGACGCGCACGCATTACTGTCGCTCGGTACGCCGGCGTTCTGGCGCGGCGAAGGTGCTGGCGGCAGCAGCGCCGACCGGGTACGCGTGTTGTTGCGAAGACGGTTGATTCGGTCTCGGCTTCGAGGGAAAGACTGGTGACGTGAGCGCAACGCCGAATCGATGGGTCGGCATCACGATCGACTGCGCGGGTGAAGCAGGACCAATGGCCCGGTTCTACGAAGGGCTCCTTGGGTTCGAGATCCGTGAGCTCGGACCACGTTGGGCGCAGTTGTTTGACCCCAACGGCGGCGTTCACATCAACATCGGGGCGTGGCCGTGGTACCAACCGCCCACGTGGCCCGAGAACCCGGGTGAGCTGACGAAGATGTTCCACTTCGAGGTGCAAGTCGAGAACCTTGAGGCCGCGGTTGCACGCGCCATCAAGCTTGGTGGCACCGAGGCACCGTGGCAGCCGCCGGATCGAAATCGTGATCGCCTGCGCGTCATGCTCGACCCCGCTGGCCACCCCGTCTGCCTTTTCCTCCACGGCGAGTAGGCGCCACGGCAGCGATAACGCGATACCGAACTGCCGTTAGGCATTCGACCAGAGTGCTCCCGACTGGGCAATCTGGCGCGTCAGGTCGGCTAATCGTGGTGTCTCGTCAAAGACACGCGGAGTGCCGATCGGTCGCGTCACACAGGCTCTCGAGGCCGCGATCTTGAGCGCGTGCTAGGGGTGGGCCCGGGAATCGGAGGCGCGTCCCCGATCAGGCAGAGCGGGCTCTTCTCCTAGTCGGGAAGCAGCGCTGCAGCGACGCGTCGTACTTCGGCGGCGTGTCCCGAGAGCGACGGCTCCTCGTGCGCCGCGAGTCGGGCAAGTTGCACAATGTCCGCTCGCCAGGATCTACCTGGTTCGTACGTCGCACCGACGCGGTAGTAACCACGCTCCAGAAGACCGCGGGCGTCGGCGACCCGTCCACGCGCCACTGCTTTGATGGCTGCGACCGCGTTCGCCAGCGCGCTCTCCGCCAACGACCAATAGCCCTCAGGGATGTCGTCGGATGTGAGCGACCTGGCCGAGGAGTATTCGATCACGAGATCGAAACGCCAGAAGACGGGCAGATCGGCAAACGCTACGAACACGAGGCACCGGCCTTCGGATGATGCGCTGCGGTCGACGCGCGCCGAGGCGAGTTGACCAACGCCAGCAAGCGCTTCGGTCAGCTCATCAACCGCCTCCTGTAGGCGTCCGCCCGGAACAATCCAGGCTGCGTCAATGTCGCTGTAGAGGTCGGCTGTGCCAGCGGCAAGAGAACCGCGAAGCACGAACTTCGAACCGCCAATCGCCGCCTCCAGCGCGGTGTGGATGCTGTCCACGACCCGACTCCGTCGCTCCCGTGACAAGTCAAGGTCTGGATGCGCCACGCGCACACACTGCCCCATGCGGGTGGCATGAGCCAGCGTGTTCATCTTGCCGGGATGTCAACCGCAAGCGCGCCAGATCTGCCGTGATGGGCGGGTGACGTTCTGTACTCGAGAAGCTGTTGGCTCGACGAGCGCAGCGCGGGCATTCGGTACTGCTGGTCTCAGCCTGCCTCGGTACCGAGCGGAACGACCATCACACGTCGAAGGCGCATCCTGTCATCGGGGACTGCATACTCAACTTGATCGCACTCCCACGATGCTTCACGCGCTTGTCCATCAAGCTGCGCGGCGAGGTCCGCCGACTGCTCCATCGTGATGAACTCGGCGATGGTCATGTGCGGCGTATGTCTTGCCGACGCAATAGTGAGCCCTTGAGTAGGGGTATCGAATGGATGGTGGATCGCAGCCGCCTGAACGTCGAGGTT
>JBKPCV010000033.1:0-80946 GCA_046727575.1 Actinomycetota bacterium
GCACGCGGTCGAGCAGGTCGCGCCAGACCGCGTAGTGCTCGCGCTCGCGCGCGTTCGGCGGCCGTCCGACGATCCACGCGTTGCCGTAGTCGGACTGGTAGCCGCAGTAGTTGACGCCGTTGTCGGCCCAGACGAGGTCACCATCCGCGAGCTTGCGCGGACGGGTGGGCGTCGGGAACGCGAGGTCACCGGTGATCGACAACGGTCGGTCGGCCGGCGATCGTCCCATCACCTGCCAGATCGGGTCGACCGTGTTCGAAGAGACGCCCAGTTCGAACAGCGAACGCAAGAGCCGTCCGCTCAGCGCGATGGCGTCGACACCGGGCCGCACGATCGACTCGACGTCGGCGATGGCGGCTTCGTTGATCGCTTGCGCGCGGCGGATGCATTCGATCTCGTCCCCCGTCTTCACGACCTTGGCGGCACTGACGACCAACGCGGCATCCACGAGCTCCCGATCGTGGAGCGATGCACGCAATGGCATCGTGAGGTCGTCCACCGCCAGCCGCCCGGGCGGCAGCGACTTCGCGAACGTGGCTGCATCGTCGTCCCATTCGAGGTCGAGTGGGTCGTGGACGTGCTCACCGTCGAGGTCGGCAGGAACGCCATCGCGGTACGGCGTGTAGATCTCCGGTGGCGCGCCGTCGCGTGTCAAGACGGCCAGCGCGCGCCGGTGCGCGGCTCGACCCGCGTCGGCCGCGGGAACCACGACGCCGCTGGCGTACAACACCGAGCTCGGAATCGCGGCGACCAGCACGTCCACATCCTGCGCGTGCATCTGTTCCACCAGACGCGCGTGACGCTCGCGTCGCATTCGGTCGAGATCGAGAGGGCGTTCGAAGTTCACGTCACTAAGGAAGGCGGTAGGCGTCGACTGCGTTCTGCCCGAGGATCCGGCTCTGGCTCTCCTCGGGTAGCCGCTCGATCCGTTCGCGCAGCTCGTCGATGATCCCGGGGTGGTACTCGGGGTGCGGATAGTCAGAAGCCCAGATGATGCGGTCGTCTCCGAGGAACTCCGCGCACTCGGCCAGGTTCCATTCCTCTGGCTCGAAGCTCACGTAACACTGGCGCCGGAAGTACTCGCTCGGCAGCATCGAGAGCCATCGTTTCTCGAGCGGAAAGGCCTCGACCTGCTCGTCCATTCGCTCGAGCAGGGACGGCACCCAGCCGCCGCCCGATTCGAGCACGAGGACGCGCAAGTTCGGGAAACGTTCGCACACTCCTCCCATGAGGAGCCGGCCGAGTGACACCGTCATGTCGACCATGTTGCCGACCGCTTGACCGAGTCCGGAGCCACCGTGGACCTCGCTCATCGCCATGTTGGTGACGCTCATGTTCTCGCTCGGCGCGACCAGCTGGAACTTGCGGCACGCTCCCGGCGTGTCGATGTGGACGCCCGGGTGGAGGCCGACTGCAACGTCGAGGTCTTGGCACGCGGCCCAGAATGGGTCGTACACGGAGTGGTTCAACGGCAATTCGTCCACGTACGCCGATGGTCGGATGAAGATGCCGCGAAGGCCGAGCTTGTTCACCGCGCGCTCCGCCTCGGCAACCGCAAGCTCAGGCGCCTGCAGGGGAACACCTGCCACGGCAAAAAGCCGCGTCGGACAGGCGGCGCAGAACTCGGAGATCCACTCGTTGTACGCGCGAATGCAGTCGTGCACGAATTCGACGTTCTGGAATGCGGGAATCGGGTCGACCGGTCCGAAGAACATCGCCTGCGACGGATAGAGCACCGCGGCGTCGACGCCGTCGGCGTCGAGCTGCTCGATCCGCGCGTCGGGGTCGTAGCCGCCGCGTGCCCTGAGCTGCGCCAGCATGCCGAAGAACTCCTCTGGTGTCACGCCGACGGCCGCGGCCATCTGGTTCTGCAGCTCACGGCCACCCGCGCGCACAACCCCGCCCGCGTAGTTGACCTCGTAGATGTCGTCCTCCACGACCTTGCGAGGGATCCAGTCACCCCACTTGTCGTGATCCATGCGATCGACCCACAAGCTCTCACCCGGTTCCATCACGTGCCCATCGCCGTCGACGACGAGCGTCTTCGGGGGCGCTCCCGTCATCGCTGCTCCTCTCGATACGACCGGGCCGGTGGAACCAGTTCGTCGGAAGAGTACGCGTGACGCACGGATCGAAGCGAGCGTGGGTAGGGGACGCGGCGGAACGCGGCCGCGGACGGTGCTCGCCGCGACTGGAATGCATCGTGCGCTCGGTGTGTTCCATGGGCGAGCCCGTGATGAGGTCAGGCAAAGGAGGTTCGGGTCGGTGCAGTGCAGGCAGTGCGAGAAGGAGCTCACTCCCGAACGCGCCGCGCTCGGCTACGACTATTGCACGCGGCCGGAGTGCGTCGAAGCCTGCTTCGAGCCGGTCGACGTGGTCGCCCTCGGCGTGAACAAGGCCGCCGACCAGTACCTCCTGCGCCGGCACCTCGACATTCCCGAGCCCACTGCCCGCACCTCAGGGGACGCGCCCGATGATTCGTTCGGAGCACTGAATCTGGTCGGAAAGCCACCGACCGCCCGCTCACAGTCGAGGACCACGACGGCGAAGAGCACCGCCGCGAAGATCGCCGCGCTCGAAGCGGAGCTCGATGCCGCCCTGGCGTGCGAGCAGGATCCGGCGCAACGCCGCAAGCTCGTCGACGATCACAACGCGAGGCTGCGACAGCTCAACATCCGTTATCGGCGAACGGCACAGCGGCAGACCTGACGGAGTGACCTCTGCCGGCCGTGGCGCCGCTTCGGATATCCTGCGCGTGCCGCGCCTGGAGCAGGTTGGGCCGGCGTGCCTACTTCCCGTTTCCTGGGTTGCTGACCCAATCCGAGGCGCTCCGATGACGCCCGTCGACCTCTCGCAAGGACAAGTGCTGCACGCGATGGGCCACGCGGTGATCCTCACTCGCGCCGACGGTGTGATCATCGCCTGGAACCCGGGCGCGGAGGAGCTGTACGGCTGGACGGCCGACGAAGCCATCGGCCGTCACGTCGGCGAGCTGATGCGGTCACCGGACACGGACGAGAACACGGCGATCTGGGATGCGGTGCTCGCCGGTGAAACGTGGTCGGGCGACTACTTGGCCCGGTGCAAGGGCGATGCGACTGCGCTCGTCCACGCCACGTCGGCTCCCGTCGTCGACGATAACGGGGCAGTCGTGGCAATTGTGAGCGTCTCGCATGACGTGTCGGAGCGGCGGTCGTCCGAAGAAGCGCTGCGACGAGAACAGGCGCGGCTCCGCCTCGCCTTCGCGTCCGCTCGGATGGGGTCGTGGAGCTGGGACCTCGCGACGGGGACGATCACGTGGGACGACGCCATGGAGGCCCGCTATGGGCTCGCGCCGGGCACCTTCGGCGGAACGTTCGCCGAGTTCATGTCGCGCGTGCATGAGGACGACCGGGACCGTGTCCTCGAGCAGATCGAACAAGCTCGGGAGGGCCAGCAGGAACTGATGTTCGAGCACCGGGCCGTCTGGCCCGACGGCTCGATCCACTGGCTCGAGGCGCGCGGACAGCCGCTCGTCGGCGAGTCTGGTGCGCTCGCGCGCATGGTGGGCGTCGGCATCGACATCGACGAGCGCAAGCAGCTGGAAGCGCTGATCCTCGAAGCGTCCGAGTTGCGCGCCACGGCAAACCTCGCGCGGGACCTCGAAGAAGCGGAGCGCATCGCGGGGCTCGGAAGCTGGCGTTGGGAAGCCGCGACGAACGTTGTGACGGTGTCGACCGAGATGGCGCGCATCCTGGACACGCCGCGCGCGGTGACCGGTGTCGAGTTCTCCGACGCGTTGCGGCGGGCCGTCCACCCCGAGGATGTCGAACAGATCGAAGGCGCCGCCAACGCCGCCCTTCGGAGTGGGCGTCGACGCTTCGTGATGGAGTGCCGCGTGATCGTGGCGGGAGACGTCCGCCAGATGGTGCACCGCGGCGAGATGCTCCACGACGAAGAGGGCAACCTGATCGCGGTCCGGGGCACGTTCCAGGACATCACGGAGCAACGCCGGGCATCGGAAGCGCTGCTTGCGACGCGCGACAGCCTCGTTCAGGAGCAGCGTGCGGTCGCGGTGCTGCACGAGACGCTCATCCGTCCGCAGTTCCCCGAGATCGAGGGGTTCGAGATCGCCGCTCGCTACGTCGCCGCCGAGAACGACTCCGAGGTGGGCGGCGACTGGTATGACGCGTTCGCGGTTCCGGACGGTTGCATCGTGCTCACGGTCGGCGACGTGAGCGGGCACGGCGTGAGTTCGGCGCGTCTCATGGCGAAGTTGCGGCACGCGACACGTGCATACGCGTGCATTTACGACGACCTGCCGCTCCTGATCGAACGCCTCGACGAGTTCCTGATCCAGTTCCGCGACGACATCCAGATCGCCACACTGCTCGTGGCGCGCCTGGAGCCATCCAGTGCGCGGCTCGAGCTGATCTCAGCGGGTCATCCTCCGCCGCTGCTCGTCAGCGGACACGAGAGCTCATTCGTCGAGGTACCGCCAGGCCCGCCGTTGGGGACACCCCACGACGACGATGTGTTCCGGACGATTCGGATGAAGTTGACGCCCCGCGACGCCGTGCTCTTCTATACCGACGGCCTCGTGGAGCGTCGCGCCGAGCCTCTCGACAACGGACTCGAACGGCTTCGCACCGGAGCGAGCACCGCGCTCATCGAGAGCGCCGATCAGCTCTGCGACGTTGCAACCGCCGCGTGTCTGACGGGATTGAAGCGCTCGGACGACGTGTGTCTCCTCGCTCTTCGCAAGACGGAGCTTTCTGGCGTCGACTGAGGCACCACCCGCAGTTACGAACGGTCGGCGACGTATTTGCGTGCGATCGTCAGATCGCGCACGAGTCCCGTGAACCCAGCGTCGCGGTCCGCCTCGTCCATGCGCAGGATGGCGGATGGGTGGATCGTCACCATCGCCGCGGTGTCGGCGGTTCCCGGCATCTCGAGGATGCTTCCGCGGTCGCGCGTGACCCGTAGCTTCGGACCGAGCAGCGCCTGCGCCGCGGTCGCCCCCAGCAACACGACGATCCTCGGTTGGACGATGTCGAGCTCTGCTCTCCACCATTGCGAGCAGGCGCGGATCTGGGCGGCGTTGGGCTTCTTGTGGAGCCGTACCTTGCCCGCGGGACGCCAGCTGAAGTGCTTCACCGCATTGGTCACGTACACGTCGTCGCGGTCGATCTCCGCTTCGTGCAGCGCGCGGTCGAGCAGCAGCCCTGCAGGGCCCACGAACGGGTGGCCCTCACGGTCCTCGCGATCGCCCGGCTGCTCACCGACCAGCATCATGCGTGCGTCCGGCGGCCCCTCGCCGAAGACGGTCTGTGTCGCGCGCGCATAGAGGTCGCAGTCGGTGCAAGCCGCCGCGGCGTCGCGCATGTCGTGCAGCTGTGCCTCACGCATCGGCGGCCCCGAGGTCAGGATCGTGTCGTGAGCGCATCGAGCGATGTGTGCCCACGAATCCCACCCCAGAAACGGTCGCGGCGGGTTCGGTGAGCCGAACGCCTCGATCGGGTAGGACGAGGTGATGCCCCTGTCTTTCGGTGGATCCCGGCCGATGCGGACGAGCCGGACGGTGCACCACGTGAACGAGCTCACCACGCAGCCGTTGATCGCAGTGGGCGTCGGCGCCCTCGTCGTGGCTGCATGGATCGTGATCTTCGCCTCGGGGTTCGACCAGGACATTCAGTTCGTATTCGGGACGATCTCCTCGGGCGTCACGGTGACCATGGTGTTCGTGCTGCAGCACGCACAACGGCGCGAGCAGACCGCGGTGCAGCTCAAGCTGAACGAGATCGTGCGGGCGCTCCCCCGGGCGGACGATCGCTTGATCGGTGTCGAAGCATCCCCCGACGGCGAACTCCAGGAGGTCGAGCAGACGCAGCTCGACCACCACGCGTCCCTCCGCGACGTCGACTAACTGCTGAACCCGCGCTGCGCCGCCGCCTCGGTTGCAGGCCGCTGTGGCGGGCCGATACACACTGCCGCGGAGCACGGGCGCGAGATGGACCGCAATGGGGTGTCGGTGGCCACGCCGAATCCGGGGTGATCAGGCGAGCGCAGGGTCGCCGTTGGCGAACGTTCCCCACGGGTTCTTCTCGCCGGGAACGACCCAGACATGCAGCATCCAGCGGTTCGCGAACTCCGGCCCGAGCCGTGTCATGGCCCCGCCGAGCTGTGCGCACTGCTCGTTGCTGATGTCATCGAGCGCGAGCATGAAAGCATCGCTCATGCACGCCTGCAGGTGTCGGTGCCACAGGTCGTTCGGACCTGCGAACCCGCTGGGCGGCCTGCCGACCCGATCGACGTAGTACATGAGCCCTACGAGGGGCGCCTCGGGCGCGTCGCTGCCGAAGATCAGGTGTGTCGGGTGCGCGGGATCGAACGGCGCCCCGACGTACGCCGGATGCATGTAATGAACGCCGAGATAGGCGAGGTCGACCGTGACCCGCACGTAGCCCAATGCCATCGCGTCGGCCGCGGTGCGGATGCCCTTCACGGCCCGCCGCGCGGCCGCGAGCTGACCTTCCAGCCGCCGGCGAGTCTCGGGATCGGTGATCCGCACCTCGAGCGCAGGGCCGAGGTGCGTGTGATCGGTATGGCCGTCGGCGGCCGACACCTCGCCGGCGCTCGCCCCGGGGTGCACGTGGGCCGGGATCGCGACCCCCGTTCCTGAGGTCTGCGGCGCCGACAGCACGGCGATACCGAGCCCGACCGCTACCACGATGACGCCAGCAACGGCGACGAGGGGGAGGCGCACGCTCCCCCGCTCTTCGACGCGACGCACCCCGAGATTGTGCCCCAAGCACCCGAAGTGATGCCGCTCTTCCTCTCGACTGACGTCGCAGCGCCGCCCGTCAGCCGCTCAGCGAGGCTCAGAAATCGGCGTATTCCGATGTGACGCGGTCGCCGAAAAGGGGCACAATGGTGGCCCGGCCCCGCACCAGTGGGGACTCCCCGCCGGCTCGGAACAAGGACGCATCCCCCGTCGTTCTAAGAGCATACGGCCGTCGATCCCCCCGTACGGTCGTCACAAATCTCTACGGGAAGGCACAGGTGGCTCGAGTACGAAACCGCACAGAACGGGACAACGAGGATCTCGTTCGCCTCTATCTGGAAGACATTGGTCGGCACCAACTGCTGACCAAGGACGACGAAGCGCGCCTCGCGCAGGACATCGAGGCGGGCAAGGCCGCGCGCGAAACCCTCGACTCGGTCAACCGGGGGCTCACCCGCACAGAGAAGCGTGATCTCCAGCGCCTCGTCCGCAAGGGCGAGGAGGCACAGCGCCAGTTCGTGCAGTCCAACCTCCGACTGGTCGTGTCGATCGCCAAGCGCTACCAGGCGTCGGGAATGCCGCTGCTCGACCTCGTGCAGGAAGGCAACCTCGGCCTGATCCACGCGGTCGAGAAGTTCGACTGGCGTAAGGGCTTCAAGTTCTCGACCTACGCGACCTGGTGGATCCGCCAGGCCATCCAGCGCGGAATCGCCAACGCCGGCCGCACCATCCGGCTGCCAGTTCACGCTGCTGACAACCTCGCCCGGCTCCAGAAGGAGCGCGCGGGGCTCGAAGCGCGTCTCGGGCGTCCCGCCAGCCTCGACGAGCTCGCCGAAGAGCTCGACCTCGCCCCCGAGCGGGTCAAGGAGCTCATCCCGCACCTCGCCGAGCCGGTGTCGCTGGAGACGCCGGTCGGGGAGGACGGCGAGACCGAGCTCGGGGACCTCGTGGAAGACCGCGGCGCGGAGTCGCCCTTCGACGCGGCGACCCGGGCGATGCTGCCGGCCGAGATCGAGAAGCTGCTCGCGGTGCTCGACGAGCGCGAGCGGTACATCCTCACGTTGCGGTTCGGTCTCGACCGCGGCGAACCGCGGACGCCCGACGAGGTCGGCCAACTCGTGAACTTGAGCCGTGAGCGCGTCCGTCAGATCGAAGCGCGTGCACTCGCTCGACTGCGTCACCCGTCGGTCGAGATGGGCGCGCGCGCGCTGCTCGCCGGCTGACGGAGCTACGTCGGCCGGACCCGCAGCTTGGTCCGTAACGCCTGCATCGCGCGGTAGACGCGCTGCCGCGCCGCGTGCTCGGTGGTCCCGAGTCGCTCGGCGACTTTCTCGTAGCTGAGCTCCTCGAAGAAGCGCAACCGCAGCACTTCTCGGTGGTGCGGAGCGAGGTCGTCGATGAGCGAGCGTGGAAGCACTGGCTCCGCGCCCGCGACGAGGTCGTCGGGAGCAGGTTCCAACACCGCCGCGTCAGGTACCGCCGCGCGCGGTTCCACGGTGACTCGCGACCGCGCTCGTGCCTGGTCGATAGCGAGGTTGCGCACGATTCGCAGCACGTACCACTTGGCTTGATCCGGGGTACAGGTGAGCGTGCCACGTTGGAGTGCGCGCACCAGGGCCGATTGCGCGAGGTCTTCTGCGTCGGC
Source organism: Actinomycetota bacterium (assembly GCA_046727575.1). Taxonomy (GTDB): domain Bacteria; phylum Actinomycetota; class Acidimicrobiia; order IMCC26256; family DASPTH01; genus DASPTH01. Next base: position 8,409 of record JBKPCV010000033.1, read on the forward strand.
ATCGCTGCGCGTGAAGGTGCGTGCGAATCGGAAGATCTGGGCGTGATGCTCGATGACGACCTCGCGCAGGTCGACGAGTTCCCCCTCGTTGTCCGCCGCCCTCATCCGCCCTTGCCTTCCCCCGCCAGAAACGGGCGGTACCGTACCGTCCGCTCGATCACCGGGCAACGCCTGACTGGGCGGGCTCCGTCGAGAGGGCGCAGGGCGGCGCGTTGTTACTGTGCCTGGCTTGGCCCGCGTCCTCGTCACCCGCCGGTTGCCCGAGGGTGGGCTCGATCCGCTCATCGCCGCGGGCCACGACATCGTGCCGCCGTCGCCGGACGACGTTCCGCTCACGCCGGCCGAGCTCACCGCCGCCGCTGCTGACGTCGACGCGATCGTGTGCGTGCTCACCGACCGCATCGACGTCGCCGTGCTCCGCGCCGGCGTACCGAAGCTCCGCGTCGTCGCCGACGTCGCAGTTGGCTACGACAACATCGACGTTGCCACCGCGCAGGAGCTCGGGATCGCGGTGTGCAACACGCCCGGGGTCCTCGACGAGACCACCGCGGACCTCACCTTCTTCCTCATCCTCGCCGCGGCTCGCCGCACGTCCGACGCCGAGGCCGACCTCCGTGAGGGGCGCTGGCACGGGTTCCGAATGGACCGGTTCCTCGGCCAGGACGTGCACGGTCGCACGCTTGGCGTGGTCGGGTTCGGGCGGATCGGTCAGGCGGTCGCGCGGCGGGCCGCGGGCTTCGGGATGGAGGTGATCCACCACACGCGCCACGACACCGGTATGCGGGGATGGACGGCGGAGCTCGACGACCTGCTCCGCGTCGCTGACGTCGTCACACTGCACGTGCCGCTCACTCCGTACACGACCCGCCTGATCGACGCGGACCGCCTCGCGGTCATGAAGCCCAGCGCGGTCTTGGTGAACACCTCGCGTGGACCGGTCGTCGACGAAGAGGCTCTCGCGGTCGCGCTCGAGCAGGGGACGATCTTCGGCGCCGGCATCGACGTGTACGAACGCGAGCCCGAGGTGCATCCGCGCCTGCTCGGGGCACCGCACGCGGTGTTGCTGCCGCACATCGGCAGCGCGAGCGAGGGGACGCGTCGTCGCATGGCACAGCTCGCTTGCGAAGGAGTCGTCGTGGTGTTGGCAGGGGAGTATCCACTCAACCTGGTCAGACCACGAGACGGCGGCGGAGGGAGAGGGATTTGAACCCTCGAGGGAGCTCAACACCCCCTACTCGCTTAGCAGGCGAGCACTTTCGGCCGCTCAGTCATCCCTCCGTATAGCGGGAGAAAGTGTACGCGGACGGGTACCTTCGAGGAGATGGAGATGAAGCGGAGGCGTGGCCGGAGGCCGGGATGCCGGAGCGGAATCGACCCAGCGTGATGGAGATGCAGCGGAGGCGTGGCCGGAGGCCGGGATGCCGGAGCGGAATCGACCCAGCGTGATGGATCCCACGGAGGCGCTCGACCGCATCGCGACATTGCTCGAACGCGCGCGAGCGGGGCGGTACAAGGAGGAGGCGTTCCGGCGAGCCGCGGAGGCGATCCGCGACCGTCCGCTCGACGAACTGCAATCGCTCGCGGCACAGGGGCGCCTCCAGGACATCAAGGGCGTCGGGTCCAGCACCGCGCGCGTGATCGAGCAGGCGCTCGACGGCGACGTGCCGGAGTACCTGGCGCGGCTCGAGGCAGAGGCGGCGCCGGACGCCGGTCCGGGTGCCGACATCCGAGCTGCGCTCGTCGGTGACCTTCACCTCCACTCCAACTGGTCGGACGGCGGCGCCCCCATCGAAGCGATGGCGCGCAAGGCCGCAGACGTCGGTCATCGCTACATGGCGCTCACCGATCACTCGCCGCAGCTGAAGGTCGCGAAGGGCCTCACCGCGGCCCGGCTGCGCGAGCAGCTCGACGTGGTCGCGCGACTCAACGAGGAGCTGGCCCCCTTCCGGATCCTCACTGGGATCGAGGTCGACATCCTCGACGACGGCACCCTCGACCAGGACGAGGACCTGCTCGCGGAGCTCGACGTCGTCGTGGCGAGCGTGCACTCGAAGCTGCGAATGGCCGAAGAGGGCATGACCGACCGGATGGTGGCCGCCATGGCCAACCCCCATGCCGACATCCTCGGCCACTGCACCGGCAGGCTCGTCGTCGGCCGCGGCCGGCCCGAGTCGACCTTCGACGCGGATCTCGTCTTCGGGGTGTGCGCGCACCTCGACAAGGCGATCGAGATCAACTGTCGTCCCGAGCGGCTCGACCCGCCGATGCGGCTCCTCGAGAAGGTCGTCGCTTCGGGCTGCAAGGTGTCGATCGACAGCGACGCGCACGCCGTCGGCCAGCTCGAGTGGCAACCGTACGGATGTGCGCGGGCGGCCGAGGCAGGCGTCGACCGTGATGCCATCGTGAACACCTGGCCCGCCGAACGCCTCCTGGACTGGACGGCGTCCCACGCGGCGGCGTGACGAGGTGATACGCGCGCGGGTTCCGGAGTGCCAGGCTCCCGATTCTCCGGTATCAAAGAGGCCATGACTCTCGACGAGATCCGCTGGCAGGCCGTGCTCGCACGTGACCTGGAGGCCGACTTCGTGTACGCGGTCGCGACGACCCGTGTCTACTGCCGGCCGTCCTGTCCGAGCCGCCGTCCCCGCCGCGATCGGGTGCGTTTCTTCGGTGGTCCTGATGACGCGGAGCGCAACGGCTTCCGCCCGTGCCGGCGTTGCCTGCCCCGGGAAGCGGCGGCCGACTCCCGAGTTGCCCGCGTCGAGGCCGCGTGCGCGGCGCTTGCGAGCGCCGACAGCTGCCCACCGCTCGTTGATCTCGCGGCCAAGGTCGGCACGACGCCCGACACGTTGCGGCGCGACTTCCAGCGAGTGCTCGGCGTGACCCCGAAGCAATACGCGGTCGCGCTGCGCGTGGAACGCTTGCGCGACGAGCTTCGCGCGGGCCGCGACGTCACCGGCGCGATGTACGACGCCGGGTATGGATCGAGCAGCCGCCTCTACGAGCACTCCGACGCGCATCTCGGCATGACGCCTGCCTCGTATGGCGCGCGCGGCGCGGGTGCGACAATCGTCTTCACCATCACGGATTCGCCGCTCGGGCGTCTGCTGGTCGCGATGACCGAGCGCGGCGTCTGCCGCATCACCGTCGGCGACAACGACGCGGCGATGGAGGGCGCACTGCGCGACGAGTTCTCAGCCGCTGAAGTCGTTCGAGATGATGCGACGATGCAGCCGAGCATCGAAGAAGTGCTGCGCCGCATCGACGGCCTCGCGCCCGCTGTCGACCTCCCGGTCGACGTGCGCGGCACCGCGTTCCAACTGCAGGTGTGGCGCGAGCTCACCCGCATCCCGCTCGGCGAGACCCGGAGCTACCAGGAGGTGGCCGAGGCGGTCGGGAAGCCGCTCGCCGCTCGAGCGGTCGGCAACGCGTGTGGCAACAACCCGGTGGTGATCGTGGTGCCGTGCCACCGTGTGATCGCCTCCGGCGGTGGGCTCGGCGGCTACGGCCTGGGGCTCGACGCCAAGCGCCTGCTCCTCGCCAACGAGGGCGACTGAACCCCGCTCGGTCGACGCGAGCGTTCCCGGACCGGGACGCGGCAAGCTTGGGCCTATCGGGAACCTGACGCGTTCGACGGTTCGGGAGCGCGCGAGCACGCGGCCGCACTGGCCCGCGCTCGACGGCTGGCGCGGCCTGACCATCTGGTTCGCGGTCTCGGTGCACGCCGGCTACTTCACGGCCGGTGGTGTGCTCTCCCTCGACACGTTCTTCGTCCTCTCCGGCTTCCTCATCACCGGCATCCTGCTGCGCGAGTGGTTGCGCGGCGACGAGGGGGGATCGGGGCGGATCGACCTTCCCGCGTTCTGGGCTCGTCGGGCGCGCCGCCTGCTGCCGGGACTGTTCGTCGTGTTGGCCGCGGTGCTGTTCTACGCCGCGGTTCTCGCCCCGTCGCTGGGTCTCGACCGCGTCCGCGGCGACGTGCTCGGTTCGCTGTTCTACGTCGCGAACTGGCACTTCATTGCGTCGGGTCAGTCGTACTTCTCGACGTTCACGTCGCCGTCACCCGTCTTGCATCTGTGGTCGCTGGCGGTCGAGGAGCAGTTCTACCTGTTCTGGCCGCCCATCGTCCTCGGTGTGCTGTGGATGGCCCGTCGGCGCTTCCGCGCTGAAGGCGCGGTCGCGGCGGTCGGCGTGGTCGCGCTGCTCGGTGCGGTCGCGTCAGCCGTGCTGATGGCGTCGCTCTACGTCCCCGGCGGCGATCCGTCGCGCGTCTACTACGGCACGGACACGCGCGCGCAGGCGATGCTGATCGGTGCCGCCCTCGCCGTCGTCGTCGTGCTGCACGGTCCGCTCCGGTCGCGCCTCGGCCGCTCGGTGCTCTCGTGCACGGCGGCGGTGAGTTTTGTGGGTGTCGTCCTCCCGTGGTTCGCGACGGACGCGACACGGGTGCACGACCTGTTCTACGGACGCTTCGGGCTGCTCGCGTACTCGGTCGCGACCGCCGTCGTCATCTGGCGCCTGGCTCAGCCCTCACCGGGACTGCTCGGCCGCGCGCTCCGGCTCGCCCCCGTCGTGTGGGTCGGCGCGATCTCGTACGAGATGTACCTCTGGCACTGGCCGCTGTACCTCGTGGTCACTCCGGAGCGCACCGGGCTGAGCGGCGCGTCGGTGCTGTTCGTGCGGCTGGCGTCGGTCGTCGCGTTGGCGGCGGTCACCCACTTCTGGATCGGCGAGCCGATCCGACGCGGCGCCCGCCTGCGGTCCCCGCAATGGGCCCGCCTCGCGACGGTCGGCGTCGTGATCGTCGTCGGCGCCGGGGTGTTCGCGGCGACGATCAGCGCTCGGCCCATGCTGGAAGGCGACTTCGGGCAGGTCGCCGATCGTCGGACTGCGCCGCCGGCCGCGGCCGTCGCCACGACGCCGGTCAAGGTGCTGGTGGTGGGTGATTCCCAGGCTGTGACCCTCGCCCAGGGTTTCGACGCCGAACCCGGCCACACGGGACTGAGCGCGGAACCGGGTCTCGTGGTGTGGGACCGCGCAATCCTCGGATGCTCGATCTCCACGTACTCGACGTACATCAGCCAGGGCCGCCATCTCCCGAACATCTGTGGCGGTCCGGGCCTGTGGCAGCGCCAGTGGTCGGAGGACGTCGCGGCGTTCGACCCCGACGTCATCGTCGTGCAGGCCGGTGCGTGGGACGTCTACGACGTCGTCGGACCGGACAGCGCGCCGATCGTGCCCGGTGACCCGACCTGGATGCACAAGTACACGCGCAATGTCGGCGATCTGTTCGGCGTGCTCGGCGCGCGCGGTGCGCCGGTACTGGCGATCAGCCCGCCGTGTTACGGCGGCGTCCTGGCCACCGCCGGCGGCAACGTGCCACCAGAGCGCCTCGACCCCCGGCGCGTCACGGCGGTGCGCACCGCGTGGCAACGCGCCGCGCGGGCACACGGCTTCCATCTCTACGACCTCGACAACACGCTGTGTCCGTCGGGTCGGTCGGACGCGTCGATCCGTGAGGACGGCGCGCACTACAGCAACGACGGTGCGAATCGTGTGGCTTCGGTCGTCGCGCGTGCGGCGCGGCTCGCCGCCGCCACGCGCACGGTCGGAGTGCACGGTTAGGCCGCCCGTGACAAAGCGCGCGAGCATTTGGAGGCACCCGCACTGTGCTTTGGTCGTGTGTGCGGTGCTATCGGTCGCCGTTGCGGCTGCGTGCACCGGAGGCGGCGGGAGTGACGTGACGTCGCGCGACACCACGGGGCCGCGAGCACAGGCCTCGTCCACGACGACCACGGCTGTCCCGACGACCGCGCCGCCCACGACAACCGTTCCCGACATCAGCGAGATCCCGCGTCCTGCCAACGTGACAGAGGACGGCTACCAGTGGTACGTGCACTCGGGCGCAGACCAACCGCGTTCGCTGCTCGCCGTCCGTCGTAGCGCCCAGGTCCGGCGTCATCCCGCGGTGCTGCTCGCCGATACCTCCGGTGGCTTCAACCTCGACTATCTGATGTTCGCCGACGACCTCGTGAACCGCGGGTTCGACGTCGCGGTCGGGTGTGTGTACTCGGCCCCGGACGCTCTCGACCCTGCGGGTCGCAGGATTCCGTGCGCCGATGCACCGCTGTTCGACGGCGTCGCCGACACGATGGTGGCCCAGCTCGACGCGCTCGTGAAGGCGACGTACGAGGCGCTCGGTGTGTCGACGCCGCTGGCCGTCATGGGATTCAGTCGTGGGGCCGGAATCGCCGCGCTGCGCGCCAGCGCAGGCCGCCCCGAGGCCGCCGTGCTCGTGTCGGGCCGGTACGAGGGGTGGGGCGGCGCACTGCCGGGTGAGCTGGTGAACGTCGGCGACCACGTCACGGGCTGGCGCGCCCCGACGCTGATCCTTCACGGCACCCTCGACGGCGCCGTGCCGGTTTCGCAGGCATACGCCCTCGAGGCTGCGTTGCGCGCAGTCGGCGCCGACGTCGTGAGTCACTACTACGAGGGCGCCGGTCACAACCTCTCGGGGGAACCAGCGGTCGGGCCCGACCTCGAGGACCGAACCGTCGGGTTCCTGTGCGCCCGTCTCGTCTGTCCTGCGTGATACTCCTTGCGTGCCGAAACCCGACCTGTCGCCACCACGCCTTCCGAGCACTCCCGAGGTCGCGTCGCACGACCAGCTCGACAGCTACGACGAATGGAACGGGGAGCTGGTCACCGGTGCTGATCTCGCAGGAGCGAACGCCGAACACGTCCGCATCGGCCGGTCGGAGCTGCGCGGCGTCGAACTGACAGGCGCGGAGCTGCACCGGTGCGCGTTCACCGACGTCAGGCTCGTCGATTGTGAGCTGTCAGGCGCGCTGCTCACCGAGGCAGAATGGCTAAGAGTCGAAGTGCGAAGCTGTCGAATGTCGGGAATCGTCGTGTCGCGCGCTCGTCTCCGCCACGTTCGATTCGCCGACGTCAAGCTCGACGGCATCGACATGCGCCTGACTCGCGCCGAGCACCTGGCATTCACAGGATGCACCATGAACGACGTCGACTTCTACGAAGCGACCCTCGACCAGGTGACCGTCGACGGGTGTGACCTCCGCAACGCGCATTTCGCGGGCGCGCGAGCGCACGACCTGATGCTGCGCGGTTGCAATCTCGAAGGGCTGCGCGGCGCCAGCTCGTTGCGTGGCGCTACCGTCTCGTCCGACCAGGTGTTGCCAGTGGCGCTCTCGCTGTTCGCCGAAGTCGGCATCTCGATCGAGCTCGACACCGACAGCCCATGAGCTGAACAAGTGGCGGAGGGAGTGGGATTCGAACCCACGGAGACTTGCGCCTCAACGGTTTTCAAGACCGTCCCGTTCGTCCGCTCCGGCATCCCTCCGAGTGCCAGGCTAAACGCGTCGCAGGAGCACGCGTCGCAATTCATGGGCGCGATTTTCTCGCTGAGCGGAACTCACGCGCCCATGAATCGGCGCGCGGTCAGGTGCGCGGCTTGACCTCGTCGAAGTTCGTATAGGGCCGCAACACGTCGGGCACGACGAACCCGCCTTCAGGGGTCTGGTAGTGCTCGAAGAGGAACACGAGCGTGCGCGAGATCGCGCACGCGGTGCCGTTCAGCGTGTGGACGAGCCGGGTGCCCCCGTCGTCGCGGAAGCGCGTGCCGAGCCGGCGCGCCGAGTAGTCGAGGTAGTTCGAGCAGGACGTCAGCTCCCGGTACCGGCCTTCCGACGGCAACCACGCTTCGATGTCGTACTTCTTCGCCGCAGGTGCGCCCAGTTCGCCCACCGCGATGTTGACCACGCGATACGGGAGGCCCAGAGCTGTGAAGATCGCTTCTTCGATGGCGAGGATCTGTTCGTGCTCCTCCCACGACCGGTCGGGGTGCGCATAGCTGAACATCTCGACCTTGTCGAACTGGTGCACGCGGAAGATCCCGCGGGTGTCCTTGCCGTAGGTGCCCGCCTCGCGGCGGAAGTTCGACGACACGCCCGCGTAGCGCAGCGGCAGCGCTCCGGCCTCGACGATCTCGCCGCGGTGCAATGCCGAGAGCGGTACCTCGCTGGTCCCGACGAGGAACAGATCACCGTCGTCGACCTCGTACACCTGCGCGCGATCGGTAGGAAAGAAGCCCGCTTCCTCCATCGCGTGCTCGCGCACGAGCACGGGCGGTGCGACCGGCGTGAAGCCCTCGCGTACGAGAGTGCCTGTGACCCATTGCAGGAGCGCAAGCTCGACGAGCACGGCCTCGTTGGTGAGATACGCGAACCGCGAGCCGCTCACGTCTGCGCCGCGCTCGGAATTGACGAACCCGATCGCCTCGCCGAATGCCGCGTGATCGAGCCCGGGCGCGCCGGTCGCGTCACCGACAACGCGGACGACCTCAGCATCGTCCTCGCCTCCGTCGGGCACCGATGGATCCGCGGGGTTCGGCAGCTCGAGCGTGACCGCGCGAAGGGTGCTCTCGACGGCGGCGAGCTCCGTCTCGAGCGCGGTGAGCTCTGCCTTCAGCGCTCCGGCCGCCCCGATCTTCGCCGGCCGTTCCTCCGCGGTGGCCTTCCCGATCTCCCTGGACGCGGCGTTCTGACGCGCTCGCAGCTCCTCGACCCGCCGGCGCAGCTCACGTGCAGCGTCGTCCGTCGCGAGGGCCTGTTCGATCAGCTCTGCTGTGACGCCCTTCCGCTCGATGCCCTGCCGGTACGCCGGTTCCTCGTGCAGACGCTTGAGGTCGATCACGACTGACCTTCGCGTCTGACCTGGCCGCGCAACCCGTCCAGCCACGAATTGGCGTCGCGCCACGCCTTGGTCGCGGCGCGCCGTCGAACGTGGCCGTCTTCACCCGCGACCGGGTACGAACCGAGGAACTTCACCTGCGCCTGCTTTGCCTTGAGATTGCGCAGACAGTCGGCCACGATCTCATCGTCGACATGTCCCTCGAAGTCGATGAAGAAGCAATAGTCGCCGAGGCTCTGCTTCGTGGGCCGCGACTCCAGCTTCGTGAGGTTGATCGCGCGCGCCGCGAACTCTTGGAGGATCGCGAGCAGTGAGCCGGGCCGGTCCTGCCGCTGGAAGCACACCACCGACGTCTTGTCGTGCCCGCTCGCGGCGGGGATCCCGTGTCCGACGATCACGAAGCGGGTGAGGTTCTCAGGGTGGTCCTCGATCTCGCTCGCGAGCACTTCGAGTCCCGCGTACTTCGCAGCCTGCAACGTGCCGATCGACGCGATTCCCTGCTTCCTCGACTTGGCCACCTGTTGGGCGGCCTCCGCGGTGGAGTTGGCTGCCACGGCGGTCGCGTCGGGAAGATGGCGGGTCATCCACAGACGGGTCTGTCCGAGTGGGTTGGGGTGCGACACGACTGTGCTGATGTCGCGCAGCGTCGTACCCGGCTTCGCACAGAGGTGGAGCGACACCGGCAGGTCGACCTCGCGCTGGACGAGGAGGTCGGTGTCGAAGGCGAGGGTGTCGAGCGTGACGGTGATCGAGCCTTCGATCGAGTTCTCGATGGGGACGATGCCGAACTCGACCTCACCTCGCTCGACCGCGGTGATCACGTGCGGCACGTCGCGGAACGGGACCGCCTCGCCCGCGGCGAGGTCGTCCTGGGTGAGCAGCGCTTCCTCGGCGAACGTCCCGTGCGGACCGAGGAAGCCGACCCGGGTCTTCGCGGCCTCCGGCGCCATCGGCGGCATGGTAGAGGCGTCGACCGATCCCTCCCGTATCGTTTGACGCGTGCGGTACTGGACGCACGAGGAGGCGACCGACGCGTTGCCCCGGGTGCGCGCTCAAGTGCAGCGGATCCGCGAGCTGATCGCCGAAGCGCGTGCGCGCGGCGTCGGCGTCGCGGGGAACGGACACCGACCGTCGTCGAACGGTCATGGTGGCAATCCCGACGACGCCGACGGCGAGCTGCGCGGGCTCGTGGAGGAGTTCCAGCGCGCGGGGATCATCCTGCGCGATCCCGAACGCGGCCTGATCGACTTCCCAGCGCGGTCGCCGACGGGGCGCGACTACCTCTTGTGTTGGCTCGACGGTGAGGACTCGATCGAGTGGTGGCACTGGCCCGAGGCCGGCTTCGCGGGTCGGACGTCGATCAGCGACCCGCCGGACTGACCTTGCCCGCGTTGATCGCCGCGCCGACGATGCCCGCTTCGTTGAGGAGCTGCGCCGGGACGATCTGACTGCGAGTCGTCAGGAGCGGCAGGAACTTGTCCGACTTCTTGCTCACGCCTCCTCCGACGATCATCAGGTCGGGTGAGAAGAGACGCTCGAGCGTGTCGAAGTAGGTGTCGAGCCGCTCCGCCCAGCGCTTCCACGACAGCTGCTTCTCTTCGCGCACGCTGTCGGCGGCGATGCGCTCGGCCTCCTTCGTACCGATCGTCATGTGACCGAGCTCGGTGTTGGGAACCAGTACGCCGTCGACGAAGATCGCGCTGCCAATGCCGGTGCCGAGCGTGATCAGGATCACGACGCCCTTGACTCCTCGTCCGGCGCCGAACTCCATCTCCGCCACGCCGGCCGCATCGGCATCGTTGATGACCGTGACGGGTGCGGCGATCGCGTCCGAGAGCAGCCTGCGAGCGTCGGTGCCGATCCAGGCCTGGTCGACGTTGGCGGCCGTGTACGCGACGCCGTCCTTGACGACGGCCGGAAAGGCGGCGCCGGCTTTCGGCTGGGAAGCTTGCTTCCAGTCGAAGGACGCCGCGACCTGGGCGACGACGTCGGCCACTGCTTCCGGCGTCGCCGGATGGGGCGTGAGGATGCGGCGCCGCTCCGCGACGAGCTTTCCGGTCGCGGTGTCGACCGGGGCGCCCTTGATTCCGGTCCCGCCGATGTCGATCCCGAGGACGGTGGCCATGGCCCATTCTCTCGCTTCGCCGCCAGAACGCACGTCACCAACAGAGGTCCGTGACCAGGGCCGTGTGGCCCGAGCGCTCGGAGGCATACGGTCTTTTACCGATGAGCGGCATCACCGAGACCCCGGAATGGCGCGCCCTCGAGGCCCATTTCGAGGAGGTCCGCGGACTGCACCTACGCGACCTCTTTGCCGACGATCCAGAGCGAGGCTCGCGCCTCACCGTCGAAGCGGAAGGCGTGTACCTCGACTATTCGAAGAACCGGGTCACCGACGAGACGATGCGATTGCTCGTCGACCTCGCGCACCGCGCGGGACTGCGCGAGCGCATCGACGCGATGTTTCGCGGCGAGCGGATCAACGTCACGGAGAATCGGCCGGTCTTGCACGTGGCGCTCCGCGCGCCGGAAGACGCGGTGATTGTGGTCGATGGTGAGAACGTCGTCCCGGAGGTGCACGCCGTCCTCGACAAGATGACCGACTTCTCGGAGAAGATCCGGTCCGGTCAGTGGCGCGGCCACACGGGCGCCCCGATCCGCAACATCGTGAACATCGGGATCGGCGGATCTGACCTCGGCCCGAAGATGGCGTACACCGCGCTGCAGGACTACAGCCGGCGCGACATGACGTTCCGTTTTGTGAGCAACGTCGACGGCGACGACTTCTGGGAGTGCACACGCGACCTCGACCCGACGGACACCCTGTTCGTTGTCGCGTCCAAGACGTTCACGACGCTCGAGACGCTGTCGAACGCGCACACTGCGCGCAGTTGGCTCCTGCAGTCGATGGGAGACGAGTCGGCAGTCGCGAAGCACTTCGTAGCGGTGTCGACGAACGCGGAGGAAGTCGCGACGTTCGGGATCGACACTGCCAACATGTTCGAGTTCTGGGACTGGGTGGGCGGCCGCTACTCGTACGACAGCGCGATCGGGCTCTCGTTGATGATCGCGATCGGCCACGAACAATTTCGCGACATGCTCGCCGGTTTCCACTCGATCGACGAGCACTTCCGCACCGCGCCCTTCCAGCACAACCTGCCGGTGCTCCTGGGCCTCCTCGGTGTGTGGTACGACGACTTCTTCGAGGCAGAGACCCAAGCGATTCTCCCATACAGCCAGTACCTGGAGCGGTACCCGGCGTACCTCCAGCAGCTCGACATGGAGAGCAACGGGAAGTCTGTCGACCTCGAAGGCAGGCCGGTCGCGATGCAGACGGGCCCGATCGTCTGGGGGCAGCCGGGCACGAACGGGCAGCACGCCTTCTACCAGCTCATCCACCAGGGCACGAAGCTCGTACCGTGCGACTTCATCGGGTTCGTCCACGCGAATCACGAGCTCGGTGACCACCAGAACATGCTCATGGCGAACTTCTTCGCGCAGACCGAGGCGCTCGCGTTCGGAAAGTCACGCGCCGAAGTGGAGGCCGAGGGCGTTCCGCCCGAGGAGGTTCCGCACCGGACGTTCCCCGGCAACCGCCCGACCAACACGATCCTGGTCGACAAGCTCACGCCGTACACGCTCGGCCAACTGGTCGCGTGCTACGAGCACAAGGTGTTCACGCAGGGGACGATCTGGCACATCAACTCGTTCGACCAATGGGGCGTCGAATTGGGCAAGACGCTGGCGTTGGCGATCATTCCCGAGCTCGCGTCGTCTGACGAGCCGAAGCTGGCCCACGACAGCAGCACGAACGAGCTGATCCGCCGCTACCGCAGTCGGCGGCGCTAGGCGCACGCCTCGAGGTGTGCCGTGAAGCCAACGTTGGCGTGCCGCGTAGCCTGAATCAACGGCGGAAGGGGAGAAGATGCAGTTGGGAATGATCGGCCTGGGCCGGATGGGCGCCAACCTCGTACGCCGTCTGATGCGCGCGGGACACGAGTGCGTCGGTTACGCCCGCAACCGCGACGTGGTCCAGCAGATGGAGAGCGAGGGCGTGACTGGTGCGTCGTCGATTGCCGACCTCGTCGGCAAGCTCAGGAAGCCGCGTGTGGTGTGGATCATGGTGCCGGCTGCAGCCGTAGATTCGGTGATCGCCGACCTGCTCCCGAATGCCGAGCCGGGCGACATCATCATCGACGGCGGCAACTCCTATTACCGCGACGACATCGAACGCGCCACGCGCTTGCAGGCGGCCGGTATGCACTTCGTCGACGTGGGTACCAGTGGAGGTGTGTTCGGCCTCGACCGGGGCTTCTGCCTCATGATCGGTGGGGAGGACGAGGTTGTCGCGCGCGTCGAGCCGATCTTCGCCGCCATCGCCCCGGGGGTCGACGCGGCGCCACGGACGGCGGGCCGCACGGGAGAACCGAGTCAGGCCGAGCACGGCTACCTGCACTGCGGGCCCAACGGCGCCGGTCACTTCGTGAAGATGGTCCACAACGGCATCGAGTACGGCATCATGGCGGCGTATGCCGAGGGGCTCAACATCCTGCACAACGCCAATGTGGGGAAGCGACAAGCGGAGGCCGACGCGGAGACTGCTCCGCTCGCGAATCCTCAGTACTACCAGTACGACCTCGACATACCCGACATCGCGGAGGTATGGCGTCGCGGAAGTGTGATCGCGTCCTGGTTGCTCGATCTCACCGCACACTCACTGTCGCAGCACCCCGGCCTCGACGAGTTCGCGGGGCGGGTGTCGGACTCGGGCGAGGGGCGCTGGACGATTCACGCCGCCATCGACGAAGGCGTTCCCGCCGATGTGCTGGGCGCCGCGCTCTTCGCGCGGTTCACCTCGCGGGGACAAGCCGACTTCGCCGACAAGCTCCTGTCCGCGATGCGGGAGGAGTTCGGCGGCCACCTCGAGAAGCTCGACCAGACGGTGGGCCAGACGAAGTAAGGATGCACATGACACAGCCAGGGCTTTCTGACGCCTTCGTGTTCTTCGGCATGTCGGGCGATCTCGCGAAGAAGAAGATCTTTCCTGCGCTCTACCGGATGGTGAAGCGCGGAATGCTGAACATTCCGGTCGTTGGCGTCGCCTCCTCGACTTGGTCGCTGGAGGACCTCAAGAAACGTGCGGAGGAGAGCATCACGAACTTCGGAGGCGGAATCGACGACGAGGCAGCGTTCAATCAGCTCGTGAAGCTTCTCAGGTACGTCGATGGTGACTATCGGGACGCGTCGACATACTCGAAGCTGAAGGAGGCACTGGCCGGGTGCGAACAGCCCATCCACTATCTGGCGATTCCCCCGAGCTTCTTCGAAACCGTCGTGAAGGGTCTTGCCGACTCGGGTTGCGCCACGAACGCGCGCGTCATCGTCGAGAAGCCGTTCGGCCGCGACCTTGCATCCTCACAGGAGCTCAACCGTGTGCTCCACTCGGCGTTCCCGGAGCAGAACATTTTCCGCATCGACCACTACCTCGGTAAGGAAGCCACACAGAACCTGCTCTACTTCCGCTTCGCCAACTCCTTCTTGGAGCCGATCTGGAACCGCAATTACGTGCGGTCGGTGCAGGTCACGATGGCGGAGGACTTCGGCGTCGACGGTCGCGGCAAGTTCTACGAGGAGGTCGGGGCGCTCCGCGACGTCGTCGAGAACCATCTCTTCCAGACGGTCGCGCTGCTCGCGATGGAACCGCCCGTTGGCCCAGGCGTCGAGGAGATACGCGACGCGAAGGAGAAGGTGTTCCGTGCGATGGAGACCATGAAGCGCACCGACCTCGTACGTGGTCAGTTCGAGGGGTACCGCGACGAGCCGGGGGTGGCGCCCGACTCCGACGTCGAGACGTTCGCCGCCGTGCGACTGCACATCGACTCGTGGCGGTGGGCGGGTGTGCCCTTCTATGTGCGCGCCGGGAAGGAGCTTCCGGTCACGTGTACGGAGGTCCGTGTCGAGCTCCACCGTCCGCCGCAGGCGGTCTTTTCCGACTACGAAGAGCTCCCGCACGAGACCAACTACCTGCGGTTCCAGGTCGACCCGCAGATCGTGATCGCGATCGGTGCCCGCGCCAAGGCGCCGGGTGACGGCTTCGCGGGCGAGGACGTCGAGCTGTACCTCTGCGACACGCATCCCGGCGCCGAAATACCGTACGAGCGACTCCTGGGCGACGCGCTGGATGGCGAAACGCTGCTCTTCGCCCGGGAGGACGGCGTCGAAGCGTCATGGAGGGTCGTGAACGACGTGCTGGCCGACCACGATCCCGCCATCATCTACAAGCAGCACACCTGGGGACCGGAGGAACAAGCGCTGCTCTTCGACGGCACGGACGTCTGGCACGACCCGGTACCCGCCGAGGAGTGCGAGCCGGAATGAGTGTGCAGCCGGTACCGACGCCGAGCGCGCCACGCCCGGCAGGGCCGTACTCGCTGGCGGTGCGGGCGGGCGACTGGTTGGTGCTCGCCGGTCAGCTCGGCCTCGACCACGCCACCGGCTCACTCGTCAGTGGGGGCGTCGAACACGAGACGCGGCAGGCGCTCGCCAACATCGAGGGGATCCTCCGTGACTGCGGCGCGGCGTGGACCGATGTCGCGAAGGTCGGCATCTTTCTCACCGACCTCGGGAACTTCGCGACCGTCAACGCGTTGTATGAGGAGGCACTCGGCGGCCATCGGCCGGCGCGCACCACCGTAGGCGTGGCAGCACTGCCCGCCGGCGCCGAGGTGGAGATCGAATGTTGGGTGTTCGCAGGAAGCGTTCGAATGGAGCACGCATGACTCGCGAGATCGAGAAGTCGGAGGCCGAGTGGCGGGCGGAGCTGAGCCCGGAGCAGTTCGAGGTGCTGCGCAACGCGGGCACCGAGCGGGCGTTCACCGGTAAGTACTGGGACTGCCACGACGATGGCGTCTACCGGTGTGCCGGCTGCGGCGCAGAGCTCTTCGACTCGAACACGAAGTTCGAATCGGGTACAGGGTGGCCGAGCTTCACCGAGCCGCTCGTTGCCGACGTGGTGGAGCTGAAGACCGACACCAGCCACGGCATGGTGCGCACCGAGGTTGTGTGCCGGCGGTGTGGCGGCCACCTCGGTCACGTGTTCGACGATGGCCCCGGAGCCAACGGGCTGCGCTACTGCATGAACTCCTGCAGCCTCGACCTCGACCCTCGCTAGCTCGAGTTCGGCCACCGCCGGAGGCGCCGAGACGTGTCAGCGTCGGGGTGCAGTGGTCGTGGGCGTCGTGGCTGCGGGCGTCGTGGTCGTGGTCGAGGGCCCCGATCGTTGGGCGATCTGCGGTGCGGCGAAGAAGGCGAAGAAGTCGCGCTCTCCCGGCTGGAAGTAGCGATCGCCACCTCGGGCCATGTCGCCGCCGAGCTTGATCCCGATCACCGGTGACGACGGATTGCCGTTGTTCTGGTTCACGTACGTGTAGGCGCTCACCCAATCAGTGTTGATGTCCAGCTCCATCGCCCGCACGGCACCAGCGGCCTGCAGCGTTCGGGCGAGCGAGAGCGCCGACAGCGAGTTCCCAGCGGCGTAGATCAAGCCCCCTTTTGCGTCGACGCCGACGCCGGAGCGCCAGACGAGAGCCTTGTTGCCGAGCGTGGCGCCCCACTTGCTCACGTCGTTCTCATCCAGCTGAGGATCGAGCTGGCCGTTGTCGATCATGAGGGCCAGGTTCTGGCGCACCGCGACCACGTCAGGGGTCATCGTGACGTCGCGGCCCCACATTCCAACGGTTGCAGATCCGTCGGCCTTGATGACGAGCGATGCGGACCCGTTGACGAGCGGCCGGACTGCTTGTCCGCCGAAGTACACGCCGCCGCGTGCGATGTCCATCTTGAATCCGGAGTTGAAGGCTGCGATGAGGTTCGCGCGCTGATCCTCCGGGATCTCGGAGCCCCACGGGTTCGGGCCGCCCCCCGGCTCGAGCAAGCCGGGCACGTACTGTGCCTTGAGCAGTTTCGTGTCGAGCCACATCAGCGCGACGTAGTACGACGTGTGCACCGCGTCGGGCCGGACGAACGTGATGTACTCCGGTGGCCGGCCCGCCACGAGCCTCCCTGCCGGCATCCAGATGCCTTCGTTCGGTTCCACGGTCGGCGCAGGCGTCGGCACCCGACCGGTCGGAGCCGGCAGGTGTACGGGTTGCGGCGGCGTGTCGAGCGGAGCACCGGTGGAGACCGGCACCGCGACACCGGTGCCGTGCACGGCGATGCGCTTGGGTCGACCGCCCTCGACCGGAGGGTTGTTCGTGTACCACCAACGCTCCACGGTGTTGACCACGCCGTTCCCGCCGTGGTCGCGAATCCACTCGACGGTCCGGATGCCGACCGAGTCGGTTCCGGGCCGCCGGAGCGCGTGCACGTAGGACAATCCGACCGGGATCAGGAGAACGACGACGACGAGGGCGACGCCGCGCCGGATCCACCGCGCCTTCGTAGAACGGCGGCGCGTGCCGGTGCGCGGGTCCTTCGCGGCCACTCGTCGATCGCGGCGAGACGACGGCGAGGGCTGCGACGCGGGCGGTTCGTCACGTCGCGATGGCTGCAATGCCACCGGCGCGTCGCGCGGCACCGTGCGCACGGCCGGTCCGTCACCGTCGACCGGTGGCGGACCCCTCGGCGGGCCATACTCAGGCGGCAGTGTGTAGGGCGCCGGCCTGGGCCTGCGGTCGGCCAACTGATCCTCCCGTGTCGACGCTCCATCCGAGCGGTGTGGGTAAGCGTTCAGGAGCGTCCGCCCGACGCGCTGCGCGAAAACTACAACGGCGTGCCGGCCGGGGTTCAGTCAGGCCTGGGGTGAGCCTCGAAGAAAGCCCAGATCGTAGACGTGGCATCGAGCGCACGGCTCACCGCGTCGTTGCCCGCCTTGGGCACGGCGCCTGGCCACTCGTGCTGGCCTCGGGCAATCGTGTACAAGTCGACCGCCACGCCCGGAGCGCACGACCTCCACGCGGTGTGCACCACTTCGCCGGCGCGGACTGAGGTGGAGCCGTCCGAGCAGCCGTCGGCCCGACGCCACGCGGCCAGTCCCTCGAGGACCGGCGGCGTGCCCTTCCCGCCCGCGAAGCCGAACACGTGGTCGTCGAGGCCGTGAATGTGCACGACCGACACCGGCGCCGTCGGGATGCAGTCGGGGAACCAGGCGGCGACCGGGCCGATTGCCGCCACGATGTCCGCCAGCCCGCAACCGGCGCGGTAGGTCATGACGCCGCCGTTCGAGATGCCGGTCACGAACACTCGCGCCGGATCGATCGACGAACGCCTCGACACCTCGACGACGAGCGCTCGCAAGAACTTGACGTCGCGGGTGCCGCTGTCGTCCCAGCGGCGGCCGATGCCCTGCGGGTAGGCGACCACAAAGCCCTCGCGGTCGGCAAGAGGATCCCAGTGGTAGCGGCGTTCGACTTCCTTCGCAGTGGCGCCGGCACCGTGGAGCACGACCACAAGGGGCACGGAGTCAGCGGCGTCGCTCTGCGAGTGCAGACGGTACGTTCGCTGCTCGCCGTCGACCGTCACGTGCAGCACTGCTGAGCCCGCGGTGTGCGTCGCGCCAACAGCTGATGTCGCTACCAACCCGGAAATGACGAGCACGGCGACCGTGCCGGCGTGCGTGCGCCTCGTCACCGTTCGTGTTGTAGTCGACGGGGCGCGGGTGGGCTCGGGCTGCACACGCACGCCGTGTGACGCGTGACGCGCGACCTCTCCTGGCGTCTTCCCAGTGGGTCGGTTCTCTGGCCGGCCTCGTCGGCGCGCCCCTGGCCGACCGGCTCGGGTGGCTCCGGGCGCGGGCGCGTCGGGGAACGGGAGCCGAGGGCGCGGCCGCAGGGTCGCGGGGGAAGCGAGCTCGTGACGGGGACAGGCAACGACCGCCTGGCGAGAGCGCCGGCTGTCGAGCCGCGCGCCTCGATCGACCCGATCGAGTCGCGGCGCGTGCGCTGGTACGCGTGCGCGTTGTTCGCGCTCGGCGCAACCGCGGGCCTCGTCCTCGTAGTCGTCGGCGCGCCCCTCCCGTCCCTCTGGCCGGTCGTGCTGCTCGGTTCACTGATCGCGCTGAGTCTGAACCAACTCGCGTTCTTCCCGAGCGAATGGTCGGCGACCGCGGAGGCGGCCGTGCTCATCGCCGCCGTCGTGGGGTTCGCGGGAGGAGCCGGCGCAAACGGTGGAAACCTCCAGACGGACCCCGCGCTGCTCGGACCATGGCTCGTGGCTCTGCTGTGCGGACCGCTCGACGCAGTGCACTGGCGGCAACGCGCGTTCTGGCGGATGGCCTACAACTCCGGCAACCGCATGGTGGCCGCACTGCTCGCGGCCCTGGCGTTCGACGTCGTCGCCGGCCTGGTGAGCACTCTTTGGTTGGCGTTTGCATGCGCCGCGCTCGCAGCATCGATGGTGCTCGCGTTCGTCGACCTGGGCGCGTTCGTCGTGTTCGAACAGCTTCGTGAACGCAAGCCCGTTCGTGACGCAGTGCGTGACGATCTGCTCTACGACTGCCTCACAGTTCCCCTCGGCCTCTTCGGCGCGTTCGCGGGGTGGGTCGCGGTGGAGTCGGGTTGGTGGGCAGGTGCACTCGCACTTCTCCCCGCGCCGTTCGTGCCCGAGCTCGTACTGGGACGTGCGCGCCGTGCGCTGCGGCACGGGTCGTTCGCGCGTCACCTCGGTCGCGCCGGACCCGTGCTGACCGGCGCAGCACTCGTCATCGTCGTCCTCGCGCTCGTCGAGCCGTTCCCGAGCGCCGGTGAGCTCATCGGATTGGTCGCGGTCGCGCTGTTCGCTGGCCTCGAGCTCGGGGTCAACCGCCGGAGTCCGGTGCCGCCGATGGTCGCGGCACTGGTAATCGCCGGATTGGTCGTGAACACCGACGCGGAGGTCGCGTCGGCCGTCATTGCGGCCGTGGTGGCCACGGCGACCGCCACGATCGCAGCACGGTCGAACCGTTGGTGGGCACCAGCGCTGGCGGCCGGCGCCGCCGGAGTTGCGGCTGCCGTCTTCGACGCTCGCCCGTCGCGCGGCAGCGCACTCGCGGCGGCGCTCGTATTCGAGGTCGTGTTGTTGACTCGACTCTCCAACGTCGTGTGGACGGCCCCGCTGGTTGCCGCGGCCGTCGCGCTGGCGTTCTTGTGGCGCGCGATCGGCACGGGCGCTGCCGCCGTCTTCGCCGTGTGCATGCTCGTGACGGCGGCTGCGGCCGCGACCTGGGGACGGCCGCCATGGAACAGTCGCGTACTCGGGCCGTGGGCAACACGCGTTCGGGTCCGGATCCATCGAGCGATGCTGCTGACCGCCGGCGTGCTCGCGTTCGCCCTCGCGATCATCGCGACGCTCGCGAGCCCGACGCGTGAAGTGTTCGTGTTCGGCGCGTCGGCTGCCGTGTGCGCGGCGGCGACGATGGCGGCCGTCGGCGTGCGCCAGTGGCGCTTTGCGCCGCGACCCCGCGCTCGTCATGCGGCGCTGTTGTTCGCGTCCGCGGTGGCAAGCGTCCTCGCTTATCCCGCGCTCGCGTTGGACGGCGACAAGTGGTCGATTGTGATCGTCGCCCTCAGCGTCGCGTTGTCCGTCGTCGCGGGATGGACGCCCGCCCGTCTCGCGCAGGCTGCGGCCACGCGATCCGATGATCAGCCGCGCAAGGTAGAAACGCGGTGACTCCACGGCTGGCGGCGCCTCGAACGGCGGCACCGGCCGCGGCCGACGAGGGCGCCCCAGGAGCCGGAGCGTGGGAGTGGTTCGCGGTGGCGCTCTTCGCCGTCGGTTCGGCTGCCGGCATCGTTCTCGCCATCGTCGAGCGATCGCTGCCACCCCCCGCGCCGTTCGTGCTGCTTGCCGTGCTCCTCGCCTGCGCGGTCAACCGCTTCGCGCTGTTCCCGACAGAGCTTGCAGTGACGGCCGAGATCGCGGTGTTGCTCGCCGCCATCGTTTGGTTCCACAGCGACAGTCCGTTGACGGCACCGTGGCTCCTCGCATTCCTCGCCGGTGCGTTCGACCTGGTGCACTGGCGTCAACGCTCGTTCGTCCGCATGGCGTACAACGCCGGTCAGCGCATGATCGCGACGCTCGTCGCGTCGATGGCGTTCGCCGGCGTGCTGGACGTCGTCGGTTCTTCATCGGTCGTGGCCATCGGTGCGGCAGCATTGGGAGCCTCACTTGCGTTCGCCGTCGTGGAGGCGGCGGTCGGTACCGTCCTCGTGCGGCTCCGCGACCGCGAAGCATGGAGCAGCGCAGCGCGCGTCGAGCTGCCGATGGAGCTGCTCAGCCTGCCTCTCGGCATCGTCGGCGCGGCGGCGGGGTATCTCGGTCTCGAGATGGGCTGGTGGGCGGCGGCACTCGTCCTGGTCCCCACGCTGTTCGTACCCGAGATCGCCTTCGTTCCGCGTCGCGGACCGCGGTCGTGGCGTGTGCCCGCACCACTACTCCTCGTCGGCGCCATCGGCCTGGTCGTGGTGGCGTTGGTCTCGCCTCTCCCAGAGCTGTCGACGCTGGCAAGCCTTGCCGTCGTCGCCCTAGCGGTGGGCCTCGAGGCGCGAGTCGACGCGGCCCGGCCCGTTCCGGCGTTGGCGTCGACCGTGGTCGTCGCGGCGTTCGTGGTGTCAGAGCGATCGGCGCTCGTCGTCGCGGGCGCCGTCGCGATCATCGCGACGGTCGGCGCGGGTTGCGCCGCACGCGTGTGCAAGTGGTGGGCGCCGTTGCTCGCAGGGGTCGCGGGCTGCGCGGCCGCGGCGCTCTACGACCTGCACCCGTCCAGGGCCAGCGCGTTGGTCGCCGCGCTCGCGTTCGAGTTCGTCGTGCTCACGCGCCCTGAGCGCGTCGTGTGGACGGCGCCGATCGTCGGCGCGGCGGCGGTCCTGGCCGACGCGTGGCGGGCGGTGGGCGCCTGGGGCGCGCTCGTCTTCGGCAGCGGCCTCTTCGTCACCCTTGTAGTTGCCGTCGCGTACGGCGCGCCGCCGTGGCAGAGCCGGTTCCTGTCGCGCTGGGCGAGTCGTCAGCCGACGGCCGCCCATCGAATGTGGTACGGGCTCGCGTTGGTCGGCGCGGCTGCGTGTGGTATCGCCGCGTCGGAGTTTCCCTCGACCCGCGAGGTCCTCGTACCCGTCGCCGCCGCGGCCGCCGCCGCCATCACCGCTCGATCGCTGGTGGCGGTCCGCCAATGGCGGTTCCAACCGCGCCGGCGGGTGAGGGACGCCGCCGTCGTCCTCGCGGCCGCGTGCGGGGTCGTGCTCGTCTACCCGCCGCTCGGGCTCGATGGCAGTGCCTGGGCGCCGGTGATCCTCGCGTCGGGCGTCGCCATCTCCTGGCTCGTCGCGCGGCCATTGGCGCGTCGCGCCGCGATGTCGAGGGTCACACCAGACGCGGCTCGTTCAGGTCGAAGTACTCCTTCATCTCCACCGTCCGCATCCACTCGTCCATCGTCTTCTGCTGCTCGGGGGTGAGCTCCTTCCGCTCCCCTTCGCGCGCTTCGGCTTCCGAGCGGAAGTACACCAAGTCGAAGAACGAGCCGTCGTCCAAGCGCGCGAGCGTCTCGCCCAAGATGTCGGGCCGGGCGTCACGCGTGAAGGCCTCCCACTGTTGGATGTTGCCCAAGAGCTGGTCGAGCGCCGGTCGGTCCTTCACCGTGCCGCGCACGATCTGCACGAACGTGGCGTCGTTGGAACCCCCGCCGAGCAGCAGGTGGACGTCGGTGCTGTCGCGGAACTCCACGTCACGCACGCAGTTCTCCGCCTCGGCCCACCATGCACCCTGCTCGGGTCGGTCGCTGTTGCGCTTCGCAGCGTCAGCCGATTCGAAGCGAGCCGTGGCGACGAAGCGACCGTCGCTCGTGGTCCCGACCGTGCTCCCGAGGAACCCCTCGGCACGTCTGATCTCACGCAACCACCGCTCGTCCTGATCGCGCAGCCCCTCCTCATCGGTCACCTTGCCCGTGATCACCTGGATGAACATCGCGGCGTCCTGTGTGCACAGCGCTGCAACCGAACCGCCGTCGCCGGCGAACCGGTTGATCAGGTCGGCGGTCGGGCCCGGCTCGATTCCGACGACCGCGGCGGCCGCCGCCAAGGTGGTGATCGGTTCGCGATGTTCCGTTCCGTTCTGCACCAGCACGAGGTCGCTACCGTGCGACGCGCACCTGCTCGCCGAGCACACGGCCTCCCAACCCCGACCCCACGTAGAACGGTGTCCCGAAGCCGCCGCGTGTGTAGCGCAACCCGATCTTGCCGTTGGCGCGTCGGCGAGAGGGCGCCAGCACGCGCTCTGCGAGTGCGTGCCAACTCTCGCGGGTGGTGACGAACGCACCGGCATCGGCGATAGGAGGTAGTCGCCGCCATGCTCCCAGCCACCCGTCGGCGCACCACTCGGACAGCTCGGGCTCCGCGCGCGCCAGCTGATCCCACGTGAGGTCACCGTTCGTGACCGGGCTGAGCAGCGGGAGTCCCGCCAGTCGCGGCTCGGGCGCGACAGGGTCGCACGCGAACCACGGCGGCTGCTGCACCGCCGGCGGCGACGGCTCGAGCACGCGAACGTCGTAACACTGTCCGACGCGGTCGAACGCTTCACGGCGCGGGTCGCTCATCGCCTGGTCACCCGTCCGTGAGGGATCGGGCTCACGTGTCGGCGAGGGCATACTCGTAGCCGCGGCGCGTTCCCACGTAGACGCGGCCGTTCCAGACCGCGGGTGTGGCCTCGATGCAGCCGCCGAGCTGGACCGCCCAGAGTTCCGGGGGGTCGACCGCGGTGTCGTGCACGTCGTAAGCATGCATCGTGCCCGCGCAGTCGCCTTGGAGCCACACCCCGTCGACGATGACCGGCGAGCTCATGAGGGGGCCCGCCAGTTGCTTCTCCCACCGGACGGCGCCAGTGACGCGGTCGACGCCCACCGCGCGGCCCGAATACGTGGTGAAGATGACGAGATCGCCGGTGATGCCTGCGCTCGAATACACACCTGCTTGCTCGACGGCGTCGTCGTGCTGCGACCACACGAGTGCCGCGTCGCCGCCGCGCGTCGGATCGAGCGCCATCATCTGACCGACGTCCGACGCACGCGCGAGGTGCCGTTCCCATTCGGATCCCACGTACAGGATCCCGCGTTCGTCGACGGTGACCGTTCCGTCGGTATCGGATCCGGTCCAGAACCGGAAGACGCGCTGCGGTTCCCCCGAGCCGTCGAGCAGTGGTGTGATGTCCCATCCCTGGACGAGACCACCCGAGTTTGCGAAGTAGAGGGTGTTGCCGAAGATGGTGACCGAGCTCTCGATCGACACCTCGCTGCCGTAATCGCTGAGCGCTTGATCGTCCCAGCCGGGAGCGTGCCACACCAACTCCGGAGCAACAGTGACGTAGCCGTCGGCACCGAGCGCGCGGTTCAGCTTCACGGCATGCATCTGACTGTTCTCGCCACCCTCGAAGAGCCAGTCGCGCAGCACCAACGCGCTGCCGTCCCAGTCGTCGTTCCAAAGTGTGGGCGACACGTCGCGTGCGTCGAGCGCCCAGAGCTCCGTGAGCTCCGGGCGATCGAACGCGAGCACGCGGAACTTGTTGTCTCGCGAACCGACATAGATGAGCGGGTACCCGTCCGGATCGACCGTGACTGATCCCTTGATGATGTCGCCGGTCACGAACGGAGGAAGGATGTCCTCTCCCGTAGCACCGTCGACGACGTGCATCGCGCGGTCGTATGCGCCGAACACCACCCACGTGCGTCCGCCGCGTTCGAACACCGCCGGCTGGCCGGTCCAGCCGTTCCCACACCATTGCGTCGTCTTGCCGCTGTCCTCGGACAGCGAGCACATCGTGTGCCCCGGGTACTCCCACGCCACCTGTGGCGCGCGCGGCACCGGGCCCTGCCCGTAGTAGTTGCGCGTCGGATTACCTCGGAACGTCAGGAGGCCCGCGACGGTGGCGCCCGGATAGGGGCGATAGACGGACGCGGGATCGACCCAACCCGTGAACGGCGGCGACGTCGCCGTTGTGGGGACTGTCGAAACGGTGGCGGGCGCGGGAGAGGTCGCGTGCGCGTCGGCGACCGGCGCCTCAGTCGTGACGTCGTCGTGTTCGTCCGACGTGATGACGACAGTGATGAAGGCGCCCGCGATAGCGACTATGCCGATCGATGTCAACGAGAACAACCAACGACGGTTCCGCCGTCTGCGCAGGTACCGCCCCTCGCGCCGGTTTGCGATGCGCGCTCTCGACGCCGACGCCGCTCTGCGCACCCGGGAAACGTTACGGAGCTGCGGTCGCGATTTGGGTGATGGTTCCCGTCGCACAGACTCCGCGCGGCGCGTCGCGCGCGTAGACCGAGCGCATCCAGACTGCGGTCAGCGTGTCGATGACCTCCCCGTCCCTCGGGAACTTTGGCGAGGTACTGCGCGAGCTCGTGTTCGTCGAAGTCGAGGGACGGCGGCTAGAGGACGACCGGGTACACCTCGCCGAACTCGAGCTCATGCGTGCCGTCGACCCCGGCACGGCGCAGCTCCACGAGACGGTGGAGGGCTCAGCGCCTCATAGTCTGCGACCGTGACCGACGCGCCGGAGACCGTGCTCGAAGCCGTGAACTTCCTCGAGCGGGAGGGCTACACCGCTGCCGTCACGGTGCGGGCCGACGGCACGTTCCGCTGCGGTGTGTGCTCCCACGTCCACCCGATCGCGCAGGCGTTGGTCGATCGCGTCTTCCGTTACGAAGGTGCGAGCGATCCCGACGACGAGGCGATCGTCCTGGGTGTGCGGTGCCCGCAATGCGGCGCCAAAGGTGTGCTGGTGTCCGCGTTCGGACCCGGTGCCGAACCAGCCGTGCTCCAGAACCTGCAATTCCTCGACGCCCGGTTCCGCGACCAGCGAGGCTGACGCCCACACGCGTGCGTGGCGCGGCCAGATCTACTGCGCGCACCCGTTTCACAGTGGGCGGGTAGTGCGAACGTCTCGCCCGACCTGAAGCCGACTTCGAGCGTCTCGCCATCAAGATCCGCAGCGACGCGCGCGCACAAGGGATCCAACGACTTGAGGCCGAGCGCAATGTCGATGAAACGCGGCAGCACCTGCTCGTCGTAGAAGCTCACTCCCGAGAGTGTGCCACGGCCCGGTGCGCGAACGGCCAGAGGCGTACGGTGTGCGAGGTGGTCGACGTCCCTGTGCCCGGAGTACGCCACGCGGCAATCGAGACGAAGCCACCGGGACGGTTCGAGGCGCTCCGGTTCCCGGACTACCGGGTGCTGTTCGTGTCGTCGACGCTCATGTTCTTTGCCATCAACGCGCAGCAGATCGCGCGTGGCTGGCTCGCGATCGAACTCACTGGCACCAACGCCGGCCTGGGCGGCGTGTTCGTCGCTTTCGGCCTGCCGATGCTCGTCGTGAGCCCTGTCGGAGGCGTGCTCGCCGACCGGTTCCCCAAGCGCACGGTGCTCGGCGCGTGCCAGTCGGTGATCCTCGCTGCCGCGTTGATCGTCGCCATCACCGACGCGATAGGAGTGCTGGAGTACTGGATGCTGCTCCTCGCCGCGGTGGTGCACGGCACGGGCATGTCGATCATGGGGCCCACGCGTATGGCGTTCGCCGGTGAGGTCGTCGGCCGCGAGTTCTTGCCGAATGCGATCGTCCTCCAGCAGATGGGCATGAACAGCACCCGGGTGATCGGGCCGGCGATCGCGGGTGCACTGATCGGCATCGACTCCATTGGTGCGGGCGGAGTGTTCATCCTGACGTCAATGATCATCTTCATCGCGATCCTCTTCACGATGCGGTTGCCGAACAACCCGCCGCGTTCGCGGACCGTCGAGGAGTCACCGTTCAGTGAACTCGTCGACGGTCTGCGCTACGTCCGGTCGCGGCCGCAGGTCCTGATGTTGGTCGTGGCCTTCACGGTCGTCGTGGTCGTCGGCTTTCCGTACCTCGCGTTCCTCCCGGCGGTCGCCACGGACATCCTCCACGTCGGTTCGGGCGGCTACGGCGTGATGTCCACCGTGAGCGCGATCGGGGCGGTGGTCGCGTCGTTCTGGATCGCGGGCCGTGTTGCCCGTGGCAACATCTGGTACCTGCAAGCCTTCTGCGGGATAGGTTTCGCTGCCGGGCTGATGCTCCTCGCGGTGGCGCCGACCTATGGCATCGCGCTCCTCGTGCTGTTCTTCGTCGGCGGTTTCACGTCGGGATTCCAGTCCACCAACAACGCGCTGGCGCTCACCGAGACCGACCTCGCGTACCACGGGCGTGTGCAGTCGCTGCTCATGACTGGTTGGGCCGCGTCCGCGATCATCGCGTTACCGCTCGGCGTGCTCGCCGACGCAGTGGGCTTACGCGAGACGTTGTTCGTCATGGGCGTGATCTGTCTCGTCGGCATGGGTGCCTACGTCGTCGCACGGCGGCGCTACGTCGCGCGCGAGAAGCTTCCGTTCTGAGGAGTCAGCGCTTGCTCCAGTCGATCCCGAGTGCGTAGAGCATCCACATCTCGGCTAGCCGGCCGTCCTCGACTCGGCATAGTTGGAGCCACGAGACTGTCGTGGGTTCCTCGGTCCTACGCCTGACGCCCGTCGTCGTCACTCGCGACCACACGCTGTCGCCCGAAACCGCCTGCGCCTCGATGCGCACGTCCGCGATCTCCATCGACTCGCGGTACTGGAGCATGTCGGCCTTCGCCTGCTGGCGCGTTCGAATGACCGTCCCCGTGTGTCCGTGACGGACGAACTTCTCGGCGAGAATCTCGTCGAGTGTGTCGATGTCGCCGTTGTACCAAACGGCCCACCAACGCCCGACCAACGCTCCGTAATCGGACACGGTGGCAGTGTACGAACCCGCGCTCGACATCGCATGGCCACCCAAGCGCGACCTGTGAGCTGCCCTCGTGTTGCATGCTTCGAGGGTCTGCTCCCTCCACCGCTCGACGACGCGGTTCCACCGGTCGTCGAGCTGAGGGCGCGTCCTAGACTGGCCGGGCCGATGGCACGCGTCACTGTCGGTCTACCCGCGCTCGTAGCTCAACGGATAGAGCATCTGACTACGGATCAGAAGGTTGGGGGTTCGAATCCCTCCGAGCGCGCTGCGAAGGTGCTGGTCAGCGGGTTGGAACTGCCGTCGCGGTTCGCTCCGGTAGCGAGCCTTCTACCGGATCTTCTACCGGATCGGCTGACATGAGCCGGGAGAAGACAGCAGCGGCCTCCGCTTGCATCCCGGGGAGTACCCATCCGTAGACGTCGAGCGTGAAGCTCGGCGTCGCGTGACCCAACCGCTCGCTGACGACCTTGACCGGCACGCCCGCTTTCAACAGCAGCGACGCGTGGGTGTGCCGCAGGTCGTGCAGACGGATGGACGGAAGACCGATGCGGACAACCACACGCTCGAAGACCCGGCTGAGGAGTTCGGGGTGAGTTGGCCGACCGTCCGGTCGCGCGAAGACGAGGTCATGGTCCTCGTAGCCCGCGCCCACGAGCAGCCGCTCCTCGACCTGCGTGCGTCGCCACGCATGGAGCGCAAGCGCGACGTCATCGTTGATGTCGATGGTGCGACGCCCGTTGCTGGTCTTGACGTCGGCGATGTGGAGTTCGTAGGCGACGACCGTCGCGGCTTGACGGACGTGGATGAGGTTTGCGTCGAGGTCGACGTCGGCCCAGCGTAGGCCTGCCACTTCGCCTCGGCGCATACCCGTGTGCGCGGCCAGCAGCAGCGCCGGCCCGAGACGCTCATCGCCGACTGACGCGAGGAACGTCTGGAGCTGCGCCGCGGTCCAGACACGCATCTCGTGTCCGCGCGTGTTCGAGGAGCCGCGCTTCGGCGGGTCGGCGAGCGCGGCGGGGTTGCGGATCAGCGTTCCCTTACGAACGGCATCGCCGAGCGCCTTACGGAGGATGCGATGGACGTAGCGCACACTCGCCGGGCTCAGGCCTGGACTGTTCCCGCTGGTGTTCCGCCGACCCGACTCGAGGAGCCGCGCATAGAGGGTGTCGAGGTCTTCGGGCGCGAGCCGCGCGAGCGGAACGTTGCCCAGCATCGGGAGGACGTGCAACTCAATCGTTCGACGATACGAGTGAAACGTGCTGGCCTTGAGCTGGCTGCGCTGCGACGGCAGCCACCGCTCCGTCAGGTAAACACCCACAGCCACCTTCTCCGGTGCGCGGTAGTCACCATCGTTGCGACGCTTCACGAGCTCGGTGACGAGCCTGTCGGCGTCAGACTTGCGCGCACCCGCCGGATACCAACGACGGCGTTCCTTTCCCGTCGCCGGATCGACGCCCTCGTAGATGACGGCGTAGTAGCGGCTTCCCTTCTTCGCTGTGTAACCGCGCATGCGAGGTCTCCTTCCAGCGCGTTACCGCTCTTCGGTGAGCCGGTTCTGGCGGGCACTCGCGCGCATCGCTTGCTGCCATCTGATCCGCTGTACCGGTCGGTGACGCGTCGTTCGCAGTCGACCGTCGTCGTCACGACCTGGCATGGCGCTCCTTCTCGCTCGCAGTCGGGTCGAACATGAAGGGGAAGATGGTCAGCTTCGTCGCTTGTCGCGCGCGGTCCGCGGTGCCGACCGCCGACCGGCACCGCGGTCGGTACCGTCCGGTCTCGCCTCGTCCGTGGTGCCGTCTGATGTCGTGTCGTCGAGGGTGTCGATGAGGTCGGTGAGCCGTTCCAGGACGTCGCGGGCTTCGGCGAGGTCACCGAAGGATCGGCGGAGCAGCGCCCGAGCCCGCTGGTCGGCGAGCGGTGTGACGCGCTGGGAGAGGTCGGAGGGCGAGACGTTGG
Organism: Actinomycetota bacterium; assembly: GCA_046727575.1. Classification (GTDB taxonomy): domain Bacteria; phylum Actinomycetota; class Acidimicrobiia; order IMCC26256; family DASPTH01; genus DASPTH01. The sequence continues at coordinate 37,824 of JBKPCV010000033.1, forward strand.
GCCGCTCGCGTTTGTTCTTGGGTGCGGGGGCGGTGCTGGCCGAGTAGGCCAGCAGCTCGCGTTCCCACTGGTGGAGGTTGTCGGGGGTGCCGAGGATGGCATCGAGGAGCACGATGGGGTCGAGACCCTTGATGCCGGCGTCGGGGGCATGCAGTCCGGCGTCGAACTCCGGTGGTGGGGGGGTGAAGAAGAACCCGATGGGCAGGTCGAAACCGCGGGAGAGGGCGAGGAGGTCGTCGGCGGAGAACTGCTTGATGCGGTGCAGGGTCCACGCCGAGCGCTCCAGGGCGGAGAAGCTGGCCCCCGAGAGCTTGACCCCGAGGTAGGGGGCGAGCGCGTCGGCGGCTTGTTCTTGGGTCCAGCCCCGCAGGGCGCGGGCTTTTGCCACGTTGTAGGCGACGATCTGGTTGGGGGTCATGGTGCGGCGCATCCTGAGTTTGCGTGTGGCCATGCCCCGAAGCCTAGACCAACGGTCCTACAGAGTCACCTACGCGAGCGTTGGATACATGCTAGTCTTGGTTCTCGTTGAGTACTCGACGAACAGGCGAAAACGACTACGACGGCGGGTCTCCCGGATCTGCTGACCGTGGAGGAAGCGGCCCGGATCATCCGCGTGGGCAGAACCAAGGCCTATGCGATGACCCAGGAGTGGCGCGCCACCAACGGCCGCTCGGGCCTGCCGGTGGTTGACTTCGGCAACGTGCTGCGCGTGCCGCGCAAGGCGCTCGAGCAACTCGTCGGTGCCGAGCTCGCTGCTGTCGCGGCACGAGACGAACCGCGAACGTCGCCCGGCCCTTCGCGTCGCGTGCTGGAAGAGGACGCGCCGGTCGACCACGGGACACCGCGTGTTGAGACCGCGGCGTCGACCGGTGCATCACGGGCGCGCCGCCCGCGACGCCACCGCGCCCAACCCGACACCCAGCTCCATCTCCTCCCCCCTCAACCTCCCGCCACCTAACCCACCGCGCGCACACACCCCCCTCATGCCTCTCCTCGCCGCTCGGTCCCCATCCCACTCGTCAACGGCAGGCACTTGCCACCCCTGCGGGGTGGCGCGCACGGGAGTGATCGCGTCGTGTTGACGATCACGAAGCTCGCGGGTGCCGAGTACCTGATCTCGTCGGTGGCAGACGGGATGGAGGACTACTACATGGGCGCCGGTGAAGCGCCCGGCGTTTGGCGCGGACAATGGTCGGCCGCGCTTGGTCTGGAGGGCGTGGTCGAGGCCGAGGCGCTGCGCGTACTCGTCAACGGTCACCATCCCCGCAGCGGCGAGGACCTGTTGGTAGGTGATCGGGAACGCAGCGTGCGGGCGATCGACGTGACGTTGTCGGTGCCGAAGTCGGTGTCGCTGCTGTGGGCGTTCGGCACCCCGGAGACCGCGGCGACGGTGTCGATCGCGGTGGTCGAGGCCACCGAGACGGCACTCGAGTTTCTGGAGGGGCGCGCCGCGGTGGCGCGCCGTCAGCAGGGCGGGATCCGCCGCCGCGTCGCCACCGGCGGGTTCGCGGTGGCGACGTTCGCGCATCGTACCTCCCGCGCCGGGGATCCGCAGTTGCACACGCATTGTCTGATCCCGAATGTGCTGCGCCGCGAGGACGGCAAGCACGTGGCCTTTGACGCCAACCCGTTGCACACCTGGGCCAAAGCCACCGGCACGGTGTTCTTGAATGAGCTCGAACGTCTCGTCACCGAACGGCTGGGGGTGGCCTGGGGTCCGGATCGCAATGGCAGCCGGGAACTAGTCGGCTTCACCCGCGCGCAGCTGCGCGCGTTCTCCAAACGCACTGTGGCGATCGAGGCGCGTCTGGAGGCCGACGGCGAGCTCGCCTTCCCCACCCGACGGGAGCGGATGCGCGCCGACGAGCGAGCCTCGTTGGCGACGCGCCCGCGCAAGAACCCAGCCCTCACCCCGGAACGACTGCGCGACCGCTGGAACACCGAAGCCCGAGCCGTCGGCCTCGACCCGGGCACAGGGGTCGATGACCTCGTGGTCGGCCGTGAACTCGCGGCGCTACCGGTGTTGGATGATGCCGTCCTGTTCGCCGCCCTCGTCGACGCCGCGGCTGGGTTGTGCGCGACCGAGTCCCGGTTCGGTGAAGCCCACGTGATCGAACGGATCGCGGCGATGTCGGGTGGGCGGCTCACGGTGGAGGAGATCGTCGATGTCTCGGCGCGGTTCTTGGCATCCGAGCTTGTGGTGCGCCTGGTTCCCGACGCGGCTCGGCGCCGTCCCGCCGAGTGGTCCACCGTCGAGCACCGCGCGCTCGAGGACCACCTCCTCGCCGACCTCCACCAGCTGACAGCAACCCCGGGGCGGTCGGTGGATCCGAGTGTCGTGGGGGCAGCGATCGCGACCGAACCCCGACAGTTGGGCGACGATCAGGCCGACGCGGTGCGCGCGCTGTGCGGGGACGGCGCCGCGATACGCGTGTTGACAGCGCCGGCCGGGTTCGGCAAGACCACCGCCCTGCACGCCGCCGCCACGGCACAGCACCACTCCGGCCGCGACGTGATCGTGCTGGCGACAACCCACAAAGCCGTCGGTGAGCTCCGCGCCGTGGGCCTTGACGCCCAGACCATCGCCGGCTTCCTCACACACCTGGAGGACGAGCCGATACCAGCTGGCACGACGGTGATCGTGGACGAGGTGTCACAACTCGGCACCCGCCAAGCCGCCACGCTCCTCCACTTTGTCGCGCGATGTCCGGGTGTGCAGCTGTGGTGTGTCGGGGACGCACAGCAAGCCCAGTCCGTCGCCGCCGGTGGCCTCATCACCCAACTCGAACAGCTCGCGCGGCAGGGGGTGATCCAGGCTGAGACGTTGACCGAGAACCGCCGCCAACAGCACCCGGCCGAACGAGACGCGCTCGCCCACCTGCGCGCTGGCGACGTCAATGCCAGTCAACAGCTGCGCGCTGCGCACGGCTGGGAACACCAACACGAGACAGTCGCCCAGACTCGCGACGCGCTCGCCGCAGCCGCGATCGCGGCCAGCGACTCCCTCGGGGTCGATCACGTCGCGGTGCTCGCGGTCAGCCACACCGACTGCGAAGACCTCACCGACCGCATCCGCGCCCTCCGCACAGCCCGCGGCGAACTCAGCGGCCCCACCATCACCGGGCCTGGATGGGGCCCCGACCCGCGCGTCTACGCGGCCGGTGACCGCATCCTCATCCACACCAACCTCGACCCACACTCTGGCGTACGCAACGGCGCCACGGGTACCGTTGTCTCCGTCACTTCCGCCGGCGCGCAGGTCTTCCTCGACGACGCCCGGCCCGCCTTCCTCGCCGCCGAAGTGGTCGCCGGGTTCCGAGCTGACGGCACCCCCAACGTGTCACACGCGTGGGCGCGCACGGTGGACGGCGCTCATGGTGGCACGTGGCATCAGGTCCACCTCCTCGGCACCCCCGCGCTGGATCGTTACACGGGCTACGTCGGCCAGAGTCGCGGCCGCCAGCCGACCCATACTTGGAACACCCGACCCGAGTCTGACCACCCGGCAAGTCTTGTGGCCGACCAGCGCTCACCGAGTGAGGTCGTCGCCGACGCGATGCGTCGCGCCGACCGGAAGACACTCGCGGCGAACGATGACCCCTGGACCCTCGACCGGCGCTTGCGGGCCGAACGCGACCAGCACGCCGCGATCGTCACCCAACGACCGTCGGACCGACGTGCTGATCTCGATCAGGCGCGCGACCAACTCCGACGCGCCGAGAGCGAACACCAGTTCGCGTGCGACGGGCTTGCGTACTGGGAGGCCGAACGGGACCGGTTCGGGCCACTCGCACGGTTGCGGCGGGCCAGCCGCGACGACATCAGCCGCGCGAACCAAGCCGTCGCGGGCGCGCATCGTCGCCTCACCCGCGTCACCGAAGCCCTCCACGACGCACAAGCCGAGGTCTCGCGCTATGAAGCGGCGGCCGGCGCACGTGGCGCGTGGGACCACGAGCACGCCTGGCGCGTCGACCGTATTGGTGAGATCGACGACACCCTCGCCCATCACTGGGCCGACGTCGTCCTACGCGCGGCGCGCGCGGATGACCCGCTCGCGTTCGGCATCCGATGTCTCCGCGACGCCTGCGCCACCCACCGAGGCGACCTCACCGACCTGCAGCGATCCCTGCCACCCGACCAGCGCCGCGCCCTCGCTCAGGTCCAGGCCGACCTCGCGCGCGCCCAGCAGCGCGTGGATGACCTCCAAGCGCGCGTCACCGGCGCCAGGTCTGCCGTCGACCAAGCGAAACAACGTCGCTGGGGACGACGCGACCACATCGCCATCGCGCACGCCACCGCCGGACTCCACACCGCCAGCACCGCACTCACAGCTGCCCGCGACGCTGCCGCCGCGGCCGCCCGCCGCGTCACCGACGAACAACACGCGGTCGAGGCGCGCCGCGAAGCCACCACCCGCACTGCCGCCGCGCGCGCCCATCTCACCGCGGCAGTCCGCGACCTCGACCTCGCCCTCGACCACACCCGCCCCCACCGCATCGCAGCCGCCGTCACCGACCCCACCAGTCACCTGTGGCAGGCGCTCGGTCCGCCACCCACTACCCGCGGCGGACTCGCCGCCTGGTGCGGCGTCGCCGAACAACTCGAAACCCGCAACGACCGGAACACGACCGCGCGGAGCGCTGCGCGCGCGATGAGATCGCACGGTGCACACGTCCAACTCCTCCACCACGCGCGGACAGTCGTCGAAGCCGCCAGCAGCCACGACCCCACACCGGCCCGCGACCCGCTCGGAGAGCACGCCCGGTGGCAACCCACCCTCGAGACCGTCAAGCGCGACCTGCGCCTCGATGGCCCCGAGCTCCAGCCCGACCTCGGCCTCGAGCTGTAAACACCAAGCGCTGCATAACGCCCAATACACGGGTGATCTTTCGGACATCCGCGACACGTTTGGGCTGGGCTGGGAGCGTGTGTGCGCGGCGCTGCCGCGTGTTCCGGCGCGGCGTTCTGTGCGCGTCCGCGAGCTGACGATCGGATGGGTGCTTCAGTGCCGTTAAAGCGCGCCTTCTCTCAGCCAGGGAGTCCTGCCTCTTCTCAATTCTGGCGTGGCGTTCGTACGCGTAATCGAATCTCCCCGGCACAGCCGATCCCTGATCGCGCGACGTTGACGAGGCGTCATACCACTGGCGACGAGATCGCCCGGTGCCGATAATCGAGCCCTGTGTTCGCCTTCCCGCGTCCGACTGGGCCGCATGCGATTGGCACGGTGACGTATCACTGGGTGGATGCCGATCGTCGCGAAGTGTTCAGCGCAGATCCGGATGATCGTCGTGAGCTGATCGTGCAGGTCTGGTATCCCGCCAGGGACTTGCCTTCGTCGCCGCGCGCTGCTTACATGCCGGACGCCGACGTCGTGGCTCCGGCACTGGCGCGCTTCCTCGGCGTACCGGAATCCACTTTCGGTCTCCTCAAGGACGTCCGCACGAACGCCGTCGCGTCTGCGCCCGTCGCAGACGACGATCAGCTCTACCCGGTGCTGATCATGCGGTTGGGGCTCAAGGGCAGCTACCGCCAGGTGCAGACGTTTCAGGTGGAGGAGTTGGTCTCGCACGGCTATGTCGTCGCCGCCATCGATCAGCCGTACGCCGCCGCGATGGTCGTGTTTCCGGATGGCCGCCAGGCGGCCTACGACGAGCATTGGGACCCACCGCACAGCGCGTTCATGGACGCGCACATTCCGTATATCGCGGCCGATGCGATATTCACGCTCGATGAGCTCGCCGCCGTCGATCGCTCCGATCCGCACGGCGTGTTGACCGGGCGGCTTGATCTCGAGCGTGCCGGCACCTTTGCGACGCCGCCTCGACGTGGAGTGAGCCACGTTGCGGGCGCGCTCTGCTCGGCTCTATGCCTGCTCGACGTGCGCGAGAACGCAAGTCCGGTCACGATCATTCTTGGGGGCGCGGTGGTCGATCCGGCCACCGGCGCTGTAATAGCGAGATTGCAGCCGGGCCCGGTGCCCGGGATGTGCTCGCCCGCCATCGCGTCGGCGCGCCAGAACGATTGGGCGTGGCGCCCATGACGGCAGATCAGGGCCGGCGTGATTCGAAGCGCACCTCGGGGAATTGTGGTGATGGGCCGGCGAGCAGCGGTGCTGGCCGGCCGCGCAATGCCCGGTCGAAGAAGGCCACTGAATAGGTGTTGATGATGCGGTGCGCGCGATCCGCGCCGATCGGTCCGGTGAAGCCCGGCCAGGAGACCAGCGCCGAGAGGAATGGAGCATCGGTCATGTCGAGGTGGAACATGCCGGGCAGCTCCACGTAGTAACCGTCTCCCGGTAGGCGCTGATACACCGCCCGCATCGTGTCCAGAGTTTCTCGAATGTCTGCCTCTGACCAACCGCCGGCAGTGCGGCGTTCGAGCCGCATGCTGTCGGCGTCACGGGCAATGAACATCGTCGGCTGCTGCAAGCCACCACGAACCACGTCCGCCGGCATGAAGGCTTCCTCCAGCAACCCCGCACGCAGACGCGGGTCGAGGCGGCAAGCCTCACCCCCCACGATGGCGCCGAGCGAATGACCAACGAGGCCGGCCCGCGACGCGCCAGAACGCGCGCTCAAGATCGCGGTCCTCACCCTCCCACCGGACGCGCCATATCGGCACGTCGATGTGCCGTCTATCCGTGCTCGCCGTTCTAGCGGTTGATGACGGCCTGTGATCTCCAGGCGCGGTGTCGCTTGACCTGATGTGATCTCAGGTCGTGGTGATGAAGGCGACGACTTGTTCGATCGTGGGGTTGTAGCCGGCGGTGGTGTCGACGTCCATCGTCGGTGCGGCGATGGTGAGTCGGCGAAACTGTTCGAAGTATCGGTCGCCGGATGCGAACACCTGCAGGAGCGCATGGTCGGCGTGAGCGGATCTCGAGGTCGCCCGCGCAGAGATCCGTTGCCACGCGGTGGCCGGGTCGGTGTGACATTGCACGAGGCGAAGCGAGCCGAGTGCGGTGAGCGGGGCGAGGTCCGCTCTCCAGACCTCGTCCTGACGGGCCGCTTCCGCGACGACGGTGACGCCGCGCTCGGGCAACAGGTGCAACAGCTCAAAGAACACCGCGAGCGCGCGTTGGGTGAGCACATCTCCAGGTGTCGGGTCGTGAACCGTTGGCTCGGTGGGCCATTCCTCCCTTGATCTCGTCGCGACAGATCGACGGGCACGCCAGCAACCGAGGCGGTTCATGCGCCAGGGTCGTCTTGCCGCAGCCGGCCGGACCGCTGACGACCACCAGGGTCGGGGAAGTCACACCACATCCTGCCAGGACCACCCCGACGGCCGGCTCAGGAGCGCTGAGGAATGCCGCGTCGACCGTGACGCAACAGGCGTAATACTCGTCGCATGGTGCGAGTGGTGGTGGTCGGACCGCCCGGGTCAGGCAAGACGACGGTCGCCAACTCTCTTGGCTCGTCGACTCGGCGTGGCACACATCGAACTCGACGCGTTGTGGTGGGAGCCCGACTGGACCGAGGCGGGACCGGAGTTATTCCAGGCTCGTCTGCGCAGGGTGGTCGCAGCCGACTCGTGGGTCCTCGACGGCAACTACTTCTCCGTCGGCGCACGCGAGATGGTCTGGCCGAGGGCGGACACCATCATCTGGCTCGACCAGGCGCGCTGGGTCACCGTCGCACGGGTCCTGCGTCGCACGATCGTCCGCGCGCTGCGCGGCACCGAGCTGTGGTCGGGCAACCGAGAGTCGCTCAGCAGCGCGTTTCGTCCCGACTCGATCGTCCGCTACGCATGGAAGGAACACCCCAAGTACAACCTCCGCTACCAAGGCCTGGCTGACGACGAAGAGTTCGCCCATCTCGAATGGGTGCGCCTCCGCTCACCGAGCGAAGTCCGCCGCTGGATCGCCTCGCTTGCGACGGGCAGAGCAGTCCAGCTCAAAGCTTGGGCCTGATGCGAGTCCGCACGGTCTCGGCGCCCGTCGATGTCACGGCGGTGCAACGCCTGGCCAGCCGCTTGTGGCCGGTGGGTTGGCACCCCGGTGGTCTCGGCTGGGCGCTGGCGCGCGGTCGCCTCGCGGACGAGGTCGTGCTGTTCGAAGGAACGGGTGGTGTCGTGGGGTGGGCGGCGCGCAGCGGGGTCCACGAATCCGGTGAGCTACTGGCCCAGGTCGACCCCTCGCATCTCGAGGTCGCCGAGGCGATCGCCGAGTGGCTCGTCAAGACCGCACCCGGAACCCGCCTGTCGATCGAGGTCTACGACGGCGACACGACCCTCACCGCGGCACTACGTCGCGTGGGCTTTGCCGCGAACACCGGGGCGCGGGTTGTCGGCATGTTTCGCACCGCCGACGAGACCGAGCCGATCACCCCCGCCCGCTACACCATCCGCGCGGTTCGCGCCGAGGAGTTCCCCGCACGGGTCGCCGTCCACCGCGCCGCCTGGAAGCCAGCGTCGCTGCCCTGGCGCGACGGACGCCACGTCGATCCGGATGCCCGGAGCCCCTGGCCGTCGCCCGCCTCGACAACGACGACCTCGCCGACCTGCTGGCCGACGGTCACTGGTACTGGCTGGACTCGACGCGCTGCCGGGCGACCGGCAGGCTCGAGATGGGCCACGCCACGATCAGTGAGCTGTCGCTGGTGCGAGCGTCGGCGAACCTCAACACTCGGCCGGTCAAGTGGTCCCGCACCGACCTCGTCGGGACTCGGGCAGTCAGCCCTTCGGGCTGCCGTTGAACTGGCGGAGCACCTGGGACCGCGCCCACGAGCGCATGGCGTCCGACGCCCGCAAGTACCAGCGCGCCGACCGTCTCACGATCCTCGACCTCGACCCGCTTGGCACCGTCGATGAACTGCTCACCGACCCGGCGTACGCCCGCCGCGTGCTCGCCCGCTCGGCACCAGCACCAGCACCAGCCCCAGCCCCGGCACCGACGCCGGTCCCGGCAGCTCCGACGCAGGTCCGCACCGTCCGCTACCACGGCCGGTGGCTGGACGAGCGTCAGTCGGACGCGGTCCTCGACCTGCTAGACGGCTTCTGAGACAGACGGCTATCAGCCCGCGGTCGTCACGCGACGCGACGCGGCACGACGGTCACGCCCAGCCAGCCCCGGCTCCACTCCACCCCACGCCGGTCAACCTCTTCAAAACCCGTGCGCGCCACTACAGATCAGGCAGTTCGGGCGCTTAGCGGCGGCGCGCGTTGACGATCACGTCCCGAATGGTGTGGCCTTCTTCGGAAGGGGTATACGCACCAGTTCCTTCTCCGTCGGGGGCGGGGGTGGCGGACCCGAAGGTCCGGCACTTAGGCAGAACCAGCAACCGTGGAACATGACCGGGGTGGTCGTGTTTGTGCCCTGCCAGCCGCCGTACGTCAGCTGAGCGACATAGCCGTCGACGAAGTACCACTTGTTCGTCGGGCGAGAACCCCAGTCCCAGGTAGGCACCCATCGGTTGTCCGGCCACAGATTGTAGGACCAGCCAGTATTCCCAAGGGCAACCCAGTGCGGGTTGGGGTTTGGCTCGAAGACGTACAGCACGGTTGCCGAAGCCAAGTAGCCCGCAGGCATCGTGAATGGGTTCCCATACGAGCTGGAATAGGCAGCAGCCGCGGTCTTGATCTTGGTATTGAGCCTCGGAAATCGCTCGATACGCGAATTCAGCACGACGAAGAGGTTGTCCGGCCCAGCGTTGGCCCTCGCGTTTTCTTGATCGTCCTGGTCGCAATCAATGCGGACCCATATCGGTCGACCGAGGCGGTCGGAACCGCGCACGAAGCACTCGTACGAATCGGTGTTGCTGACGTCATACCGGTAACCCGGTTCGAAGATCTCGGGGGGGTCATCTGGTTCGTCAGCAAAGGCATTTGCAGGCATCAGGCCCACAGTTGCCATAACGACCAGGATCGCTGCGCCACACGATCGCGCGCCTCGGCTGAGGCGGTGTTTAGTCGACGTCCTGACTGTCAACATCACGCTCCCCTCCACGGTGGCCGCCCAAGGACGAATTGTTGGCCGAGGCGGCTCGAATCGTCAGGCGCGCACTCAGGAGCATCGACAAGACGGACGGACCAAAGTCCGTCGCGATGAGCCTGGTCCTTCAGCCAAGGTGCGGCCTTCTAATGGACGTGACGCGCGTGCGATACTGCTTACATGACCGCGACCGCGCGTCCCCGGCAGCAAGCGCTGCCGTGGCAAGCAATGGCCGAGGCGGCGATGCTCGACGAACGACAAGCGGGCGTTGAGCACTACCTGCTCGCTCTCTGTGATCAGCCACCCGCCGCGGATGTTCTGCGCGAGGTCGGCATTACGCGTGATGGAGTCGAGCGCGACTACGACCCAGGAATCTCGCGTGCTCGATCGACCCCGAGTTCTTCGTCAGGAAAGACGAGTTCTTCCTCAGGAAAGAAAGGGGCGGGTCTGCGAACTGACGGCGAGCGCATTTTCGGCTTCGCGCTCGGGTTAGCTCGCGCGTGGGGCGAGCCACCAGGTCCTGCCCACTACCTTCTAGCGATCGCGTACGAGTATGCGTCGGTGTTGTCCGTCCTTGGGACCGACTCCGCGACGGTGGTCGAGGCGTTACGACGCCGCGGCTACCGGGTCCCGGATGCTGAGCCTCCCGTGCACCAGCCGTGGCGTGGCACACAGGAGGTCGAGGTGTCTGCAGAAGAGTTGAAGCCGCTTCTCGACGTGCTCGAGCGGACGCACCCGCCGGGCTCCGAGTGGCGGTGGGGTATTGGGTGGACTGAGCACGATCCGTCACGCAGGCGGGTGAGCGCAGAAGAGGGCATCGACCTGCAGGCAGCACTGCGAGAGAGTCGCGGCCAGACCACTTAGCCGCCCCGATGCCGATCTGGAGCGGACCCGCGCCGGGGACAACGCGCCACCGCCCGCCGACAACGCCGCGCGCGAGAGAGCGAGAGCGCCCGCGACGCGCGCGCAGAGCAGCGCCCCACGCCCCGTTTTTGGGCGACAACATTTCACCCCACACACTCCCCACTCTCTCTCTCCCCGACGTGGAACCAGACGGCGTGCGGGTGATCGGGGCCGAGTCGGTGCGTTCGGGGGCGAGGGCGATCGAGGCCGAATCGGCGGGATCGAGCGAGCCAGAACCGGCGATCGGCGCTACCTCACGTCGAACCCAACCCACCGCGGCAACATCAGCCGCGCACATGAAGCCGTCACCGGTGCGCAGCGTCGTCTCACCCGCGCCACCGACGAGCTCCACGACGCACGAACCCAGATCGCGCGCCAGGAGACCGCGGTCGCAGCGCGCGCCCGATGGGACCAGCAACATGCCTGGCGTCTTCAGCGCATCGCCGAGATCGACGACGCACTCGCCCACCACTGGGCCGACGCCGTGCTGCGCGCCGCGCGCGCCGACGACCCGCTCGCCTTCGGTATCCGGCGGCTCCGCGACGCCCGCGCCACCCACCAACACGACCTCGAAACTTTGCGACGCTCGCTGCCACCTGACCGGCGCCGCGCCCTCGCGTACGCCGAAGCCGACCTCGCCCGATCTCAACAACGCGTCCACGACCTCGAAGCGCGCGTCACTGCTGCCCGTGCTGCCGTCGACCAGGCGCGCCGGCGGCGCTCGGGACGACGCGACCACGTCGCGGTCGCACACACCACCGCCGACCTCCACGCCGCCACCACCACACTCGCGGTCGCCCGCGACACCTGTGCCGCGGCCGCCCGTCGGGTCAACGACGAACGACACGCCGTCGACGCCCGCAACGAGGCCCTGCACCGGATCGCCACGCCGCGCGCCCGGCTCGCGGCAGCAGTCCGCGATCTCGACCTCGCCCTCGACCTCACCCGCCCCGATCGCGTCGCCTACGCCGCGACCGACCGTCTCACGAGCTCTGGCGCGCCCTCGGCTCGCCGCCAGCCACCCGCGGCGGACTCGCCGCCTGGTGCGGCCTCGCCGAACAACTCGAAGCCAGCAACGACCGCGCCGCCGCCGCGCACACTCCCAGTAGCAAGATGCGATCGCGCGGTGGGCACATTGAGATGCGCGACACCGCGGAGGCGATCATCGAAGTGGCGAGCAGCCACGACCCGTCACTAGCGCGCAACCCTCTCGGCGAGCACGCTCACTGGCAACCCACTCTCGACGAGATCGCAAGCCGCGCTGTGCGCATCAACAGCCCCGAGATCGAGCCCGACGTTGGTCTCGAGCTGTAACGCCAACCGCACCGAGCCGGTTCGGGCGCGATCCGCAAGTTGCGGGGATCCGCTGTTCTGTGCGCGCTCGTAAGAGGAAGCCGCGACCAATGGCGAGCTAGTCGGCGAAGACGTCCCGGCTGAGCTGTATGAAGAACGTGTGGTCGTGACCCTTGTTGGGATCCTCGCGGTTGTAATGCGTCTTCGAGGCTCCGTCGGGGACATTCTCTTCGGTGTAGATCGCTCCGACAGGACACACGTCGGGCTGATAGCAGGCGGTACATGACGTGCACTCATCGAGGTTCACATACAAGATGCTGTCTTCGAAGATCCCGATCGCCTCCGGGTTCGGCTGGTGGGTGTTCTCGGTGACGCCACTCCCCGCCTCGACCTCGGAGAACAGCACGCTCTTCTCGGGATCGAACTCATAGATGCACTGCACGGGACAGACATCGACGCACGCACGATCCTTCACATCGATACATGCCTCGGTGATGATCGCAAGACCGGACATCTGCCTCCCTCCGACTCACGGTAACCGACGTGCCGCAAATGCGCGGCTCGGATCAACCGCCCCCGCCGCCTGACGACATGGCGTAGCCTTTCCGGATCGGCGTTCTGTGCGGCTCGAGGGCGTTGTTCTGTATCTCGGTTCGGCGAGCAGCTGAACGGAATCTCGCCGCGTGTTGGGTCGGCGCGTTGTGGTCGGAGTCACGTATGTCAGGCACGTCACGGGAGATGATGTTGGACCTCGTAGCGGTTCCGACGGCCGTCGCGCTCCTTGACCACGTAGCCCTCGGCAGCCAAGTCGCTGACGATGGCGAACGCGCTGCGTTCGGTGATGCCCAAGGTCGCTGCAATATCCCGTAGGCGCACGCCGGGATCGTCTGCGATGCACAGCAAGGCCCGGGCATGGCTGGTGAGGAAAACTCCATTCGGCCACCCGGTCACTGGGCCGATGCTAGAAGCAGTTTGCTGGAATATTGATTCTGGTGTAGCGTTTGGGAGTGCGCATCGAGGCCCCCCGGCCGATGCGGCCAGCACTCGAGTCGCAGAAGGGATCCACCCATGTGGGTCGTCGGAGTCGTCGTCATCGCCATCGCGGTCGCCCTCTACACCCTGTTGCGCAGGCGGCGCGTCCCGTCATAACACCCTCCACCCGGCGTCGGACCAGGGACGGCCAGCCGGGACTCACGACCGAGAACGGACAACGACCGCCGTAGTCGGGTTCGCCAAGCGACGCGGTCCGGTCCGTAGGCCGGCCAGTCCACAGACGACCTCGCAGAGGGTGGGTTCAACTCGCGCGAGCCAACGCCGTGTCGCTTAGCTGACACCTCTTCGGGGAAGGTAGCTCTACCTCTGCAGGACTCGAATGCTGGAGGCGGCTCACCCACGGCTCCGGAGGTTCCGGCTCGGGCGGTGGTACAGGTTCCGGCGGAATTGGCGGCTCGGGCGGTGGTACAGGTTCGGGCGGGGGTAGCGGCTCCCCGGTGGCGGGGTCGGTTCGGGTGGTGGCCCGGGCGCATGTGCGGAGTTTGGAGACTTCGTGCCGAGCGTCAGTCTCACGCGCGGAGTATGCACGGGAGTGGCGTCTGGCGTCCATACATGACCGCTACCAAGACGACTCGGACTGCCTCGATTGTCCCACGCTGGTACGCCTCCTGCAGCACCACCTCACCGGCTGGCGCCCTCACCCGCGTAGGGTCGCGTTGCCCGCCGGATCTCTCGAACACCGATCCAGAAGATGACGCCGAACTCCTCCACTTCGTTGCCTGGGCACTGGTACACCAGCCTGAAGCGTTGAGGAGCCGTTCGCGTTCCAGTCGGTCATGACCCATCGTGGCCTCACGGACGAGAACATGCGCTACGTCCAGACGATCATTCGTGCGGCGCCCGACCTGATCGCAGCGTTCGAGCGTGAACGCAGTCGTGATGCGAAAGGCTCGAGGACCGGCGGCACCAGCGAGACCTGAGCGCTCCACCGGGCTCGGTTGACGCAGTACGCCTGAGCGTTCACGTTCATGCGGCTTGCCGCGACCCCTGGGCGGCATCATTCAAACTGCCAGCAGGAGCTGCGTTCTGGCGGCGCTTGTCGTTCTTCGCGGCCCGTGGTCGTTGATTGGCCTCGCCGCCGACCGCTCGGTGATTGACCTTGCAGTCGAGGAACGCTACGACCCGATCTTCCTTGGTGCCGGCGGTGAGCGGCTGCACCGGCACGATGCGCGCATCGTGCGCCGGATCGCCCGACGATGCGACCGAGCCGCGATCTCGCCATGCGATGCCCACTGGCAGGCCGTCCGAGAATGCGACCTTCCAGGGGCGGAGACGATCGTGTGCGCGAAGGACGTCCGACTGCCAGACCGACTGGACAGGCGGCTCAAACGGCAGGACAGTAGGAGGAGTTCTGGGCTTCGGCTCGGAATCGAGTGATCGGGGTGCCCTGTGCGACGAATCGGCGTAGGGAGACCGGGGGACAATCGGGGTGCGCCGTTCGACGTCGTTGCAGTGAAGACCACACCCTCACCGTCGAGCGGCAATCCCTTGGAAGAGCTGGTGGTCACCAGCCGGTTGTCGACCCACGATTCGCTCTTGTTGCAACGAGCACTCGAGGAGGGTGTGGTCCGTGTCTACGACGATCACGACGACGCCAAGGAGCGGCACTCCTCGCGGTACCACGTCGGGACGTACTTCACGAGGGAGAGCGGCGCGGACGACGCGCGGGCCTTCGAGATCCAACTGGTAGAGATCGAGGATTTTCACCCTACGGGCCTGTCGATCGCCGGCGTTGAGTTCCCGGCGCCGTACCGCTACACGGAGAACTTCCGAGGTATGGGGTTGGAGATCGTCGCCCGCCTCAAGGTCAGCGCCGACGAGCTGGACCAGCTCTACGAGCTGTCGATCACTGATCCCCACGAGGTAGTGCGCCACGGTGTCACCGAAGAGTCGCGCTTGATGTCGCTGCTCGTCACCGCTTGGTCGCCGGCACCTGATGAGATCGCGACGTGCGAGGTGTGGTTGGGCGATCCGAGAGAGGTGGACAGCGACTGGGCCCTAGTGGCGAAGTCGGTCCGCATGGGCCGCGACGCACTGGCTGGGGTCGACGCCCTGCTGGCGGCGTTGGAGCAGCGAGGGGTGCTCCCGGCTGACGCCATCGACGCGATCCGAGAGGATGCGGGGCGCCGACGCCGTGACTTGCACTTCCACATGTTCGAGGTCCACGACCTCGAAACGGATGTTCAATGGCGCAGGAGCTGATCCGCAGTTGCCTCCGCTCCCGGGCCTACTAGGTGGTTTCGAGTGGTCAGGCCAGCTCGACCGTCGAGTTCGTCGTGATCCCCGGCGGTCCCCACGCGCTGTTCCGCCAGTTTCGCCGGTCTGGAAACGGGGAATCACGGCGGCGCTGGCAGCAGCCGGGCGACAGTACAGGAGGTGCAGGGACAGTTGGATGAGCACACTCCTCGTCGTTCGCGCGCCCCGGCGCGTTTTCGTGTCACACCGATAGTGGTCCTGGCGCTCGTGCTCCTGGTGATCGTCGTGGTGCTCGCGGCGGCGAACTCCCAGAAGGTCACGGTTGACTTTGTCTTCGAGGACTATGAGGTGCCGCTTGCGGTCGTCATCGCCGGCACGGGACTTATCGGCTTGGTCGTGGGCTGGCTCTTAGGCCGATTCGGCGTGATGAGCTGGCTCCTCGACCGGTACCGCAAGCCCTAGCAGCCGCTAGCCATCCGCGTAGGTCGCTTGCCGAAGGTGCCTCCGCGCCACACAAAAAGGGCCACGTCTGAAGTTGGCCGAAGACCGCGTGCCAGTCGGACGATTCGGTACACGGAACCAGGCGTACCGAACCGCCGTTATACGGGTGACGTTCTGTCGCGGGCGCAGTTACTAGCCGGAGCCCACCCCCGGGCAATCCGAGTAGGCGGTAGGAGCTGCTCAGCTTCCGAAGCGCTGAACCGCAAAGGTCCAGATGTTGGCCTTCTCGATCGCGAGGGCTGTAGCCGCGTTGTACCCCGTCGGGGGTCGAGTGGGGTTCACTGAGAACTTGTGCGCCTCGGCCCAACCGCGGAGTAGTGCTCATCCGGGTCGTCAACACGGACATACGTCTAGCCGTGCCCAACGTGCGAGCCGTGCAGCATCTCAGGGCGATCGGTTTGCGTGACCGCAACGCCTCCCTCCCACCGAACCTCGGCTGCGTTGTCGTCCATCCAGACCACGCCGAGTCCGAACACGTCGTGGAGTTCCTGCATGGAACGCTTCATGTCTAGGTAGGTGAGCAGCGCGCAGATCATCGTGAGATTCTTGCAGAGCCTTGCCCGATCAGATCAGCCGCACCGTGCGGGTGAGGTTTTGTCGCAGTGAACCGCTGGCGGAAGGAGCGCAGCGCGCGGGCAATCCCGCGCGTCAAGTAATCCCGCAGACGAGATGGGCGACGGGGTTCGAGGCCGTCGTACTCGTCCGGCCATCGACGGGTGGAGCTACATCCCGCAAGACGGCCCCGAAACGGACGACGTTCCTGACTGCTCGCCGGCCTACGTGCGAGCTCAGGCGGTGTTAGAAGACAAGCATCACGACGCCAGCTACCAACAACAATGACGATGCACCCCACTCCCACGACATACCAGCGCACCGGGTCGCGCCTGCTCATCTCCCGCAGTACAAGCCGCGAGGAACCGATATCGGCACCTGAACAACGGCCGCGGTCGTGATGGTGCGCGGCCACGAGGAGTAGAGCGCGCTGGGGCTCAATTCGTTACGTGGCCGCGGCCATGTAGCCAGCCGTTACCTCGTTCTTGCGCGCTGAGAAGGCAGAGAGGACTTCTTCCTTCTCGCGCGGCGGCACTTTGAAGAAGTCAAGGGTGCGCCCAAGCTCGGCCGAGACCTCGTCGAATTCCTCTGGCGAGATCTTGAGTTCACGATGCGCCTCCTCAAGACCCACCTCAGTCTTTCCCGGCTTTGTGGGTGTGTATTGGAGCGGCCCGCCAGAGACCGCGCAGACCCACAGAGTTCGCATGAACTTGAGGCCTGGCAACCTATCTAACTGCTTGGTGTGCCACTCCCGGAGAGCTGGGTTGTTCGAAGGCTTCCCAACGATCGGGTTCTGCACAACCGCGTCGCTGAAGTGGTCAACCACCGCCGCGATGGCGAAGACGCCACCAAGCCGTACGTACAGACTCTCGTCGGCCATGTTCACAACCTCCGCAATCATGAGCGTCAAACACCCTTCGACGCTTCATCACCTTGCGCTTGATCCATCCGTACTTCGTTGTACTTACTGGCGCGGTGACTGTCGCGGAGAAAGTCGCGACGCCAGGTAGCCCCCGCCACTACCGCTACCGCCGCCTGAAGACAGGGCGATCGCGACGCCGATCGCGACAACCAGCAGTGCGACCACCCAAACGAGAGGACGACGCGACACCCGTTCAAAGGCTGGCATCTCTTTCTCCTCGCTCAAGTCACGGCGAAGAGTTCTACGAGCGTCTGACCCGAAGGGGATTGCGCCCTCCGCTGACCGGCGCCGCCGATTCAAGGTCACCGAGCAAGCGCGGCCCGCTCCGCGGTGCGCGGTGGTCATGCCGATCGGCCGTCGTTCCGGTAATCTCCGAGCACCTCGGTCGCGGCCGGTGCCTCGCTCGCTGGTCGACACACCCGCACCAGAGCGGGCACTCGGTGCGGATGCCTCACGCGTTCGGTCGCCGCGGTCGTTGTGATCTGGCTTGCTCGTACTCGTCGCGATGCCGCGGATTGGTATGTCACGGGTCGGGCTGATCTCGCTGGTCGGGCTCTGGGTCGCTGCGTCTAGCACCGCCAACTTGGCGTGGCGTGCGCAGCGGAGTTTCGCCAGAGTGGGGTCGAGTCCGGCGGCCGCTGTTACTGGCTGTGGATGCCGCGACCGGCGAGGAGCGGTGGCGGGCGGAGACGGCGGGTTTTCTTGTCATCGAGGATGGGTCGGCTCGTCGGACATGGCTGGCCCCGCACGGCGCTGCCGTACCGCGCTGTTGTCGACCCGATTCGGGCTTGTGACTGTCCCGCTGCACGCGACATCACCGTGGGCCTTGACCGCTTCACGCAGCGAGCTTTCCGAGGTGCCCCCGCCCGAACCTGTACCTCCGCCCGAACCGGTCCCGGCACCGGAGCCAGTCCCGCCACCGGAGCCGGTCCCTCCACCTCTCGATTTGAGCAGGCGCGACCCTTAGACGACGAAGCCGCAAGCCGAAGACGCCGGTATCGTGAATTGGAACCGAGCGAACTGAGAGTCCAATCTGATGCGGTACGGCCCGAAGCACGAAAAGTTGGAGTGGATCCGTGATCGGTGGCTCGTGATCCTCGTGGTGCTGGTCCTTGTCGCTGGGATCGTTTCGGCGTTGCTTCTCACCCAAGGTTCGGGTACTGGCTACTAGCGGCTGAGAACGACGAAGCCCCGCCACCAGGACCGGGGGAGGGCAACATCGAATCGTGGGCGCGGGTCGGGCTACGAGCCGCTGTTTGCCGAGTCGACGGCCAGGCGTCGTCGAACTTGCTCTGCACCTGAACGCAGAGGAACACAGCCGCGAGCTCCACGCGCCATATCTGCCAGTGAGTATGTGATCTGTCGTTGGGGTCCACCATCGCGTTGATGGCGGCCGCTACGTTCAGCGCCCGCACGTTGGTCTGACTTGTTGTTGCACCGAGGTTGTTGGGTGCTTGTCGACCGGCGGCGCGGTCGGAATGCCAACGACCGGCTCTCGGCGCTCGTACAGCTCGCCACGCCGCTCGGTCTCTTCGCCGAAGAGATGGACCCCACCAGCCTCGATCACCTCGGCAACTATCCCCAGGCGCTCACCCACGCCGCGCTCATCCAAGCCGCACTCGCGCTCCGAGACGCCCAAGCCCCACCAGCTCCGCAAGGAACCACAATCGACGGGTCATGATGACCGACAGGACCATGCTCACTGCGACCAGTCGTCAGCAATGGGTCGCGGTTTCAGCCCGACGTGGCGACGCCGCTCACCGCTTTCAAGATGTCGTCGTGCTCAACATCGAACTTGTCACACAGGCGATGCAGTAGCTGAGTGTTCATGAGCGCGAACCCCACGCCCTGCTGCACTTCCTTGGTGACCTTCGTGTTCTCGGTTAGGAGGTCGTTGTCGTGCAACGCCAGCTAGCTGCTGATGGCGTCCTGACGCTTCGCCGCGATGAGAAGCGCCGCCGCTTGTACGCCGCGAGCATCGACAAGAACAGGTTCAACAGGATGTATGGGTACGGGTCGAAGCCATGCTCGCCGCGGCTGCCCCCGAAATAGAACACCGGTTTGAGGATGGCCCAGAGAATCATCACGCCGAAGAAGCAACAGACGAAGACCCACGATCCCATGGCGTTGCGCATTGCGTCCGCTGCCCGCTCACCGACCGTGAGTTGATCCGCCTTACGGACCGCCGGGTGCTTGTGCCACTTACCACCCTCAATGGCCATTGGCTTTGTCTCTCTCGTCACGTACACCTCCAGCTACTCTCTGGCGCCGTCAATCGCATGCCGTCCAGGTCCCGGCGTGGCATCCCCCACCGCTCGTTCGACAGCTCCCAGTCCTACAAGTGCGGCCGCGAGACGCAGGGACGAAAGCTGCCGGTCAGTGCGCGGCAGCGGTCGCGAGGATGGCAGCGTCGGCACATGGGCGGCGGCGCCTTGGAGCTATCCGTGAGAGTTTGTAGCTGCGGGCTACGTCGTCAAGGAGCGACGGCTGTCGGAACCGTTGCCACTAGCAGCGTGACAATGGAGTGTTCGAGGGCCGTCAGGCCGACGAAGCCGGACCCGACGCGCACTGAACGCGAAGTCGCGTAACGACCCGGCCGTCGAAACGGGGACGTTCTCGAGCGGCTCTGCTCGCGCGCGCAGGCTGCCCAGCGGTGGGCGCCGGTCGGGCTGGGTGAACGGCGAGGCTCACGATCGTGTCGGGTCTCGGGGTCCGTGGCTGGGTCGGTGTGTGCCGGCGATGCCGGCGGCATAGACGAGCACGGTGATCATGAGCAGGACCGCGAGGGCGGCGAGTCCCGTGGTCGTCGTCGGTTGAAGCGTGACGGCAGTGAGCGCCCCGAGGACCCAGATGAGCTGGTAGAGGGTCTCGAAGCGGGCGAATGCTCGGCCGCGGGCGGCGTCGGGGGCGTCGCGTTGGAGGATGCTGTCGAAGCCTTGGCGGCCGATGGTGACTGCACAGATGACCGCGAAGACCGCGGCGAGTTCGCTGCCCCGCTCGAGGTGCACGGCGGCGGCGAGTGAGCCGAGCCCGGCGGTGAGCAACGCGATGACGAGGAGGGGTTCCTCGCGGCGCAAGTGGCGGCGGAAGAAGGGGCTGACGAGCGTTCCGGACAGTCCTCCCAGGACGCCACTCAGTGCAATCGCACCGAAGAACCAGAGGGGCTCGCCGGAGCGCTTGAGCGCGAAGGCGACCAAGAAGGTCAGGAAGCCGACCGCGGCGCGCAGCACGCTCATCGCCCCAGCAGAGAGTCGGACGGTCGGCGCGCGGAGTTCCTGCTGTTCGAGCGTGGCCGGCGGCAGCTGCGTCGTCTGATTGGGCCCGATCCGCACCGCGAAGACGGCGCCGGCGAAGTACACGAGGGAAGCGACGCGCAGGACCCCGGTGGCGCTCCCGAGAGTCAGGATGCCGGTCGCAATGCCGCCGCCAACGAGACTCGCGATGGTGGAGATCCGCGCCAGTCGCGAGTTTGCTTCGACGAGGTCCGCGTTGTCTCCGATCATGGCAGGCACGAGCGCGCTCTTGCTGACGGAGTAGGCCTTGCCGAAGACGAGGACTCCGAAGGCCTCGGGATAGAGCAGCACGGTGCGAAGATCCCCGGCGATGAAGAGACACAGGATCCCTCGCACCAAGCAGGTGAAGGCCACGACCAGGTGTCGGGCGGAACCGAACCGGTCGATGAGCGGTCCGATCAGCGGCGCGAGCACCAGGAACGGCGCCAGCGTCAAGGCCAGGTACACGATGACGCGTGGTCGCGCCGCGCCCACGGAAACGTTGAAGAACAGCGACCCGGCGAGCGACACCGCGAAGAACGCGTCTGCGCCGGTGCTGCACGCATGGGTGTAGGAGAGTCTCGCGATCGACTTCGGGCCGACGATGCGCTCCAAGAGCGTCATGGTCGTCTCCGGACCCGATCAACAGTTACTGCCGCCGACCGGTCGGCAGCGCGAGCGGAGCGAGATGACGCTCCAGTGCCGGGCGATGTGGCACCCTGCGCTGGTAGGTTGTTTGCACGCTCGAGCAACCGCAAGCGAGGCGATGCTGTGCGACGAACCTTCGTCCTGGCAGCCTCGGTCGTAGCTGTCATGACCGCGTGTACCGGCGGGGGCTCCAACACCAGCGACCGACCCGCCGCCATCTACTCCGCCGTGATCCGCGCGGTCCTCGCTGACACGTCGCATCCCAAGATCAGTTCGGACACCAGCGTCTTCGTCGTTGCCGCCCACGAGCGCGCGCCCATCCCCTTCGAAGTACAAGCCGACATCGTCGCCGAGCTGCACGAACTCGCCACGATCCGTTTTGTTGACCACCGCGTCGAAGCAATCGACGACTCCAGCCCGACCAGGCCCGTCAACGACAACGGCATCCTCATTACGCTCGGCAAGATACCCAGCCGAGCGAACACCGTCACCGTCAAAGCCGGCCGCTACCTCAACGCCACCGACACCGTGGCATACCGCGTCACCGTCAAACGAACCAACGCCCACTGGAAACCGATCGCAACGACCAGCCAACCGTGACCAAGAACAAGCACAACTCGCGATTTTCGATCTTCTCCAGGTAACCGTGTTGCTGGTGACCGAACTCGTCACCAACACGGCGTCACCGTGGGGTTCCTCCGGCGGTTCACCCGCCGCAGCTTCGAGGCACGCCGACCGCTCAAGATCGGGCTCGCAGTGCTCGGGTCGATGTCCTTCCAGGGCTCGTTGATCGGTTGGGTCGCCGACCATCGTCGACACCACCGGTATGCCGACCGGCCGGGCGACCCCCACTCGCCCACCTGGCGAGGTGCCGACCACCTGTCGGGATGGCGCGGCCTCTTCCACGCGCACGCCGGGTGGTTCTACTACAACGAGACCAGCCCGCGCTCCGAGTACGCAGCGGACTTGCTCGCTGATCCCGACTTGGTGGTGATCGACCATCTCTTCGTGCCGTGCTGCGTAGCAACCCTCATGCTGCCCTTCGGTGTCGGGTACCTCGTGACCGGCACGTTGGCCGGTGCCCTCGGTGCGCTGGTGTGGGCGGGGGTCCTGCGAGTCGGCATCGGCCACAACCTGACGTGGTCGATCAACTCCATCTGCCACCGCTTCGGCAAGCGGCCGTTCCGCACCCGCGACAACAGCACGAATGTCGCGGTCCTCGCGCTATTCACCGGGGGCGAGTCGTGGCACAACGCCCACCACGCATTCCCGACCTCGGCCCGTCACGGGGCGGACCGCTTCCAGCTCGACACGTCAGCTGCGCTGATCCGCCTCTTCGAGCGTCTCGGCTGGGCAACCAACGTGCACTGGCCCTCCGCCCGGCAGCTCGACGCTCGACGCTTCGGCACGCCCGCGGGTGCGGCGGGACGTGCATCCTGAGTTGGCGGCGAAGCGCCACGTCGCCGCCTCGCGGAAGCCCTTTCTTCGTCCCCCTTCGCCCTACGCGGTGGGTTCCGGTGAGCCCTCTTCAGTGGCGCCTTCTCAGCTGGCCTGTCTGGCTTCCCACCCGGTTCCCTGCGACGTCATCGACGCTCGAACTGGTTCCGCGGCCGTGGCGATCCTCGAGGGCTGCTCCTGACCGTCGACCTTCGGGTATCGCAACCCGCCCAGCCGAATACCGTGCGCCTCATGCGGCCGCGAATGTTGGCCACGACCCCGATGCGAGCTCGCTTCGGTCGAACCACTGACCACAGCCGCGGCATTGCGGTGGCGACCTTCAACCGGCGATCAACGCGGTGACCTCCCCAGTGACGACAAGGTCGAGGTGATTGCCTACGTCCCCGTCCGAGTCCCGGCCGGCCAGTGCGAGTGGCATATGCACGGTTCCGACGAATCGGTATGACGCCATGGACCGCGTCCCGCGGGTGGCGGCGTGACGTCGCTCGAGGCGAAGACCCGCTACGCGTTCGGTTCCGCGGAACTCCAGTCGTGCGTCACCAACCCTGCTTTGCCACCTTCGAAGTCGGTCCAGCTGATGACGGCGAGGTTCGGCACTGCAATCGGGCCAGTCCTGATGCTGGCCACGTGCGCCGATGGACGGACAGCGCTGGCAGGTCGTAGCCGGGCAATGCAGCACGACCGGAGCTACTCGCGCTTCCAAATGGCTCTTGCAGGTGCCCGTGGCGCGGGTGCATCCGCGAATCTGCAGGTTCTGATCTGATCTGAACTGGGTCAGCGTCGCGTGAAGAACGACGAGCGCGACGCGCTCGACTTGGTTGACATGTTTCGAGTGGGTCGGGTTGCCCCCGGGGTGGATCGCGCCACCTGCGATTCGGGAGCTTCGAGAGCTGGTGCGTTATCGGGCCAAGTTGGTCGCACCACGTTCGGGACTCAAAGCGCCGATGCACGCGGTGACGGCCAACGATCGTGTCGTGCCGACGGTGGCGGACATGTCATGTCAGGCCGGCGACGCGCAGCTCTGACGCGATGGCGATAGCAGCCAACTACGTGACTTGTGTCTAGTCGCTGTGTGATTTTGATCGCGGTCTAGGACCGTGATCTCGTCATGCTCGAGTGCAAGATCCAAGCCCCAGGCGCGGCGCACCGCGGCTATCTGGCGATGCAGGCCGTCAACGGGGTTGGCCGCCAGGCAAAGCCGAGCTGGTCGTCGCCGCTGGCGAAGCTGCAGGGCAAGGACCGACGACCGAGGTGGCCACCGACCTCGCCGGCGCGGTCCAGGTGGAGCTATCTCCACGGGTCGGGCCAACCCTTCGAAGCCGAACCCGCCAACCGGTTCTCTTTGAGTTCTGTCATCTCGCTACGAACGCGCTTAGGTGATCGTCACGTCGGACAAAGCCCTTCGGTCGCTACGGCGTAGTTCGGCGACGCCAACGTCGCTGCCGCCATGACAAGCACCGGGGCACCGCGAGGCGCAGTCGCGCCACATCGCTGTCGCCACCGGGTGAAAACTGACCTCTTATCACCGGTCGAAAACTGACCCCCTTCTGGTCGGGTCCACCACTTGGAGTGTTGGGACTCGGACCCTGGTTCGATCACGAGCCGGGGAGGAAGGGCGTGATCGATGTGGAGGATTGGGCCGAGATTCGTCGGTTGCATCGGGCGGAGGGGTTGAGCATCAGGGCGATCGTCCGGCGCTTGGGGGTGTCGCGGAACACGGTGCGCGACGCGCTGCGCAGCGGTGAGCCGCCGCGTTATGAACGTCCAGCGAGGGGCTCGGCGGTGGATGCGGTCGAGCCGCTGATCCGCGACTTGTTGCGCGAGTTTCCGACGATGCCGGCGACGGTGATCGGGGAACGGATCGGCTGGACGCGTGGGATCACGATCCTGCGCGACCGGGTCGGGGAGTTGCGACCGTTGTTCGTGCCGCCGGATCCGTGTCAGCGCACGACCTACTTGCCGGGTGAGCTCGCCCAGTTCGACCTATGGCAACCCGACATCGAGATCCCGGTGGGGTTCGGCCAGCACGACAAGTTCTGGGTCGTGGTCGGTGTCAGTGGTTTCTCGAGGCTGATCGCAGCGTGGATGGTTCCTTCCCGGGCCGCGCATGACGTGCTGGGCGGCATGTTGCACGTGCTCGATCAGTTCGGTGCCGTCCCGCGTACCGCGGTGTGGGACCAGGAGGGTTGTATCGGCGCGTGGCGGGCCGGCCGTCAGGTCCTCACCCGCGACTTCCAAGCATTTCGCGGCACACTCGGCATGAGTGTTCGGTTGTGCGCACCGGCCGATCCCGAAGCCAAAGGGATGGTCGAGCGCACGAACGGCTATTTCGAGACGAGCTTTCTGCCCGGTCGGTGTTTCGATCACGTCGAGGACTTCAACCGGCAACTGACAGGCTGGCTGCGTCGGGCGAATAACCGGATTCATGGCACGACGAGACAGCGACCATCGGAGGCGATCTATGAGGACCGCGGGTCGATGATGAGCTTCCCTCCGGTGCTTCCCGATCCGTCGTGGCGGTTCACGACCCGCCTCCCACGTGATCACTACGTGCGGGTCGACAGCAACGACTACTCGGTCAACCCGCGCTTCGTCGGCCGTCGGATCGAGGTGCGCGTGACGCTGGACGAAGTGATCGCGACCTGTGACGGCACCGAGGTCGCCCGTCATCGTCGCTGCTTGGCGAAGCACCAGACGTTGCTGCATCCCCGACATGCACGGGTGCTGCGTGCGATACGCGCCGAGCAGCAGATCGCGTCGGAGTTCGTCGACACGGTCGAAGAACGTGACCTCGCCGATTACGACCGGGCACTCGGGGTCGCGTGATGAGCACCACGAAGCCGAGTGCGGACATCGCATATCTGTGCCGGGCGCTCAAGGCACCCTCGCTGGCACGCTCCTGCGAACGGCTCGCCGAACGGGCGCGGGCCGAGAGCTGGACCCATGAAGAGTTCCTCGCCGCCTGTCTCGAGCGCGAGGTCGCGGCGCGTCAAGACCACGGCGGTGAGGGCCGCATCCGCGCCGCGCGGTTCCCGGCCCGCAAGACCCTCGAGGACTTCGACTTCGCCTTCCAACGCTCGCTGAAGCGTGAGGTGATCGCGCACCTCGGCACCCTCGACTTCATCGCCGAGCGCGCCAACGTCGTGTTCCTCGGGCCGCCCGGCACCGGCAAGACCCACCTCGCGATCGGGATCTCGATCCGAGCCTGCCAAGCCGGTCATCGCGTCGCGTTCGCCACTGCGACCGAATGGGTCGCCCGCCTCGGCGACGCCCACACCCACGGACGACTCCACGACGAGCTCCGACGGCTCGGACGCACCCCACTGCTCGTCATCGACGAAGTCGGCTACATCCCCTTCGAAGCCGAAGCCGCCAACCTGTTCTTCCAACTCGTCAGCTCCCGCTACGAACGCGCATCGGTCATCGTGACCAGCAACAAACCCTTCGGCCGCTGGGGCGAAGTCTTCGGTGACGCCACCGTCGCCGCCGCCATGATCGACCGGCTCGTCCACCACGCCGAAGTCGTCTCCCTCAAGGGCGACAGCTACCGCCTCAAAGACCGCGACCTCGGGAGGGTGCCCAACGACGACGCAGCGTGACCACGGGCCCCGACCAAGGGGGTCAATTTTCAGCCGGTGGAAGGGGGTCAATTTTCAGCCGGTGTTGACAATCGCTTCTACCGGATCTTCTACCGGATGCTCCGCCACGAGACCTCAGAGACCGTCATCCGTCGAATGCCGTCCGAGTGAAACCGCAGGTCAACAGGCCTGTGCGACATCGGCCGACACCCGCCGACACCTCTCGGAACGGACTACGGATCAGAAGGTTGGGGGTTCGAATCCCTCCGAGCGCGCGCCTTGTAGAGCAAGGGTTGTAGCGCCTCTTGCGGTCTGGAACGTTCGCGGCCACGTCCGTGATCTGCTAATCCGCCGCTAACCCGTAGTCCCAAGCGATTCCGGATGGTCGGGCCCCTTGGAGTCACGGTCTGTCCCCTTGTGGTAGACGGCATCTGACTTTGACCGGCATCTGACTTGGGAGCGGATGCGTCCGGCTCGGCGGGCCGCTGTGATCAGGGCCGTCCGGGATCGCGATCGTCCACGGCGACCCGCTCGCGCGGGGGTGCGGGGGAGCCGACAGGACCGCCCTCGTCGAGATCCGACCTCCGCGCTGAGTGCTGATGCGCGCTTCGGCTCGGCCGGCTGTGCCTACGAGCTAAATGGCGTCTGCCCCGCGTGTTTCGTCGGGAATCGCCGCGTCGTCGAAGGTGGCCATCTCGTGGAGCACACGCGCTGCGGCTTGAACGATTGGAATCGCGAGGCACCCGCCGGTGCCTTCTCCGAGGCGTAGGTCGAGCGTGAGGACCGGGTCTAGTCCGAGGTGGGCGAGTGCGATGACGGCACCGGGTTCGGTCGATTGGTGGCCAGCGATGCATCTACAGGCGATGCTGGGCACGAGTGCGTCGGCGATAAGGAGCGCGGCAAGCGTGATGACTCCGTCGGTGACAACGGGTACTGCGAATGCGGCGCTTTGAGCGATGAAGCCGGCGAGTGCGGCGATTTCGAGGCCGCCGATTTCGGAAAGGATGGAGATCGGATCCAGGAACGGTGCGACTCGTGCGATCGCGTGGTCGACGATGGCGGTTTTTCGGGTGAGCATCGTCTCGTCGATCCCGGTCCCGCGTCCGGTGACGGTGCTCGCGGTGCGGAGAGTGAGCGCGCCGATGATCGCGGCGGATGGGGTGGTATTGCCGATGCCCATCTCGCCGGTGACGAGGAGGTCATGCCCGCGACCTATGAGATCCTGGGCGACTTCGGCGCCGACGTCGAGTGCGTCGTAGGCGTCGTCACAGGTCATGGCAGGACCGTAGGAGAGGTCGTCGGTGCCGGGACGAATGTTGCGGTGGTCGACGCCGGCGAGGTCTTGGAGGTCGGTAGCGACTCCGACATCGATGACCC
The DNA here is from genome assembly GCA_046727575.1 of Actinomycetota bacterium. Taxonomy (GTDB): domain Bacteria; phylum Actinomycetota; class Acidimicrobiia; order IMCC26256; family DASPTH01; genus DASPTH01. The sequence goes on from JBKPCV010000033.1 coordinate 65,505, forward strand.
GAAGGGTCGCGCGGCATTGACGGGCGATCGCGTTGATCGCGGTTCCGCCCGCGACGAAGTTGCGGACCATCTGCATCGTGACCTCTTGGGGCCACGGGGTGACGCCCGACGCGACAACACCGTGATCGGCGGCGAACACGGCGATCGCAGGCCGTACCGGGATGGGTGGCGGGCACGAGCGGGCGATGCCGGCGAGTTGGGCACCGAGGGTTTCGAGTCGACCCAGCGATCCGGCCGGTTTGGTGAGACGGGCGTGGCGTTCCTGGGCATGGAGCACGGAGCTTCCGTCGAGCGGTAGGACCTGCGCGGCGGCGTGAGCAAACGCGCCGGTGGATCGTCGTGTCGCGCGGGAGAGCGCGTCGGCGAGCCCGCGATCGGTGCCGACGAAGCGCACACCGGCGGAGCGAGCGGCGTCGCGATCGCTCGCGCGGTCACCGACGAACAGCGCGTGCTCGGCTGCGACGCCAAGTTGTGCGAGTGCTGCTCGTAGGGGCGCCGGGTCGGGCTTGGCTGCTCCGACGTCGACGGAGGTGATGATCACCTCAACGCAATCGGCGAGCCCAACGGCCGCCAGCAACCCGCGGACATCATCGGCGCGCATGGCCGACGTGTTGGTCACGGCGGCGAGACGCACCATGCCGACAAGCGAGCGGAGGGTGTCGCACACGCCGGGCAGCGGCTCAACTCGGAGGTCGTCGACCGGAGTTCCCGGTGCTGCCTCGGCGACGAGCGTCCCGCCGACGTCGAGAAGCACCGCGTCGAACCGTTCCGCGAGCGCGTTGGCGAGGTTGGTGTTCATGGCGTCCATCCTTGAAGGGCGACGGCGAGGCGTTGGAGACCCGTGTCGTCGGACACTGCGATGCGTACGCCGTCGGGGATGGCGAACGATGTCGTGTCGCGTACGAGGACGCCTTGGCGGGCGAGGTGGTCTCGGAGACCGGGGGCGCGGCGGATCAGGAGAAAGTTCGCGTCGGATGATTCGGGGTGCAGGCCCGCCTGGCGCAGCGTGGCGTCGAGGCAGGCGCGATCGGCGGCGATCGCGGCGGCCCAGGCGGGGAGGTCGGCGGCGGCGAGCAGGTCGGGGAGGAGGGCACAGACGAGCGAGTTGACTGCCCATTCGGCCTGTCGTGTGGCGAGACGCCGGGTCAGCGTGGGGGTCGGGGCGAGGATGTAGCCGGCGCGTAGGCCTGGGCAGGCGAACACTTTGGTGAGCGATCCGACGACGATGGCGTCGGGGTCGCCGCGGGTCCATTGGCCGGTGGCGAGGGGGTAGAAGGCTTCGTCCCAGACCGCGGCGAGTTCGTCGGGGGCTGCGAGCTGGCCGGTCGGGTTGTTCGGGTTCGATCGCCAGCGTCGGGCGTGGTGGTCGACGCGTGTGAGGTGCCGCGAATAGAGCGAGAAGTCGGGTGCCTCGACGGACCCGACGGGAAACTCGGCGGCGACGAGCGCGATCGCTTCGGCGCCACCGTTGGTCAGCAGCAGCCGGGCGGGGTCGACGTGCATCGCGTCGGCGAGCGCGGCTCGTCCGCGTGTGGGGTCGGGGTACTGGCGGACAGCGGTTGCGTGATGGCGGACGAGCGCGGCGACGTCGGGTGCGGCAGGGTTGAGGCTGGCGGAGAGGTCGAGGATCTCGTCCAGGGAGATGCCGAGTGCCACCGCGAGGCGGGCGGCATCTCCACCGTGCTCGCCGGGCGCGAGGATCTCGGGCTTCATCGGGTGGTGTCCGGACGGGCGGCCCCGATCGCGGCGCCGAGTGTGGCGAGGACGGCGACGAGCGCGAGCTCGATGTGGCTCGCTAGGCGAATGGCTCGTGTGATGTCTGCGGCACGCGGTCTTGGCCCGGGTCCGATGCGTGGCCGGTCCTCGCGGCGGTTGTCGTAGCGGAGCGGGCCGCCGAGTTGGAGGCCGAGCGCGGCGGCGAACGCGGCTTCGGCGACGCCGGCGTTGGGTGATGGGTGCGCTGGCGCGTCGCGTCGAACTGTGTCGAGGATGACGCGGGCCCGACGGGGCCGAGCAGCACAAACCAACAGCGCGGTCATGCGAGTGGGGAGGTAGGCGGCGATGTCGTCGAGGCGTGCGGACGCCCAGCCGAAGTGTTCGTAGCGGGGCGAGTGATGCCCGACCATTGCGTCCATCGTGTTGATCGCGCGGTACGTCGCGGCACCGGGTGCGCCGAGCGTCGCACCCCACAGCGCGGGTGCGACCACGGCGTCGACCGTGTTGTCTGCGAGCGACTCCACGACCGCGGCGGCGACGCCTGACTCGTCGAGGCATTGCGCGTCCCTGCCGGCGAGGGTAGGCAGCGCGGCCCGTGCGCCGGTCAGGTCGCCGACCGTGAGCAGCCGGCCGATGTCGGCCGCGCAGGACCGCAACATGTGCCCGGCCGCGGTGACGGCAACCGAGGCGGTGGTCGAGGGGAGTGCGTAGCCGGCCGTGGCACCGAGGAGGGTGCCGGTGGCTGCGTACGCGAGTCCGCGTGTACGGCGATCCGCGTAGACGGCCGGTTCGACGACGCCCATGACGGTGCCGAAGGCCGCGACCGGGTGCAGACGCGATGGGGGCTCCCCGAAGGCACGGTCGGCGAAGAGACCCGCTGCAGCCCCGAGCAGCCGCCGCTGCATCGTCGCCCGGCTCACCATCGTGCGGCGGCGACCGCGATGCCGACGGTTTCGCTCACGATGATCGCGGTGCCAAGCACGTCGCCGGTGAAGCCACCGATCCGCACACGCGCCAACGCGAGAACACACACACCGGCGATGACGGTCATCGCGATCGCGACGCCGCCCGCCGGTCCAGCACCGAGGATTCCGACCGCCCCTGCGGGGAACAACGCGAGGACGGGCCAGCGTGCCGTTCGCACGTGCAGGAACGGTGAGGCGATACCGGAGTCGCGGGCATAGGAGAGCCATGCGGGGGTCACCGCGGCGATCGTGCGGGACACGCACCAGATCCCTGCGACGAGTAGCACCGCCGCGGGACGCCCGGCGAACGCGGCGGTCCGCACGAGCAGCACCGTCACGACCGTGGCGGTGCCGAATGCACCGATGTCCGGGGACCGCATGATCTCGAGCCTGCGTGCCCGTGTCGCATGCGGTAACAGGCCATCGGCGGCGTCGGCGAGACCATCGAGGTGCAAGGCGCCGGTGAGGACGAGATCCGCCCCGACGACAAGCGTGGCCGCGAGCAGCGAGGGAAATGCCTGATCGAGAAGCAACCATGACCCACCGACGGCTGCTCCGACGACGAGCCCCACCAGGGGGAACCCGGCAAGCGCCCGTGGTGTCGGGGACTGGCCGTGCCCGAAAACGGTGAGGAACGCGAAGGCTCCGAACATCAGACGGAGTCGACGAACGAGCCGGGCGGTTCAAGGTGAACGATGCGGCCGGCGACCGCGAGGATGACGTGGTCAGCTATAGCGGCCACCGCGGTGTTGAGCTCGCCGAGCGTGTCAGCGAACTGGAGGCCGAGCATGCTCGGCGGGTGAACCGCGAGGCCGACTTCTTCGGTGACGAGCACGGTCGACGCGCGACGACCGCGCAATGTCGCAACGAGCCGGCTGGTGGGCACCGCGAAGTCGAGCGTGTGGGTGATCCAGGTGCCCAGCGAGTCAACGAGCGCGATTCCCGTTGCTTGCACGAGTGCTTCGGGGAGGTGGTCGCCGCATTCGATGGTTGTCCACGTCGCGGGTCGGCGGGCGCAGTGCTTGGCGATGCGAGCAGCGAGGTCGCGATCGTTGTCGGCGTCTGCACCGGGCACGATGACAGTGACCGCACCGCCCGCCCGCGTCGCGAGACGGGCGGCGAGTTGCTCGCCAATTGCCGATTTGCCTGATCGGGTTCCGCCGATCACGAGGGCGATCATGGGTGCCACCGCTGCCAAAGAGCTGTGCCCTGCCGGACGGCACGGTAGACCGCGCGGGCAAGCGGTGCACCGAGCGCCGCCCGCGGTCCGGCGAAATGCTCGGCGGCACCGGTGGTAGGGCACAGGACACAGATCGCGTCGCTCGCGGTGCCGGTGCCGGGAACGCCGAACTCGGCGAGTGCTTGGCTCTTCGCTTCGGTCACAGTGGCGATCGCGTTGACGAGCGCGGAATCGCTGAGGCGCAGCGGGACGGTCGCGACGATGTTGATCGTGCCGACGCGGGGCTCATAGGGAGTGTTGGTCGCGCCGTCGTCGTCGGCCGCCCAGGTGGGGTGGGCCAGGCCGACCGTCGCGCAGGCGGTCGCGTCGCTGTCAGTCGAGTGCTCATACGCGGTGACATCGGCGGCGGTGAGGAACCCGACGCCATCGCCGGCCAGCCCTAGACCGGAGGCCAGCGTCTCGAGATGTCTGGCGAGGTCGGTTCTGGGGAACTCGATCGGGACCTGGGCGTTGAGCACCCAGTGCCGACTGCCGATACCGCCCCCATGGGGAGCTGACGAGATCGCTAGCGCCGGTGCGCGCAGTCGCCACGCCAGTACGGCCGTCCCGTCCGCGGCGCGGCAGACCGACGGCAGTTCCGAGAAGAAGGTACCGGTCACGACGACGCGCCGAGATGGCCCTCGCCGATGAAGCGGGCGATCCGCTCCATGTCACACGATGAGGCGATGGCGTCGGCGAGGCGGTCGTGCGCGTGCTGGCGTTGCTGGGCGTACGGAACCGGGGAGGCGGTGAAGGTGCGTCGGCGTCGGCGGGCGACGTGCGCGAGAAACGTGGCGCGAAAGCTGTCGTGTTCGAACAGTCCGTGTAGCGATGTTCCGAACACGCGCTCGTCGCGCGAGGTGCCCTCGTCGTCGGATCCGTGCTCGTCGGCCAGCGCGATCCACCCGGCGCCATCGCGGCGCATCGGCGTGCCGTGACGAATCTCGTACCCTCGCACCTCCTCACCGAACGCGCGCCCGCAGCGAACACGCGTGGTCTTCGCCTCGTGATAACAGGTGATGACCGGCAAGAGACCGAGCCCAGCTGCGTCGCCGCGCATCGTGGCCTCGACGTTGTCGCGATCTTGGATGGTCTGGCCGAGCATCTGGTAGCCGCCGCAGATCCCGAGCAGGACCGCCGCCGTATGCGAAATCGTCGTCGCCAGGCCACGATCGCGCAGCCATGCGAGGTCGGCGACGACGGCACGGCTCCCCGGGAGCACGACGAGGTCAGGGTCGCCGAACTGGCCGGCCGCATCGACCCATCGGAGTCGGACGTCGGGTTCGACCGCGAGCGGTTCGACGTCGGTGAAGTTCGCGATGCGGGGCGTGCGGATCACCGCGACATCCAGCGTGCCCCCGCCCCGAGGAGCCAGGGGATCCGGAAGGTCGAGGCTGTCTTCGCTGTCGAGCAGCCCGTCGACTGTGGGAACGACCCCGAGGACGGGGAGACCGGTACGTTGCTCGAGGATGCCGAGGCCCGGTCGCAGAAGTTCCAGGTCGCCGCGGAACCGGTTGACGACGAACCCGCGGATCCACCGCCGGAGATGCGGCGGCAGAAGCGCGACGGTGCCGTACGCGGCGGCCAGCATCCCGCCTCGGTCGACGTCGGCCACGACGATCACCGGGAGTTGCGTCCGGTCTGCGAGGGGCAGATTCGCGAGGTCGCGGTCGAGGAGGTTGAGTTCGGCGGGGCTGCCCGCGCCTTCGACCACCACGACCGCGTGTTCGTGGCGGAGCCGGCCGAGCGCCCCGACGACCGTGTCGAAGAGTTCGGGGCGAGGGACCGATGTCTCGAGCGCGGTCATCGTTCCCGCCGGACGGCCGAGGACGACGAGCTGGGCTCGGTGAGCGTCGAGCGGCTTGACCAGGATCGGGTTCATATCGGCACACGCGGCGACGCCCGCAGCCTGGGCCTGGGCGAACTGGGCTCGGCCGATCTCGGCGCCGTCGTCACACACCGCGGCGTTGTTCGACATGTTCTGCGCCTTGAACGGGACGGCGTCGATCCCTGCGCGTGCGACAAGGCGGCACAACCCGGTCACGATCGTCGACTTGCCCGCGCCGCTGCTCGTACCACAGACCATCAGCGCGCCTGACAACTCTGGATCGAAGGGCGCCATCAGTAGTCGATGCCCTTCTTGGCTCGGATACCGCTCCGGTATGCGTGCTTGATCTCGAGCATCTCGGTGGCCGTGTCGGCGACCTCGATGACCGCGTGGGGTGCCTCGCGGCCGGTGAGCACGACGTTGACGTGCGCGGGTCGGTCTCGCAGGGTCGCCACGACCGCGTCGGTGCTGATCCATCCCCACCGCATCGGGTAGGTGACTTCGTCGAGCACCACGAGCGAATGGTCACCGGCGCTGACGATCCCGGCCGCGTGTTCCCACGCCGCGACGGCGGCGGCTTCGTCGCGGGAGAGGTCGTCGGACTCCCAGGTGAAGCCCTCCCCCATCTTGAACCAGTCGACGCCGAGCGTGCGGGCGGTGCGTTCCTCGCCTGTGCTCCACTTGCCGGACTTGACGAACTGCACGACGGCGACTCTCCAGTCGCGGGCAACCGCGCGCATGACCATTCCGAACGCGGCGGTCGACTTGCCCTTCCCGTTGCCGGTGTTGACGAGCACGAGGGACGCTGCGGCGCGCAGCTCCTTCGTCTTGTCGTGCTGGCGGGGAGGTTCGGCGCTGGGGTCGGTCATGTAGCGCTCCTTGCTGCGCGTCGGGGAACGACGATGGGGCCGTGGGTGCTGGCGATGACGCTGACCTGGGCGCCGAAATGGCGACGGAGGCGCTCCTCGGTCAGGACGTCGCACGCGTGGCCGCGGGCCTGGACCCGGCCACCGTCGAGGAGCACGAGCTCCTCGGCGTAGAGGCCGGCGAGGGTGAGGTCGTGCATGGTGGAGATCACTGCGAGGTGCTGCTCGTGACGGAGCTCTTCGACGAGCTCCATCACGTCTTGTTGGTGACCGATGTCGAGGGCGGTGGTGGGCTCGTCGAGCAACACGATCGGTGTGTCTTGCAGCAATGCCCGCGCGAGCAGCAGTCGTTGGCGCTCCCCACCGGACAGGGTTTCGACCTGGCGAGTAGCGAGCTCGCCGATCTCGAGACGTTCGAGGACGCCGCGCGCATGGGTCACATCAGTTGGGGTCTCCGAGGCGAAGAACGACAGATGCGGTGTCCGACCGAGCAGCACGTAGTCGAGCACGGTCATGCCCATCGGGATCACCGGTATCTGGGGAACCAATGCCAGGAGCTGGGCGCGTGCCCGCACCCGAAGATCGCTGGCGTCACAACCCATCAGCTCCACCCGCCCGGAGTGCAACGCTCGCAGCCCCGCGATCGCGTGCAGCAGTGTCGTCTTGCCCGCACCGTTCGGCCCGACGATCGCCACCCAACCGCCGCGATCCACGCCGACATCGACGCCGTCCAGCAGGCGACGTCCGCCGATTTCCACCGTCGCCGCGTCGACGCGCACCGCCACGGTCACGACCGCGACCCGTACGTCGTGCGCAGCACCAACGCGAAGAAGGGGGCGCCGACGAACGCGGTGACGACACCGATTGGAATCTCCCCCGGTGCCGCGACCGTGCGCGCACCGAGGTCGGCGAGGACCAGGAACGCGCCGCCGAACAGGATCGACAGTGGCAAGATCTTGCGGTAGCTCGAACCGGCGAGGAGTCGGATCGTGTGGGGAACCACGATGCCGACGAAGCCGATGAGTCCGCTGACCGCGACCGCGGCGGCGGTCGCGAGCGACGCTGCGGCGACCACGATCAGCCGGGTGCATCCAACGTGGAGCCCGAGTGTGCGGGCTTCGTGCTCTCCGACCGCGAGAACGTCGAGCACCCGTCGGTGCGCGAGCAGCACGCTGGCGGTAATGGCGAAGTAGGGGACGACGAGGAGCACTTCGGTCCACCCCGCAGTGGTGAGGCGCCCGAGGATCCATGAGTACACCTCCCGGACCGTGTCGACGTTCTGTTGTTGCAGGTACGTCTGGCCCGCGGTGAGGAAACTCGCGATCGCGACTCCCGCCAGGATCAAACTCGTTGGTGAGCGACCCCCCGCGCTACGCCCCAAGGCGTACGCGAGGAGCACCGCGAGAAACGCGCCGGCGAACGCGGCGAGCGGGATGCGTTCATCACCCGCACCGGTGGCCGCTGACGTCGTAATGATCACCGTGGTGACCGCAAGCCCCGCGCCCGCGGCCGCGCCGAGGAGGTACGGATCGGCGAGCGGGTTGCGGAACACGCCCTGATAGGAGGCTCCGGCCATTGCCAGCATTGCACCCACCACGAGCGCCAGGACCACGCGCGGCAGCCGCAGATCCATCACGATCGACGCCTGCGCCGAGCTCAGTGGGGATCGGACTCCAAGGAATGGGAGGTGACTGGCGAGCTCCTCGATGACGCCCACCGGACGGATCGGCACCGGACCGATCGCCACGCCGAGCACCACCGTGGTGCCGACCGCGCTGATTCCCCCCAACAGCCACCATGGACCGAGCCGCGCCGGGCGCGCCCCGATACGGGGAGCGGCCACGATGGTCAGAGACCCTTCGTCGCGTCCACCACCTGGCGATAGAGGTCGACGACTCGGGGTCCCCAACGCGACGCGATGTCGTCGTCAAGCTCGATGACATGGCGGTCGCGCACCGCTTGGATCTGCGCAAAGCTCGGCCGGGCCGCGACCTTCGCCATGGTCTGACCGCAGCACTTCGTATCCGCCAGGAAGATCACCGCCGGATTGGCCTGGACCACATACTCCGCGGACAGCTGCGGATATCCCGACGATGCCTTCGTGGCCTGGTCGGCGATGTTGCGCAATCCCGCCAACTTCAGGAGCTGACCAATGAACGTCGTCGAGTCCGCCGAGTAGAACGTGCTGTCGATCTCGTAATACGCCGCAGGAGCCTGGCGGCGCTTCGGTACCTCGGCAGTGATCGTCGCGATGTCGCCGCGGATCGTCTGAACCAACTGCTTCGCTTCCGGTTCACGTCCCGTCGCCTTACCCAGCTCGCGCATCTCCGAATAGCTCTCACTCAACGTCTTGGCCGCGGGAAGCACCAGCACCTTGATCCCCACTCCCCGCAACTGCTCAGCCACAGTGCTGCTCGACATCACCACCAGATCGGGCCGATAGCCAGCGATCGCCTCCGAGTTCGGCCGATAAGCCGACAGGCTCGTTCGGGGGGCCCGGACCGGGAAGTTCGACTGGTCGTCCACCGCGACAACCTGCTTGGCCGCGCCGAGCGCGAACAACATCTCGGTCACGGTCGGAGACAGCGACACGATCCGCGCCGGCCGCCCGGTCGTAGAGGGCACCGCCGCCGGCGCGCCATCGGCCAGGCTGGCGAACGCGAGCGTCGCCAGGACCAAACCGACCACATGTCGACGCATTGCATCCTCCTATGGGGACGAGGAAGGCAGTCCCTGGGGCGGTCCCGACGAGCGCTCACGGTTGTCGACGCGCTGGCGGCGTGCGACCGATCAGATCAAGCGACCTCAGCGAGTGCAACCCTCAGCTTTCGGCGCTAACCAGCAAGACGACCAAGTCCGGTCTGCCGCTTTAGGTGCTAACTCCCGAGAGGTCCCGTCACCACGTTTTACCTGGGATAGGTTGCGTCATGCTTCCGATCAGGCTCTCGATCAACGACGCGGTCGACCTCAACTTGAAACAGGCCGCCGCACGCCTCGGCGTCCACTACATGACCGCATACCGATACGTACGCCAAGGCCACCTTGCCGCGCACCGCGCCGGCACCGCGTGGCGGGTCACCGAAGAGGCGCTGGCCACATTCACCGCGCGGCGCCGCCCACACCGAAACACGAGCGAGGACTCGCCCCGCGGAGCCGCACGCGTCGACTGGGAAGCGCGCCTGGAGAGGTGCCTGCTTGCAGGAGACGAACCCGCCGCGTGGGACACCGTCGAACGAGCCCTCGCGGCCGGACACGACCCCTCGTTCTGCTACCTCGAAATGCTCGCTGGAGCTCTGGGCAACATTGGTGCGCGCTGGTTCGACGGCGAACTGGACGCTGCTGATGAACCGCTGGCTACCGCGGTCGCCACGCGCGTCGTCGCCCGACTCGGCGCACGCTTCCGCAGGCCAGGACGAAGCCGCGGCAGCGTCGTCTTCGGTGCCCCCACCGGAGAACTACACAGCCTCCCGATCGCGATCGTTGCCGACCTCGTCCGCATCCATGGCTTTGACGTCCTCGAGCTCGGTGCCGACGTCGCACCCGCCGCGTTCGTCGCTGCGACGGCCCGCGCGCCCCGGCTCGTCGCCGTCGGCATCGGCGTCACCAGCGTCGAGCGGTGGGAGGCCGTACGCGCGACGATCAGCGCTCTCCGAGAGCACGATCACGACGTGCCGATCCTCATCGGCGGCCAAGCCGTCCTAAATTCCGAAATCGCGGACCTCGCCGGCGCTACCGCTTGGGCAGCCGATGGACGCGAAGCCGTGAGACTCATCGAAACCATCGCGAGTACCCCCCAGCGCAAACGCGCTAGAGAGAAGCAAGAAGCCCTCGCTGCCTTTGCCGCCTACAAGACCGCGGTGACGGCTGGTTCCATCCTGCGGTAAGCAGCGGGGAAGGCGTGCCTCGGCGGCGACCCGGACGAGGTGTTCTTCGGTGGCGCGTCGTAGCTTTGTGACTGACGCGGTCCGCGACTTGCCCGATGGTCAACGTGCTCATGCGCCGACTGTAAAGGTTGAACCAGAGTCGAAGGTCAAGCCGTCGCGAGACGTTGCCGGTACCGCCGCAGCGCAACGCCCGCCCAGATCAGCTCGACGACACCGAACGGCCATGCCCCGGACAGGAACCCATAGATGCTCGACAAGACGCAACCGAACGCGAACCCGAGCACGAACCCTCGCCCGCGACCCTCGAGTGCGTACATCACCATCATGAAGGTGACCGCACAGACTCCGTAGATCGTGACCGCCATCGCGTCAGTCAAGCAGTCCACGCGCCACTCACCTCGCGCACCAGCGACTGTCCGGAACCGTGTAAGCGACGTGATCTGACGCTCGCGGCGACGGCGTCGGTGCTCGTAGGGAGGATGGCTCTCAAATATCGAGCACCATCTCTGGGCGCCGTCCATGCTTCACCAAGGAATTTCCTGACGGCGTGCTTGTCGAGCTATCGGGCATGCCTTCCGAGCAAGCACTGAGGCGCGTCGCCACCGCGATCGGATAGGCGTCCAGACGCCACCCCGCGAACCGATTGCCCGATCAGGAGCGCCTCGGCGAGCGCCGAACGGCAGATCTGGCGCGAGCATGATGTGCCGACCGCGTCGTGGGCCCAGGCGACAGATCGCCGGATCTGGAGCGGGCCGGCGCGTCATTCTGTGCGCGCCGCCGCGTGATTCTGTGCGCCAGTCGCGAGCCCAACGCGAACGCTTCGTCGCCGCGCGTTGGGTACGCATGTTCTGGCCGGAATCGCGTAACGGAGGCGTGTCGCGGAACGGCAGATCTGCGCTACCAATCGCAGGGTGGAGAGGGATTTGAGACCCGCCCCGGTCGTGCCCTCGACCACCCCGGCGGCCACGGCGCCGGTGGGTGGCAATCCGCAAAACTACTGATGACGGCGCCCCGCATCACGCGTCAGGATTCGCCGCGTGTCCGCACGCCAATCGCCACGTAGCCCGATCGGTTCTCCTGGCGCCGTTGGCCCCGTTCGTCCTCGAGACTGACGACAAATCCTGACGGCATCGACGACGGGATATTCGAGACGCTTCGCAGAAGAAGAAGGCTACTAATGAAGGAGAGCGCAATGAGACGAGTAGTAGCAGCCGAATACCTGTCCCTGGACGGCGTCAGCGAAGACCCAGGTGCTGCGGGAGAGTACGAGCACCGCGGGTGGACCATCCCCTATTGGAACGACGACACGGCCAAGTGGCAGACCGATCAGCTGTTTGCCAGCGACGCGCTGCTGCTCGGCCGAGTGACCTGGCAGGAGTTCGTCGCTTCCTGGCCGTTGCGGTCGGGCGACCCGTTCACCGACCGGATGAACAGCCTCCCGAAGTACGTCGCGTCGACCACCGTGAAGGAACCGCTCGAGTGGAACAGCACCTTGCTCACTGGCGAAATCGCCGACGCGGTCGCCAAACTGAAGGAGCAGCCTGGCGAGGACATTCTCATCTACGGCAGCGGCGCGCTCGTGAACACGCTGATGCCTCGCAACCTGATCGACGAATACCGGTTCATGATCTACCCGCTCGTGCTCGGCACAGGGAAGCGCTTCTTCCGAGACGGCAACGACAGGTCGACCCTGGCCCTCAAGCGGGCCGATACCGCCAGCACCGGCGTCACGATGCTCGTCTGCGAACCAGCCGCCGCCTGATCCGACTTGGCGGACGGGACTCCACAGATGCGAGCCGAGTGCGAGGATACTTCGGCCACGCGCGAACCGCTCGCATTGCCCAACCATCGCGGTATGCCTCAATGACCACGGCGGAGGCGTGCCAAGCCAACGAACAACGCGTCTGGGAGCACCCGCGACGCGTCGAGTCCGATTCGTATAGCCCTGGGGAAGCCGATCGTTGCCGGAGCACCCGGCGCGCCAGATTGCCCGCTCGGGAGCGGTCGGTCGAGTGCCGAACGGCAGATCTGTCGCAAGGCGCGGATCCGCTGCGCTTTACGCATCGCTCCGTCCTGGCGTCCACCCCGTGGACTGCGCCCAGTCGTCGGCATCACGGATCGTCTCCCATATGAAGGGAGCCTTGGCTTCGACGTACGCCTGCCGGTCGTTCCTGAGAACCGCGGCCAACCGGTGTTTGAGGTCTGCGTACTCGCGTGCTCGCTGGTGATGAGTGCGGAGGTAGTCGCGGAACAACAGCGAGAACTGTTCGTCGAAGCTGCCGACGGCTCTTACATGGATATGGGTTCGACGGTTGCCCGGACGTTCGCGGAAAAAGCGCTTTGTCCGCTCTCGATTGTCTGGCTGCAAGACAAAGCCACAGCGTTCGAGCCCGCCGCGATACGCGTCGACGGGTTCGAGCGACGCGACCGAAATCTGAACGTCGATGATCGGTTTGGCATCCAGTCCAACTACAGCGGTCGACCCGATGTGGTCGATGCGGATCGCCACCGAGCCGAGGCTCGAGCGCATCCGTCGACCGAGTTCTTCGAACAGGCGCGGCCAGGCGGCGTCGTAGGCCACGACAACAATCAGGTCGGTGCCTGCGAGAGCCGAGTCGACCGCGGGCACCGAGTCATTGTCCACCGCGCCAGATTGCCCGATATGGAGCGTCTACGTCAGCCCCCGTCTGGCTCGCTGCGCAAATACTCCGGTACCGGTACGTCGTACACCTCAGCCCACCTGTCGCGGTGCGCGCCGAACGACTCCTGCTCGGGATCGCCGTCGAGGTTCGCAACAAGGTCGTAGATGTCTTCGTCTCGGATGCGTCCGATCGGCCTCTGTTCGACTGTCGGGTCATCGTCGAACGCGGACCGCGTTAGCCACAGCTCGAACGACGCGGCCAGTCAGAGGTCGCGGTCGTCGTCGCTGTACTCGAGTGTGCTCACCGTTGGAACACACTCATGCGCGTGAGACGGTCGCGCATGTAGCTGATCGCTTGCCGTTCGGTCAGGAAGCACAGATGCCGGGTGTCGTCGCTGTGTCGCTCAGAAGGCGGGGAGCTCGAGGACGCCACCTTGCTTGTCGTTCGAGCCGGGCACCTCCCCCACGTAGGTGACCCAGATCTTGGAGTGGTCCGACGAGGCCGCGATGCCGTTGAGACGTGCATCTCCCCCAAGTGAGCGATCGCGCATTCGCACCTCGCGCACGGCTACGACGGTGCCGTCTTGGCGCATGCGCACGATGGTGTTGTCGCCACGGTTGCAGACGTAGAAGTCCGACTGTTCCTCCATGGTCGTGTTGCTGGCCCAGTTGGGATCCTCGGTCTCGATCTCTACCGGCGCCAGGTCGACGGGCTGGTTGAGGGCCGCTGATCGAATGACACGCGAGGCGCTGGGGACAAAGATCTCGTCGTCTCCCGGGTTACCGATCGCGAGGTCGATGGCCATGATCGAATCGTCGAAGGGCTGGCTCACGTAGAGGATCCTTGTCGGTTCGTAGTTCAGGATTGCGCCGAGCCGGGGCGTGACACGCTGTAAGGGAGGCTTGACGTCGTTCGCATCGTCGGTGCTCCAGGAGCGATTCTCGAGCGGCTGGACGGTGCCGGCCGGAGCGAGCCCGTCCAGCGCCTTCGCCGTGTGCTCTTGGACGATGCTGCCGTCCGCGACGACCACCGAGAAGACGGCGCGCCCGGTGTCGTCGGGCGATCGGCCCAGGAACGCGGTCCCGACCGCTGCCTTGTTGAGTGCACCGGGAATGATTTGCACCGGTAGCCGGGGCGTCAGGTCGCCAAAGTAGACACCCCCCGTCGTCTGGTTCGGCGCGCCTTTGAGGGGACGTCCATCGGGGTCGTCAATCGAGGATGAGCCGGGACCACCAAGTCCGTTCGGGGCATTCGCTGGCCAGAGGCGGCCGAAGGCGTTGTTGATCGACAGGCCGACCGGATTGCTGACACCGGTCTGATTCGCCGTCACCGCGAGTGGGTTGTAGAAGCCGTTAAGCCACATCGGGCTTTGGGCGCTGTACATCTGGACGGCGCCGTCCAGCGTTGACGCCTGATCACCGCCGCTGGCGAACCTCGCCGGGACAACGAGGTTCGCGCCGGCCGGATCAATCGACAAAAACGATCCCGCGGCCTGATTGGGGTTCGCCTTGGGCGCGCCGAAGTTGGAGCTGCTCCCGACCAAGATCCGAGTGGGATCGAGCACCCGACCCGGCGCGGTGAACGCCGCCAGCGTCGGGTTGTCGTGGATCGGCCCGCCAGGCAGAAACGCGCCGACGGGAGCCACCGCCGACGCGTCCGGAATGCCAGAAGCGATCAGGCGTGCATTGGTGAACGGCACGGTCGGCTGTTCCGCGCCAACCGCGGCTCCAGTGCGCCCGACCGTCGCGAGCGCGCCCGCGCACACGACCGCGGCGACCGCCGCGACCCGCTTCAGCAGATGTGCGGGTCTCGACACATGACGCGGTTGACTCGCTTGCTTTCGACGACGAGAGGAAATCCGGTTCATGACGACCTCCCCACGTACTGCGAGTACTTCCAGCATGGGCCCGACGCCCCGCGACGTCTAGATGCGACACAACTCCAGCGACGAACGACACACCAGACAGCAACATCAGCCCGGAACGCCGCTCGCGCGCGGATGCGTTTGTGATGGAACGTCGCAATTGGCGATTTGGTGACCCGTCTTGGGTACACGGATCGGGCGATGCTCGAGCTCGGCCATGCGAAACGACCGTGACGTATGTGCACCGCTCGCCAGAACGCTCCCGATCGGGCACTCTGTATCCGTGCCCTCCCGCTCAGAGGAAGAGGTCGACGCCACCGAACGGGTATGCGCGTTCTGCGGTGAGCTGGCTCCCGGTCGGCTCTTCGCGAAGGGGCCGCCGCCGGTGGCGATATGCCCCGCGTGCCGCGTGTGGAGTCGTACCGCGTTGCAGAGGCAGCTTCTGGGGATCGTGCGAT
>JBKPCV010000034.1:0-4900 GCA_046727575.1 Actinomycetota bacterium
ACCTACACATTAGTGGAGTCGTCGGCAGCGTCAGATGTGTATAAGAGACAGCTGCTCGGCTGTGCGGCGGATGATGTGGACTTGGCTGGCGAAGTGGTCGAGGCCGCCACCGGCGATCGGCGTCAACCACCCGTCGGCGAAGCGGGCGACCAGCTCGAGTGTCTCGTCCATGCTGCCGGCGACGAGGACGTCAGGTGGCTTCTCGCCGTAGTACGGCGTGGCAAGCGCCCCGCGGTCGAACTTCCAGACCCGCCCGCGGAAGGGGAACGCCTCCGTATCGCGGATCAGCTTGCGCACGATCTGCACACCGTCCCAGAGCTTGTTCTTCGCTCCGATCCGACTGATGCCGGTCTGGCGCATGTGGTCGATCTGGCCCTGCGCGAGGACGACCGACGTGCGGCCGCGGGTGGCGTGGTCGAGCGTCAACACCATCTGCGCGATGTTGATCGGCGCACGTCGCACGCAGTCGACCGGGCCCCAGAGGAACTCGATGCGGTCGGTCACCGCGCCCGCCGCGGCGATGATGGGCTCGGAAGTGAACACCCCGTGGGGGTCGGGTGCGCCTTCGAGCGTGTCGGCCAGCTCACCATTCCAGACCGAGCCGGGCACGTACCAGTCGGTGGCGTCAGCGAACAGGACACCGTCCATGCCGGCCCGTTCGGCGGCGACAGCCGATGCCACACTCGTTTGGAAGTGGTCGCCGCGGGGAGGGTCGTCACCTATCCCGAACGCGGTACCTCCGGCCATGAGCTTGGGTGGCAACGGCCAGTGCAACGCGTACCAGTGCCGCCGGATCTTGTCCGCCATGGTGAACCTCGGTGTTCGCTTCGTCCATCGGCTTCAGGCCGCGCGGATAGGCCGCGCGAGGCAGACGCCGATGGCGGCGACGACCAGCGGCGGCTGCCGATCCGCTCGCCTTCTTAGCCCAACATACTGAGGGCCGTGTCGGCGACCGGCGAGCACGGGCGAAAACCGGGAACACGCTAAGGGGTGCGGTAGCCGTGGCGTGTGAGCACGCGGACGGGATCCCTGCCGTCCCAGTCCGCGCAGGTCTGCGCGATCTCGGCCAACTGCGCGAGAAATGCCGACGCCTCCTCGACGACTTCTGTGAAGAAGCCGAAGTCGTCGACGGTGTCGAAGTAGGCGACGCGCTGCCCGTCGGGTGTGGTGAGCTCGCTCGCAAGCTCATATCCCAGCCGCTCGTAGTGCGCCTTCTTCCCGTCGTAGTCGGGCGTCACGGTACAGAGCTGGTGGAAGCCGGACTCGCCCTTGTCGACCAAGTCGCGGTAGACGCTCGCCCGATTGCAGCGTTGGTTGATCAGTTCGATCTGTACCGGGCCGGCCTGCGCAAGAGCGACCTGGACGTCGATGGCTGACTCGGTGCCGCGGTATGTGCAGGGCACCTCGATGGGAGGGAGCACGTGGAAGGGCCCGACGCCGAAGACGCGTGCCCACTGCGTTGCCGCCTCCACCAGGTCGTCCACGACGAAGCCGAGCTGGAACAACCGGAACTCGCCCTCGGGCCACGCCTGCTGGAAGAGACCGTGTGGGATCGACTGCATCGACGAGTCACCGTAGCCGTGCTCGAAAGACACCAGTGGAGGTCATGCGACATCCCGTGAGACGCGCTCAACGAGCGGGCCGGACGAGTACCTCCTGCATGACGCTGGCAACGAGATGACCGTCGGCGTCGTGAATCGCGCCGCGAACCAGGCCGCGATGGCCCGAGACGGCAACCGTCTCCTGCGTGTGGAGATGCCAACGGTCGAAGCGGACCGGGCGGTGCAGCCAGAGCGCGTGATCGAGGCTGAAGCCGGCGAACGTGGGCGTGAAGCGCTCCGGATGCGAGCGGAAGGCCATGTCGAGCAGCAGGTAGTCGCTGGCGTAAGCGAGCAGCGCCGTGTGCAGGAGAGGGTCGTCACCGACGTCGCGCGGCAGACGCATCCAGTGCGAGCGCGTCCCGCCCGCGGAGCCACCGCCCAGGAAGTTCGGCGCTTCGCCGATGCGCAGCTCGAGCGGGGGTGGTTGCTCGACCCAGCTGCGGGCGTGCAGGCGCAGCTCCGGCGGAAGGTCGCGCACCCAGTCCTGCAGCAGCGGGAGCTGCTCGGGCCGTGGGGCAGAGGGGGAGGGGTCGGCAAGTTCGGGGCTCGTGGGGTTCGCGTGGAACGAGGCGCTCACGATCAGGAGCGGCCGTCCGCCCTGCGTGACGGTCACGCTTCGCGTGGAGATCGAGCGACCGTCGCGCACCCGATCGACCGCCAGATCCAGAGGCTGCTCGGGGGCGCCGGCCTCGACGAAGTACGCGTGCAGGGAATGCGGGTCCTTGCCGGTCACGGTCACGCTCGCGGCGAGCAAGGCCTGGGCGACCGTCTGCCCGCCGAAGACGCGATCGAAGCGGCCGGGCTCGCCGAGAACTCGGAAGCGATCGCCGCCGAGGGATTCGAGCTCGAGCGCTCGCAGGAGTCCGTCGAGTGCTTCGAGGATCGCCCGCTCGAGGTATCCGTCAACCCCGCGCCGTGGGCTCATCGAGTCCGAGGGTTCGGGACTCACGGGAACATGGCTAGCACGCGCCCGCTCTCTTGTTCGGAGCCGCACGCGCTTCGTACGCTCCAGGTCGCGTCGCTGCGGGAAGGGGGTGTCGCCGATGTTGAGCGGCGAGAAGATTCTGATCAGTGGGCCCGCCGGGCGAATCGCGTTCGGCCTCGCCCGATCTCTCGCTGCCGACATCGAGGTTTGGGGAATCGCTCGCTTCAGCGACCCTGCGACGCGGGAGAAAGTCGAGACGCTTGGCGTGACGACGCGCGCGCTGGATGTCGCGGAGGGACAGTTCGGCGACCTGCCGACCGACTTCACCTGCCTGCTGCACCTGGCGGCTGACTTCAGTGCGGATGACTACGAGCGCTCGCTCAGGGTGAACGCCGAGGGCACGGGTTTCGTGCTCGAGCACTGTCGTAAGGCGAGGGCGGCGTTGGTGATGTCGACGGTCACCATGTACAAGCCGCATCCAGATCCCTGGCACGCGTTTCGCGAAGACGATCCGCCCGGCGACGCGATGTTGCCGGGCCAGGCGCCGTATTCGATCTCGAAGATCGCCGAGGAGGCGGTGGCGCGCTACTGCGCTCGTACGTTCGACTTGCCGGTCACCATTGCTCGGATGGGCTCGGCGTACGGCGATCAGGGCGGCCTGCCGGTCTGGCATCTGGATGCGGTGGCTGCCGGCGAGGCCGTGCGGACCCGATGGGATCCCATGCCCTACAGCCCGATTCACGACGACGACATCTGTGCGCAGCTCGAGCCGCTGATCGATGCCGCGAGTGTGCCGGCGACGATCGTGAACTGGGCCGGTGACGAGCCGGTGAGCGTGCAGCAGTGGTCCGCCTACTTCGGCGAGCTGCTGGGCCTGGAGGCGAGGGTGGTGGTCGAGGAGGTCCCCGGCGCGTCCATCGGCTCGGTCGCCGACCATACGAAACGCAGCGCGATCACCGGCCCGTGCCGTGTCGGCTGGCGCGAAGGGTTTCGCCGCGCGGCCGAGCACTTCCACCCGGACCGCGTCCGCGCATGAGCCGATATCCCAGCAGCGATCTGCTGCTCGCCGAGGCGATGCAGGAGACCGGTATCTCGGACTTCGGCCCCGGCGACTTCCGTGAGGGCCTCGACGTCCTGCTCGAAAGCCTCGAACGCGACGGCGACCTGAGCCCGGCGACGGATGCCGACGTGATCGGCAACTTCCGGAGGCGTCTCGTCAACCGCCTCGAGGTCGAGGCGTGGTACCGCGACCACCCCGAGATCGCGGAGCTCCCGGTGCGCGGGCCGGTCGACATCAATGGACTGCCGCGCACCGGTACCACGGCCCTCGCCAACATGATGTCGCTCGACCCGCAGTTCCGCAGCCTGCGCGGGTGGGAGCAGTCGAAGCCGTGCCCGCCTCCGACGTCCGACGGCGAGGCCACCGATCCGCGACGGCTGCACGCTGCGCAGGAGAACGAGCAGGTCTCGCCCGAGCTGAAGGCGATGCACCTTTACGAGCTCGACGCGACGACGGAGGACAGTGAGGTGCTCGGGATGGCGTTTCACGGGCAGCAGTACACGCTTCCCGTCTACGGCTACCACGCGTGGTGGCGCGGCGCAGACTTGACGTCCACGTACGACTACCACCGGCGCGTCGTGAAACTCCTGCAGTCGCGACGCCCCCCGGATCTGTGGCTCTACAAGGCGCCACACCACAACTTCCACCTGGAAGCGATCGTGTCGGCCTATCCGGATGTGCGCTTCGTCATGACGCACCGCGACCCCGCGAAGGCGGTGCCGTCCTGGGCGAGCATCGTGTCGGCCGTCTTCCCGGCTCCGCAGGGCGAACGCGACATGCGAAGGCTCGGTCGGGAGGTGTCCGAGCATCTGCGCGTCGGCGTGGAGAACGCCATCGCGGCACGTGCCCGCCTCGGCGAAGAGCGCTTCCTCGACGTCCATCAGCGCGACCTGGCGGTCGATCCCATGGGCACCATGGGGCGCATCTACGACTTCCTGGGTCTGGAGCTGCTGCCGTCGGTCGAGCAGGCGATCCTCGAGTGGCAAGAGAGCAACCGGTCCGGTGCTCACGGTACGCATCGCTACACCGCCGAGCAGTTCGGCCTGAACACCGCGCAGTTGCGTTCCGACTATGACTTCTACATCCACCGTTTCGGCGTCGAGCTCGAAGGCTGAGCGCCCCGGAAGGAGAGACACAACGATGAGCGACTCCGACACACCGCAGGCGTTGCCCAGCTGGGCCGATCAGATGAAGGCGCTCGAACGCGTCGGCGACAACCTGATCGCGAAGTGGCGACCGGATGGAGCGACAGAGGCCGAGACCCAGGACATGAACAAGCTCGCGCTGTCGATCCTCGCCTGCGGATACCTGTGC
>JBKPCV010000035.1:0-2719 GCA_046727575.1 Actinomycetota bacterium
AACTCTCACGGCTCATCGAGCTCAACATGGAAGGCGCGGTCGGCTGAGGCACCAGTGACGCGGCCACCTGGATAACCGATCCTCGAGCAGAACGCTCCCACCGTGCGCCGACACGAGTTGAAGGAACGCGACCGGACCAGCTCGCGGTAGTCGTCCTCGGTATTCGCGAACCGCGCCCCGGGTTGAGATTCAGCCACCGTTGACCGCCCTGAGGTGTATGGTCAACGGGTTAGCTCTTTTGGGAGCGACGCCGCGTTCGAGCCCTGGCCTGGACCCAAGCTCGACTTGAGCTCTCCGCCTCTTCCCTGAGCCCAACTGTTCAAGCGACGGGAAGGATCCCTCGTGTCGATTCCCCAAAAAGATGGCCTGCCGACCTGCGACAAGTGCGGCGGTCGATCGTTCACGCCGCGCCACAAGACTTCGACGAAAGTGAAGTTCGGGTTCGCATCTCTAGCAGGGCCGCCGATGCACCTTGAGTGCGACACTTGCGGACGGCTGTACGAGCGATACCACTAAGGCGCTCTGCGAGAGTCGAGACGAACAACTCCGCGACACCGTTCGAGCGAACTCGCGACGCGACCATCGACGAGCGGAATCTCGAACGCTGCGCACACGGGAGCGAACGCGCCGGCAGAACGCAGCTCCTGCTGGCAGTTTGAAGGATGCGGCCGAGGGGTCGCCAAGCCGCATGAACGCGCGGGCGTACTGCGTCAACCGAGCCCGGTGGAGCGCTCAGCTCTCGCTGATACCGCTGTTTCCTGAGCCTTTCGCCCCGCGACTGCGTTCACGCTCGAACGCTGCGATCAGCTCGGGCGCCGCACGAATGATCGTCTGGACGTAGCGCATCTTCTCGTCCGTGAGGCCACGATGGGTCATGACCGACTGGAACGCGAAGGGCTCCTCCAACGCTTCAGGCTGGTGTACCAGTGCCCAGGCAACGAAGTGGAGGAGTTCGGTGTCATCTTCTGGATTGGTGTTCGAGAGATCCGTCCGCTCGATATAGGCCAGAAAACGTCGTCGCGCTTGCTCCGATAACGCCATGAACGGCCTCCCGTGGTTACTGACGCGAATGGGTGCGCACGTTGTGTGACGTTGATCGCTAGTCACCGATCGGCGGCCTCGTGAGCTCCCCAGAAGAGATCGGCGACGGACTCTCAACTGCCGAGCCCGGCGGGCAACGCGACCCTACGCGGGTGAGGGCGCCAGCCGGTGAGGTGGTGCTGCAAGGAGGCGTACCAGCGTGGGACAATCGAGGCAGTCTGAGTCGTCTTGGTAGCGGTCATGTATGGACGCCGGGCGCCACTCCGTGCATACTCCGCGCGTGAGACTCCCGATCGGCACGAAGTCTCCAAACTTCGCACACGCGCCCGGGCCACCACCGGAACCGACCCCGCCACCTGAGCCGCTGCCCCCACCCGAACCGACTCCGCCACCTGAACCGCTGCCCCCGCCCGAACCTGTACCACCGCCCGAGCCGGAACCTCCGGAGCCGTGGGGAAGCGCCTCGAGCATTCGAGTCCTGTAGAGGTAGAGCTGCCTTTCCCGGAGAGGTGTCAGCGAAGCCACACGGCGTTGGCCAGGCACCGGTACTCACCTCCGACTCGGCGCTGCGGGTTCGGCGAGCGCTCTGAGACCCTCGACTCCCTCGGTCGTGCTGGCTTCGACGTTGGCGACGTCCGGGACGCTCGCGACCGTGCGGGGGGCTCGAGTTCGTATTCATGGCGGAACGCTCCGGAGGCCGAGGCGTGAGAACGCTCGCCCCCAATCGGCCCCGTGCGCCGGCTGACGAACTGGATCCCGTTTGAAAAGCTGTTCGGGTGGCCTGCACGATCCGTCCCCTCACCGGCCAAGATCTGCCGTGGGCTGAGGAGCTGATCGCGGCTGACTCAGGCGGCCGCCTTCAGGCCAGGCTGGGCGCCGTGATCGACGCTCTCGCCTGTCCGGGGCTTGTGGCGGAGCTCAGCGGTGACGCAGTTGGGGTCGTGACGTACCCGACGGAGCAGCTCGCGGTCGAGGTCGTCTACATCGTGGTCACGACCAAGCGCATCGGCATCGGCACCACGCTGATGGACGCCGTTGAACGGCAGACACGGCCTCGAAGACTCTGGCTCGTGAGTACGAACGACAATCTGGATGCGTTGCGTTTCTACCAGCGACGCGGCTACCGCATCGTCGACATCCGAGTCGGTGCTGTCGAATCCGCACGCAGGACGTTGAAGCCATCGATTCCGGAGATCGGAAACTTCGGGATACCCATTCGCGACGAGATCGTGCTCGAACGAGTTCCAACCTGATCCTAGAAGCGCGCCCGACGCAAACCGCGCGCTCCGGCGACCTCTCACCCGCGACACCCGCCCGAGCTCGGCTGCTTGGCGCACGGTGTCGAGCCTGGCGCCGTGCGCGCCGTAGAGCGGTGATGCGTCGCCGGCCGCGGCGGCTGCGGTGATGAGCAGGTAGGCGGTTTCGGGTCGGCCGAGTTTCTCGAACAGCTCGGCGAGGTGTTCCGTGGTGACGAGCACTTCGAGCTCGGCCGCGACTCAATCGTGCGGCCGGGCATAGCGGGCCGTGCGAACGGAGCGCGAACAGGCGGCGACGAGGCCGCGAACAGGCGGCGACGAGGCCGCGAGCGTGCTGCTCCACGGTCGGACGCGAGGAATCCAGAGCGCGGACGACCGAAGGAGTCCCGATGCGCACGCAGGTCATCAGCCATCCGCCCGTC
>JBKPCV010000036.1:0-3635 GCA_046727575.1 Actinomycetota bacterium
GCCGCGGAGACCTACCTCGGTTTCGACGGTCACCCCACCACCATCTACGTACGCGCCCGCACCGACCAGGTGCGCGCCGTCCAATCCGTGCTCGCCGCCACCGCCAACCCCGAAGCTCCCAGCGAAGTGCGGGTCAGCCGCCCCTCCGACGTCCTCGTCGCCCGCGCCAAGGCCAAGAGCGCACTCAACACGCTCTTCCTCGGCCTCGGGGCAATATCGCTGCTCGTCGGCGCAGTGGGGGTCGCCAACATCATGATCATCTCCGTCCTCGAACGTCGCTCCGAGATCGGGCTCCGACGAGCCCTCGGCGCCACCAAGGGTCACATCCGCATCCAGTTCCTCGCCGAAGCCATCCTCCTCGCGGCCCTCGGCGGGGTGGTCGGTGTCGCGCTCGGCGTCCTTTCCACCGTCGTCTACGCATCGACCAAAGGCTGGACGATCGTCGTGCCAACCCTCGCATGGGTCGGCGGCTTCGCAGCGGCGCTCGCCATCGGCGCCATCGCCGGCCTCATTCCCGCACTGCGCGCCGCACGACTCTCACCCACCGACGCACTCCGGACGGTCTGACCGAGCCATGCGAAGGGACGCAGCCGCGAACAGAACCCGAGCTCGAAAGGAGGTACGCACGATCATCCGCCACATGGCGGGCTGGGGTGACGACTGCAAAGGCGGATCCCCCCGACGCCCTCAGGCGATCCCCAGCCCGCCGGCGGTCAACGCGTCCAGACGCCACCGCGTGACCACCATCGGATCCCACTTGTCCTCGGCGGGAGCTGGTGATCCGTGCGAATGCGCTGTGGTGAACCCGTTGGATTGGAGCTGCCCGCTCGGCGGTCCTGTCCGGCTCGAGCGCCTTGCGCAGGTTGGAGACGTAGACCTGCAGCGTCGCGGCGGCTCGCAGCGGCGGGTCGTCACCCCAGAGGCCGTCGACGAGCCGGTCGGTGGAGATCGCGCGGTTCGCGTCGAGCAGGAGCATCGCGAGCACCGAGCGTTGCTTGGGTCCACCGAGCGAGATCGGCAGCCCCTCGTCGAGTGCTTCGAGCACCCCGAGCACCCGGAACTCCATCACGACCTCCCAGCCCCACTCGGCCCTCACCGACGGCCTTCGTCGAGGGTACCGATCTGCCTTTGGGCCGTCGATGCTGCCTGACCTGCACCTTTTAGCGCGCTCCAAGCGGATCGCTGCCCGCGTTTGAGCGCCGGATCGGACCCTCGCTGAACGCGCCGCAACGGACGGCCCAACGGCGAGGAGTTCCCGATGGCGCGACGCATTTCCCGCAGGACGCTCCGATGGTCGGCACGGGTGGGGGCCGCGCTGCTGAGCCTGCTCATCGCAGCCACCGCCGGGACGGCCCCCGCGACGGCCGACGACGGCGGCGCGCCGCCGGCGGCGTGGGTCACCGTCGGCTACGGACCCGAACCGTTCCAGGTCCTCGACCTGGTGGTCCCCGATGCCGGCGCCTTCCCTGGCCCCAGGCCGCTCATCGTTTACGTGCACTCGGGCGGCTGGGTTGCTGGTACGCGCAGCAGCGTCCCTCCGGAAACCCTCGACCAAGTCGCACGCGGTTACGCGGTCGCCACCCTCGACTACCGGCTCGCCAGTACCGACCCGAACGGCAACCCCGTCAACTCCTTCCCGGGCGCGATCTGGGACGTCAAGCGCGCGATCCGCTTCCTCAAGACCAACGCCGCGACCTGGAACCTGGATGCCCGCCGGGTCGTGCTCATGGGCGCGTCGGCCGGCGGCTACCTCGCCGCGTTCGTCGCGGCGACCCCCGGTGCCTTCGAGCCACCCGACCTTCCCGCGGTCAGCAACCCGCGGCGCGACTCCTCGGTACGAGGCGTGGTCGACCTGGTCGGCCCTACCGACCTCGTCACCTTCCAGCACACCGACCACCCGTGGGCCGCGCCACTCACCGCGTCGTTCCTGGGCTGCCCCACCCCCAACGGTGCCCCCACCTGTCCCGACGACATCCTGACGCTCGCGTCGGTGGCCCCGTATGTGGACCGCAGCGACCCACCCATCTTGCTCGCCTACGGCACCGAGGACGGCCTCGTCGTCCCGGCCACCCAAGGTGCCCCGCTCGCCCGTGTCTGGCTCGACGCCCATGACCGCGACGCCACCAGCACCACTTATTGGGCGATCCAGCGCGCCGGCCACACCCTCCCGCTCGACCGTCTCGCCGGCCGACTCGCCAGCTTCTTCGACCGCGTCACACGCATGCCCGCAGCCACCGGCGCCTTGTGACCGGGACGGAGCGACGAGATGGCCATGCGCAGTACCCCTCCACGCCAACGCCGAGCCCAGCGCGCAGCCGTTCACTGCGCGATCGCGGTCGGCATCATCTGCCTCGTCGTCGTGCTGGGCTTCGATACCGCCATTCACATCACGAGCACACCGAATGCTCGATCCATCGTCACAAGGGGCTCGGTGCCCTCGGCTGTGACTCGAGCGGCTGTCTCGACAGTGCCGCCGGCCGTGATCCTCTACGGCGACTCACTCGCATTCGAGTCCCAGACGCATTTCCGTGACGCGCTCCTCCGCGCCGGCGTCGCCGATGTCCACACGAAGACGTTCGGCGGCACCGCACTCTGCGATTGGATCGACGACATGCACACCGACGCGCTGAGCCTCAAACCGACCGTTGTCATCATCGAGTTCAGTGGTAACGCGTTCACGCCCTGCATGCACGACGAGAACGGCTTCGCCACTGACACGGGACCGGTACTTCTTGAAGTACGCGCACGACGCCGGTGAAGCGCTGCGGATCTTCACGCCAACTGGCGCCGCCGTCTACTTCGTCGGCACACCGATCAGCCGGCACGCAACCGAGGTGCACGATCCGAATGCTGGACGACTCAAACGCACTACATTCGGACATGGCCGCGCTGACGGGCCAAGTACATCGACGCGGGCGCCGCGGTGCTCGATCACGGACGCTGGACTGCGACCATGCCGTGCCTCGTCACCGAGCCGTGCACGGGCAGCGCCGACGGCATCGATCACGGGGTCAACGTTGTGCGTTCACCCGACGGCATGCACTTCTGCCCGACTGCCGGTACTGCGGAGCAGGGCGTCACCGACGGGTGCGCGGTCTGGTCGAGTGGCGCCTACCGGTTCGGCACCGCAATGGCGGTCCCCATCATCCACGACCAAGTGTCCCGGTCGGCCTGTCCAGCTGCAGCGTTCGGCGTTCCCGCCGTGTCTCTCGCCAAGCGCGCATCAGAGGGACGGTCACGCTCGTGACGCGACTTCCCGCTCCGGATGGATTGAGCGCTACACAAATGACGAAGCGAAGGCTTCTTTTAGCCCGCAGGTTCAGGGTTCGAGTCCCTGGCGGCCCACAACACAAGTGCAGGTCAGAGCCCTAGTTACCGAGGCCTTCGCTCAGAGGATCAGGCCTTGGCGCGCTACCGAGCTGCAGCCGACGCAGCAGCCATGCCCGGCCGCTTGCACGACCTTCGCCACTTCGCGGCGACGCAGGCGCTGGCCACCGGCATTCCGGTGCGAACAGTGGCGGGACGTCTCGGCCATGCGAATCCAGCGACGACTCACAACGTGTATGCGCACTTTCTCGAGGCGTCCGACAGGCGCGCGGCTGAGGTGCTCGGTGCGCTCGTCGCTGGTTCCTGAG
>JBKPCV010000037.1:0-4037 GCA_046727575.1 Actinomycetota bacterium
GGTCGAGCGCCGAACTGACTGGCAGTTATGGACTGGGGCTCGCGTGAGGGTCGGCGTGCCGGTGCACGAGCTTCCAGGAGCCATCCTCGCGGCGAAACAATTCCGTGATGCGTAGATGCATCTCGTTGGTGTGTCCGTTGACTGAGACGGTGGCGTGTTGTAACCCGACCCAGTATGCAAGGTCTCCCGCTTCGTCCATGTGGAGCACTTCCAGGTCGGTCTCGCCGTCGGGTCCGAACTGCTGCGCACCGCGGCGGTTGACCTCTATGACTCGCTCGGCACCCTCGATGTAGCCCGACCTCGGCGGGAAGAACGACGCCGGATCTCGCGTCGTCGAAACCTCGGTCAACGGGTCCGCATCGCCTCTCACGTAGGCTCGAGCGACCTCGGGCCTCCGTTGCCTCATGAAATCGGCGAAGCTACTCGCCGCGCTTGGCGATTCAGCGTTTGCCATCGGTGGTTCATACCCGGCGACAGTGTCCTTGGGAACGTCAGTCGGGCAACCGCTTGGACTGCCCGACGCGGCGCAGCCGGTCGAGCGCCGAGCATCAGCTATGCGCCACCTTCCGACATGCGCTGGCCGACGACGTTGACTACGACCCCGTTCGGGTCGCGGACAAAGAAGCGGCGTGCGCCCCAAGGCTCATCGGTCAGCGGATAGACGACTTCGTCACCGCGCCGCAGGGCTTGGGTGTCCATGGCATCGACGTCGGAGACTTCGATGGTCAGTTGAGGCTGTACTGGCGAGGTCGCGTCGCTTGTCATGACGGCGATCTGGGCGGTGGGGTTCGTTGGGGAGACCAAGCTGATAATCCAATCCATGTCCATCGCTACCTCGAAGCCAAAGAGCTGGACATAGAACTCGCGGCTCGGATCCAGCGCCTGCGTTGTGATAACGGGGACGACTCTTCGGATGCTCACGCGTACAGATTGCCCGTTCTGGTGCGCGTTGATCAACGTCTCTAGCTGGCGCGGAATAACACCTCATCGGGATGGCCGCCGAGGTTCGGAACGGCTGGCTTGATTCGCAGGAGGGCGGGGCCTACTAGGTCGACTCGAGGTTGAGCTGCGGGTTCCACATGATCTCCCATAGGTGGCCGTCGAGGTCCCGGAAGTAGCCCGAATAGATGCCCCACGGGCGATCATGAGGTTCGTCGGTGAGCGTCCCGCCCGCTTCTTCCGCCCGCTTCAGCAACGCGTCGACATCCGACCGCGTGGCGACGGCGTGGCCGATACTGAACTCGCCCGTCGTGGGCGAGCTCAGGGGAATGTTGGCGTC
The DNA here is from genome assembly GCA_046727575.1 of Actinomycetota bacterium. Classification (GTDB taxonomy): domain Bacteria; phylum Actinomycetota; class Acidimicrobiia; order IMCC26256; family DASPTH01; genus DASPTH01. The sequence continues at coordinate 1,280 of JBKPCV010000037.1, forward strand.
TTTGGCGAGCTCAGTCCGTGGATATAGCGCCAGGATGAGCCCGCCATCGAGATGGAACATTGCGATGGCTCCCGCGGGATGCGTCTCGTCGCCGGTGAACTCCGTGCCGATGACGCCCGTAGAGACGAGCCCGAGGCCGGATCGGTAGAAGTCGAGCGCGGCGTCGAGATCGCGCACGGCGAGGGTGACTACGTGTACTCGCGCTTGCATTCGATCTCCTTTCGCGAGCTCGTTCTCAGCTGAGCCCTATGTGAACGGTACGCCCAAGCGGTCGACGCTGGGGGACGCCCGGGCGTTCGCATCCGTGTCAACGCCCCACGGGCATCTCGCCTCGGATTACCGGGGCATTTCAACGGCCGCGAAACTCGCACAAATACCCGACCTGGCGAAGGGCAATGCCCAACCACCATGCATGTCATCGGGAATCACATCGCAGAGATCGACGGCGACTCCGCGACGGGCGTCACCTATTGCATGGCACATCATCTCCGCACCGACGGGACCGATCTCGTGATGGATCCCGCGGAGCTCCCCGGTCGAGATGCGCACCGGCTGTGGCGCAGTGTTCGACGGCGCGCCTCGAGTACCCGGCTCGGTCGGCTGCGCGTCGGGAGTTCGGCAGCTGCACCGATTCCGGCATCGGGAACGCCTCCACCACCTTCTTGTCGCGGAGGGTCGGCACGACGAGCGCGAACACCGGCAACCGCGACGACTCTCAGCGCGGCCGCGCGCAAGTAGGAGTTCGTCAACACGCGTGACAGGACCAGGAACGAGAGCATCAGCCAAACAGCCAGGAGCCCGGCGTTAATGAGGATCGCGTGCGTGCTCATCAGCACAGATCGCACCGCGTTCGGGTGGACAACCAGCATGACGAGCATTCCGCCGAAGAGGATCAACTGGGGGACGGCCAGGACGAGCACGTTCGGCTCCCTGACGCGGTTCGGTGACCATCGAGAACGACCCCACCGCCGTGCCGCCCCCACCTCCCCCGCGCCGCCGTCGGCCGGCACCGCCAGTGGTGCCGGTACGGCGAGGACAATCGCGTTCACCGGTACGGACACGAAGTCTCTCGTCTTGGGGGCAGTGGCGTTGATCGCTCTCGGAGCGCTCCTTGTTGCGGCGAGCACACGGCGCCGCGGCCGACCCTCGCCAGCAGCACTGATCGCGCCTGGACCTGCAGCGTCCGCGTCACCGCCATCGAACGACCTACTGCCCATTCGCTGGTTCCCGACGAACCCCGACGAACCGTCGCCTCCCGCGGATTGGTTCGGACCTCGATGAAATCTCTTCGAAGCCGATGAAGGCTCAGCGCCGACTGCCACCTCCGGTCCGCCAACTCGAGTGATCGTTGACCAACTGGAACGGGTAGGCGCCGCGCGTCTCTTGGGCGGAGGGCACACCACCCCGATGCCGGGTAGCACCAACCGACGGCGGCGCGACGATGGCACAACCCCCGCGCCTCCTGGCTCCCCGCCGTGACGCCCAATGGAAGTCACGTCGTCGGCGGAGGTTCGATCATGCCCAAAGCTCGCACCAAACCTCGGGCGCGTATCCGCGCCGTCGAAGGCTGCACGAAGCCGCAGTACCTCCGTCAGCGTGCCTACCTCACTATCGCCGCTGGCTGTCGGCGCGACCCTCGGGTGGCCCCCTTCGACGCAGACGGCATGCGCGAGTGCACGGGCTGCTCGCTCGCGCGCAGATGCAGGACATGACGTTCCAGCGACCGCAGGTAATTGCAGGAGTGCTCTGGGACACAGTCCAATGCACCCCTCCGTGGGAGGAAGCCGCGTCTGCGATGTCAAGTCTGAAGCGCACGTGGTCGGAGCAGGAGGTCGTCGATACGCTGAACGCGTACATCGTGCGACGCCATCGGATCGTGCACGATGGAGACCTCGATCCCGCAACCGCCAAGGCGCGCTCAGTTCGCCGACAATGGGTTGAGGACGGCGTCTGACTCGTGGACGTCGTAGGTGTTTCCGTCGCCAACGTTGTTGACGTCCATCTCGAAGACCCGCGCTTCGTACCTAACTATTGGCCCCCCACATGGGCGCCGGGCTCCTAACCACGCGTGCCTGTCGCCTGTGCAGCGCGTGACGACTCCCGCCGCCGTGCTCGCTGGGATGAGGACGAGCAGAACGACGGGGCCGCCTTGCGACACGCCCACACCGTGCGCGCCAACCGGGCTGAAAGGAAAGGGCGGCTGCGCGACCTCGACCGTGTAATCGGCCAGATCACAAACGCGTCGCGGAACTAGCAAATGGCGTCGCGTAGGTCCCCGCGCCGGTCACGCGCGCGACCCGACCAGAACGCGACGACAGAACATTCACAGTCACGCCTGGAGTTGACCCGCTTTCGTAGACAAGGTGTCCACCGAACCGGGTCAACTCCGGTCCAGCGGTGCTGCTGTTCGGTGTGCTCGCCCGGCCCCAAGGTGACGCTTGTGCCCTCTGCCTGATCTATTTTCGGTTGGCGGCCGGGAGTGGGAGGGCCTCGGTAGCGGAGTTGCCCGCGGGGACGGTGACATTCTTGTTTCACTGATCTTGCCGAGCCCCGAGGCCGACGGCGCGTACGGTGGGCGTTCGGGGCAAAATGGACACGGACTGGTGACGGGACTAGGGGGGAACATGAAGGTTCGGAGGCGACTCTCGCACGTGTCCAGAGCCACGATGGTGATCTTCGTGGTCGCCGTGTGCCTGCCTGCTGCGTTGACAGCGGGAGCAGGGTTCGCGGCCGACTCGACGAAGTCGACGGTGAAGCC
>JBKPCV010000038.1:0-8765 GCA_046727575.1 Actinomycetota bacterium
TGCTTGAGCCGACCGGTGTACACGTCCCAGAGCTCGGGAGTGTACGAATCGTCGGCGCGGTCGAGGTCGAGCAGGATTTGGAGGGCAGAGCCGATCTCTTCGTAGATCGTGCCTTCGCCGCGGGCGATGTTACGAGCGATCAGGTCGCCCCGGCCCAACCACTCCTCGGCCAATCGCCGGTATACACGGTGGCCCAGTCGTCGGGGTTCGGCGAATCCTTTCTTTCGATCGGCTCGACCAACGACGTCTGCGCGAAGGCTCACGGCCGACCACGCGGCAAACGTGGGAAAGGTCGCGTTCTCCACGACTCCGTCGTCGCCGTGCAGGAACCGGCCCAAGGAATTGGAGAGCCCGAAGTAGCCCTGCAGGATCGCCAGATTTGCAGCCGCCGCGTCACTCTCAGCGAGTTCGGCAGCCGATTGAAGTTTCTTGAGCTGGGATACCTCGTCGTGGGTGCTCACGTGGTCAGGATGTCGAAGGGCGGCAAGTTCACGGCGTGTTCAACGGACGCGGATCTTCTGGAACTCGACATCACCCGCTCCTTTCTCCATCGCTCTGTCATCGACAACACACAAGGACTCGGCTGCGAGCTCGTCCACGAGCTGTTCGAGCGCGTCGAGGAGTCGGCGCGCCGAGCGCAGCGCAACCTGTAGCCGCTGGCAGATCTGCGCGGGTGCGGGGACGCCGCGCTCGTCCGATGCAGCCTGGTTGAGCGCGTCCCGAACGTCGTAGACCAGTTCGACCAATGGATGAGCCGGCGGCCGCCTCGGGTCTCTCACGATGTGGAGAACTCCACTTCCAGGTGACCGTTGAGGATCCGCGCGTCGGTCGCCACACGGCCGCGCAGGTGCGGGGGTAGCGGCAGCGACCGACGGTAGGAGCCGATGGTGATGAGCATGACCGCTCCGGACCGGACCAGCTGGACTTCGTCTCTCGTGACCCCGGGAAGCGGCAGTGTGAGAAGGTGGGGTGCCGAACCGGATGCTGCGCTCGGCGCCGGCGCCGGGGCGCGGGGCCACTCCAGCGGATCGTGCGCGCCGTAGATCTCGATGCCGAACGCCCGCAACGCATCGATGCCCGTGACCTCACCGGCACGGATCGGTGCCTGGGCTCGGCCGAGATCACCGAAGTGCAGGGCGATGTCTCTGCGGTGTGACGCTTGCGTGTGCCGCAACTGCGTGAGCCACGGATCCGTGACGTCGTCTGGAACGACTCGATTGACGACCAGGGAATCGACCTTGTAGCCGAACAGGCTCAGGTACGACCTCACGCGTCGCGTTTCCGCGACGACCATCGACTCAGGGGTGGTGATGAGTCGGATCGAGGTGATGCTCGGATCCGCAAGCGTGTCCTGGAGCCGATCGAGCTCGTCGGCGAGCTGCAACACCGCTTCGAGAACTCCCGCGGGCGCCGGTGGCATCGACGTGGTGCGTCGCAGCACGGGAGCAATGGCGCGCGCCAGACGTCGATGGGCCGGGAGCACTCGATCGATGTAGTTCCGAAGGGTCGAGGGCAACGCCAGGAGGCGCACGGTCTCGGCGGTTGGCGCGCAGTCGACCACCACCGCATCCCATCCGTCCGCCACGTGGCCAGCAATGCTCCGCAGCGCGAGCAGCTCTTCTAGCCCGGGTACCACCGCCAATTCCTCAGCGCGGACGCTTTCGGATCCGGCCCACTCGAGCAGCTCCTGGAGATAACTCCGGGTGGTGGACCACGACTGATCGAACAGCTGCTGAGCGTCGATCTCTTGCGCACTGAGCATCCGGGTGACGGACGTCGGCTCGGAGCCGACCTCTCGCCCGAGGGCATCGCTGAGCGAGTGCGCCGCGTCCGTTGACACGACCAGAGTGCGAGCTCCCAGATCGGCGGCGCGCAGCGCGGTCGAAGCGGCCACCGTCGTCTTACCTGTCCCGCCTTTGCCGGTCACCAGCAGGACGCGAGGTTGTAGCGGCGACGGACGCCGGGCCGTCATCGGCTGCGGAGCTTCCGGCGTCCGGCGAGGAGATCGCCTCGCTCGGTCGCGTGATGCTCTGGTTGCCCCTCCAACGCCACCGCCTCGCCCCTCCTTCTGGCACCCCTCCTAGGCAGACTGTAAGCGGCGTGTCAACATGGCACCGGTCCGCTCCATCCGTCGCACCCGTCGGCCCAACCAGGCGGGATCCCTTCCCCGTCCGTCGTAGCTTCTCGGCAATGACGCTGTCTGAGCTGGAAGCAAACATGCGCGCGGCCTTCCCGGATTCCATCGCGGGCGTGTACGCGGCGCCGGGTCGCGTGAACCTCATGGGTGACCACACGGATTACAACGACGGTTTCGTGCTGCCGATGGCGATCGACCGTTGGTGCGTCGTCGGCCTCGAGCGCGCGACCGATGGCGCGGTACGCGCTTCGTCGAGCGAGGCCGCCGGCAAGGTCGCGGTCCCCGCCGACGGCAGTCGGGACCCGCGCCGCGTGGAGCCCGCGTGGGGACGCTTCGTCGCCGGCGTCGTACGCGCCCTCGTGGCGCGGGGCGCGGAGATCCCCGGGGCGCGCCTTCGCCTCTCGTCATCGGTTCCGCTCGGTTCGGGGCTGTCGTCGAGCTCGGCGTTCGCGGTCGCCCTCACGCTCGCGCTCGCCGACGTCGCCAGGTTCTCCGTGGATGGTGTCGGCGCGGCTCGGCTCGCGCTCGCGGCCGAGGTGGAAGCCACCGACGTGCCGGGCGGCCTGATGGACCAGCTCGCAGCCATCTTCGGGCGGCGAGACCATGCGCTGCTGATCGACTGCCGCGGGCCGGTCATCGAGCCGGTCCCCATCGCCGGCGACGTCGCAGTCCTCGTCGTGCACTCCGGCTTGCCGAGACGGCTTGCGGACAGCTCGTATGCGGCGCGCCGCGCCGAATGTGAAGCGGTCGCGGCGCGGCTCGGCGTCCGCGCGTTGCGCGATGCGACTCCCGATCAGGTCGCCGACGAACCTCGCGCGCGACACGTAGTGGCCGAGAACGCTCGCGTGCACGACACCGCGGCTGCGTTGTCCGCGGGTGACCTCGACGCGCTCGGTGCGCTGTTCCTCGCGAGCCACGCGAGCCTTCGCGACGACTACCGCGTCTCAACGAGGGAGCTCGACGTCCTCGTCGACGCGCTCGTCGAGAGCGGCGCCGCGGGCGCGCGTCTCACCGGTGCTGGCTTCGGCGGCTGCGTCGTGGCCGTCTCTGCGCGCAACGACGCCGACAGAGTATTGGAACGCGCGATCGAGCGGTACCGAACAACGACGAGTCTGGAGCCGAGCGCGTTCGTCGCGCGCGCGGTGGACGGCGCAGCTACATCCGCTCGAGGAGCTGTGCCTTCTTCCGCTCGTACTCGTCGGCGGTGATGTGACCTGCGTCGCGGAGGCGAGCAAGTTGCTCGATCTGCTGCGGCACGCTCGCGGCGGGGGTCGGCTCGGGCGAGAGCAGCGGGCCGGGCTGCGTGTGTGGCATGTTGCGCGTTTCCATCTGCCGGTAGATCTCGTGCTGCACACCGTCGGGGTGGCGGATGAAGTCGAAGTGCGACTGGCCGTCCTTGCCGGCCGACTCGATATCGAGATCGCCCGCCCCGATGATCCGATCGATGATGCGCTGGTGGAAGTTGATGTTGTTGACCCGCTCCAGCGGGATCTCGACGCCCCTCTTGGAGATCACGCCGGTGCGGTAGATGACCCGGCGGCTCGTGACGACGAAGTAGGTCATTGTCCACTCGAAGTACTTGAGGACGAGCCAGGCGACCCAGACAAGCGCGAGGAGTCCAACGATCCAGGCGAGTGACGTATTGACGAAGTCGCTGCCCGTGTCGTTGCTCAGCACGACGATCAGGATGATGACGAGGGGGATCCCCGTGAGAATGTTTCGCGAGAAGTACCACCAGTGCGGGCGAAGGTCGAGCGCGACCGTCTCACCGTCCTGGATCAGGTGCTTCGGGTACGCCATGCGGAAAGCGTATGGCAGTTTCGACCGCGAACCCGCGCAGCGCCTACGCCCAACCGAGTTCTCTCAGACGCGCGTCGGTAATGCCGAAGTAGTGCCCGACCTCGTGCAACACCGTCGTACGCACGCTCGCCGCGAGCTCGTCAGCGTCGCGCGCAGCGGCGCACAGAGGTCCTCTGAAGATCGTGATCCGGTCGGGCGCCACACCCGCGTACGAGAGCGGACCCCGCGCAGTGAGCGGCACCCCTTCGTAGAGACCGAGGAGCGTGCCGTCGCGACCGCGGCTCTGTTCGGTGGTCGGCCACTCCTCGACGACCACGACGACGTTGTCCATCTCGGCCGCGAGCTCGGCCGGAATCGAGTCGAGCGCGGCCGCGACCATCTCCTCGAACCGCGCCCGCGACACGACGAAACCCATCCCGAGGATTTTGCCTCTTGATTTCGTTCCGACGCGTCCGTACCATGCGAGAGCCGGCGTGAGCCGGCAGGGCAACTGCGTCGAGCGGGACCACCCTCGCCCGGCACGGGAGCCTGCACCACGCAGCCGAAATCCGACTCACGGGGCGACCCGAGGGCCGGAGCTGCCGGTGGCGTCGCCCGACGCCACCGGATGTTGGCTCGTGGTCACTGGCCGGAAGGCCAGAGGGAAGAGCCCCGAGGAGATCCGAGCTGCGACGCAGCGGAGACTACTCGGGGCCTTTCCCGTTTCCGACGTCGTGTTCGGACCGATCGCCGTCCCGGCGCGACAGATGCTCGCGTCAGCGGGAAAGCGTCACACCCCACCAGTACGGTGCACACGATGGACGAGCTGCTGCGCGGACTCGACCCGTCACAACGTGAAGCCGTCACCAGCGCGGCAGCGCCGCTCGCGATCCTCGCCGGCCCCGGATCGGGCAAGACGCGCGTGCTCACGCGTCGCATCGCGTGGCAGGCGCGGCAGGAGCAGGTCGATCCGCGCCACGTTCTCGCGGTCACCTTCACGCGCAAGGCCGCAGGTGAGCTGCGGACGCGGCTCCAGCGTCTCGGCGTGCAGCACGCGGTCACCGCCGGCACCTTCCACGGGATCGCGCTCGCGCAGCTCCGCCGGCGCGCCGACGACCACCACCGCGCGATGCCGGCGGTGCTCGAACGAAAGGTGCGCCTGCTGGCTCCCATGCTCCGACTTCCTGGGCGCGAAGCAGGGCTCGTCGCCGCCGAGCTCGCGTCGGAGATCGAATGGGCCAAGGCGCGGCTCGTGCGACCCGACGCCTACGAGCACGCAGTCGCCGTCGCAGGACGCACGCCGCCGCGGCCGCCAGCCCAGGTCGCCGAGGTCTACCGGGAGTACGAACGTCAGAAGCGGCGCCGCGGGCTCCTCGACTTCGATGACCTCATCCTGGATTGCGCTCGCGCGTTCGAGGACGACACTGAATTCGCCGCGGTTCAGCGCTGGCGCTTCCGGTATCTGTTCGTCGACGAGTTCCAAGACGCCAGTCCTGCGCAGTTCCGGCTGCTCACTGCGTGGCTGGGCGACGGGTCGGACCTCTGCGTCGTCGGCGACGCCGATCAGGCGATCTACGGGTTCGCCGGCGCCGACGCCTCCTACCTCGGCCGGTTCGTCATGCATTTCCCGAGCAGCCGTCATCCGAAGGTCGGCGTCGTCGAGCTCGAGCACAATTACCGATCGTCGCCGCAAGTCGTCGCCGCTGCGCACGCCGTGCTCGGGGCACCGGCACGCCGGACGGCACCCCGCGCCAAACGACCGGAAGGTCCCGCCCCAACGGTCACCACATACGACACCGATCGCGACGAAGCGGCTGGTGTCGCGCGCGCGCTGAGGAGTGCGCACGCGGCCGACGTGTCCTGGTCGCGGCTCGCCGTGCTGTACCGCGTCAACGCACAGTCGGCGCTGTTCGAGGAAGCGCTCGCTCGAGCGCGGGTGCCGTTTCGCGTGCGCGGCGCAACACGGTTCCTCGAGCGCCCCGAGGTGAAGGTGACGCTCGATGCACTGCGCGAGGCGGCCCGCACGGCGCCGGGCCGAAGCCTCGTCGAACACCTCGCTGACCTCGCCGACGCCGACGGGAGGCACATCAGGTCGGAGGAAGAACAGGAACACGTCGACGCGCTGCTTGGCCTCGGGCACGAGTACCTCGACGCCGAGGGCGGCGGCGGATCGCTCGACGGCTTCCTCGCGTTCCTGGCCGCAACGCTGCGGGGCGACGACGCCGATCCCGCGGGGAGCGACGCGGTCGAGCTCCTTACGTTCCACCGTGCCAAAGGACTCGAGTTCGACACGGTGTTCGTCACCGGTCTCGAGCGCGGCCTGGTGCCGATCTCGCACGCGAAGACTCCCGAAGCTCTCGATGAAGAACAACGGCTCCTGTACGTCGCGCTCAGCAGGGCAGAGCGGGGCCTCCATGTGAGCTGGGCAAAGCAGCGCACGATCGGGCTGCACGAGGCCGCGCGCCGCCCGAGCCCGTGGCTGGCGCGTCTCGAGCAGACGATCGAGCGCACACGCCTCGCGGAGACCGGGGCTGGCGTCGATCCGCGTGAGCGCATTGCGGCGACGCGCGCTCGGTTGAACACGAGGAACGGCAGCGCGCGCGCCGTACCGGAGGCCGCGGAACCGTTGTTCACGGCGCTCGTCGACTGGCGCCTACGGCTCTCACGCGCAGCCGGCACGCCGGCCTACGTCGTGTTCAGCAACGCCACGCTGGCCGCGATCGCCGTTGCCCGGCCTCGCACGCGGGGCTCCCTGCTCGCGGTTCCGGGCGTGGGACCGGTCAAGGCGGAGCGTTACGGCGAGGCTGTGCTCGCGCTCGTCGCGGAGCACGCGCCCTGAGCAATCGACGCCCCTCGGCCTGCTCGAGGAGCCGACGGGTACCCGTTGACGCCGGAGCCATCGTGGGGGGACGATGGTTCCAACAACACCATGGGTCCGACCCCGAGGAGGCGGCACGATGCACCGATCAACCTTGCCCCTCTTTCCTACCGACGACGGCTGGCCGTACCCGGACGCCGCTGCATGGGAACCCGTGGTCGACGACGAGATCGACCTCGACGCGTTGGAGCTCCGGGTCGACCGCCACGCCTATGCGGACCTCACGGAACTCGAGTACTTCGTGATCGCCCACCGGTATGGGGTCGGGTGCACACCGTGCTCGATGAAGGACCTCGCCCGCGAGCTCGACTGCAGTCACGCGGAAGCACGCGACGTGCTCGGGACCGCGCTCCACAAGCTCCGGCAACGACTGACTGAGCTGTAACAGCGGGGGGGCAGGCCGAACTCAACAGTGCCGCCAGAGGCCCACGTGTCGGTCCTTCGCCGAGAGCTCGAGGCCGAGCATCGTGCGGGCGTGCGCCGTATTCGGCTCGATGACCATGAGCCGCGCGAACCCGCGGCGTAGCAGCTCGTCTTCGAACCGTTGCCCGGCGACGTAGACGTACGCAAGGTGCCGTCCGTAGATGTCGCGCGTTTCGACGTCGTCCTCGAGCTGCACGAGACGGCCCAACAGGCGGCTCCTCGTGTACGCGGCTGCTTCCGGTCCGAAGCACTGCACCGGCTTGGTCGGATGGTGCGTTTCCGGCGTGTCGACACCGAGCAGCCGGATCGTCTCACGCGTCGCGCGGCGCTCGACGACGATGGTGTCGCCGTCGACGACGTCGACCACGCGGTACTGAGCGTCGGCCGCGCGTCGCTGGTCACCCAACCACCACCCCGCGACCGAGGCGGCGGTCAGCACGGTGACCACGACCACGGCCCGGGTGCGGGCCATGCGCGAACCGTATCAGCGACGTGTGACAGCAACCCGCGGTGTCGCGGGTCGAGCCGACAGGATGAGCGATCGCGCGATCGTGCGCCGGTAGGGTCGCCGGGCGATGCGTCACCGTCTCCGCTGGATCGTGCTCGTGGTGGTCGTGCTGGTCGTCGGCGGCGCGGTGGCGCTGGTCCTGCTAGAAAAGCCGACGCTCGACGACGACCGCGACGCCGTCGACGCACGATGGCAGCAACTGCGCGGCCCTCTCGCGGCGCGCTATGACCGACTGGACGCCGTGCTCGCGGCATTCGTCGCGGCGGGGGGCGGTGACCGCAGCGTCGCGCAAGATCTCGAGCAAGAGCTCACCGCGTGGCAGAAGGCGGTGAAGGACGGCGACGAGGCCGCGCAGGCAGCCACGGCCAACCGCCTGGAAGGGCAGGGGACCCGAGTCCGCGCGAACGTGTTCGGTTCGCCGCGGTTCGCGAGCGCCACGGAGCTGACCGACCGCATCGGCGAATTCGCCGCCAGCGCGCCGTCGTCGTCGCTGGTCCGGGCGTACAACCGGGCGGTGCGAGCCTACGAGAACGACCGAACCGAGACGTTGCGCACGCCGGTTGCGCGTCTGTTCGGATTCGACGCGCGCCCGGTGCTCGTCATCACCGGCTGACGCGGGTGACGGCGTCGCCGCGCGAACCGGGACTGCGTCCGTACTCCTGGCCGGCCGTCGGAACGATTGCGGGAGTCGTGGCGCTCGCGCACTTGGCGGTGGCGTCGCGGTACGGATGGCACCGCGACGAGCTCTATTACGCCGAGGCCGGACGGCACCTCGCGTTCGGTTATGTCGACCAGCCGCCGCTGACGCCGCTCGTCGCGCGACTCGCCGATCTCCTCCCGGGTGGCCTCCTGCCCCTGCGGCTCGCCGCGATCGCCGCACAGGTCGGCGTCGTGTTGCTGATCGCGGCGCTCACACGCGAGCTCGGTGGCGGCCGACGGGCCCAGACCATCGCGGCCGCTTGCACTGCCGCGTCGCCTGTCGTCATCGGGAGCTCGCTGCTGCTCGGAACGACGATCCTCGACCAGCTCGCGTGGGCGGC
>JBKPCV010000039.1:0-5805 GCA_046727575.1 Actinomycetota bacterium
CACGAATCCCTTCATCGGCCTGCTCCCCCTCCCCGGCCTCTACCACCCGGTGCACTACGCGCTCGCGATCGACCGCGTCCGTCTGGTGGGTGACCCGGTAGCGATCGTGATCGCGACGTCGCGCTACGTCGCGGAGGACGCCGCTGCGCTCGTGGTCGTGGACTACGAGGAGCTCGAGCCGATCGCCACTGTCGAGCAGGCGCTCGACGATCGCCGGCCACCGATCTGGCCTGGTGCCCAGGGCAACGTGCTGTTCGAAGCCACCGACGAGTACGGCGATCTCGACCGCGCGTTCCGCATGGCCGACCGGGTGGTCAGCGAACGCTTCACGCAGCACCGCCATGCGAACCAGCCGATGGAGACGCGTGGCTGCATCGCCGAGATCGACCCGACTCGCAAGACGCTCACGTACCACGCTGGAACTCAGAGCCCGCACGCGCTCAAGTGGTCGCTCGGCCTGCTCACCGGGCGCCAGTCCGGCTGGCGTTCGCTCGTCGACCTCTGGCGCCAGCGAGAGCGCCTCGGGCGGGTGGCGCGCACCGCGGCGGCGTACGCGCGTCAGGTCCGCGCCGCCGCGTCGTCGAAGCCGGCGCCGCCACCGCCGCCACTCATGAAGCCGCAACCGATCGCGCGGACGGCGATGCTGCGGCCGTTCGTGCGCGAACCGCGCCGCCTCGCGCATCTCACCCGTTCCTTCGTCGGACTGCTCGCAAAGGATCCCGCCACACTCGCACGTGTGGTGGCGCAGGACATCGGCGGTGCATTCGGAGCCAAGACGTTGGTGATGCCCGAGGACGTCGCGGTGGTCGCGGCCGCCATCGTCACGGGACGTTCGATCAAGTGGATCGAAGACCGCAACGAGCACCTCGTCGTCGGCGCGCAAGCACGCGACGAATACATGGATGTCGACGCGGCATTTGCGTCCGACGGGACCCTGCTCGGGCTGCACGCCCGCCTTACGCTCGATCAGGGCGCGTACGCGGGGTTTCCCGTCGGAGCCGCGTTCTTCACGCGGGTCATGAAGGTCATGATGCCGGGCCAGTACCGAGTGCCCGCGTTCCGGTTCGACGCGAGGGTCACCGCGTCGAACAAGGCCACATACTGCGCCTACCGCGGCCCGTGGGCCGCGGAAACGTGGGTCCGTGAACGACTGTTGGACGTCGCCGCGCGCGAGCTCGGCATCGGGCGTGACGAGATCAGGCTCCGCAACATGGTCACGCCCGAGGAACTCCCGATCGCGATGATCACCGGGCCGACGCTCGACGTACGCATGTCGGCACGCGCCACACTGGAGCAGGCGCTCGCGCACGCAGAATTCGACACGTGGCCGCAGCGCCAGGCGGCCGCCCGTGACGAGGGGCGGATCCTCGGGCTGGGTTTCGCCACGTACATCGAGGCCGCACCGGGACCACCCGACTTCGGCGCGTACCTGCTCCCGGGCGCGGGTTCGATGGCCGGCGCCGAGCCGGCTCGCCTCGTGCTCGAGGAGGACGGCACCGTGTCGGTCCTCACGCAGCAGATGCCGCACGGCCAGAGCCACGAGACCACGCTGGCGCAGATCGCGGCGGACGAGGTCGGAGTCCCGATCGACCGGGTGCGCGTGCGGTATGGCGACACCGCGATCACACCGTTCGGACTGATGGGAACGGGCGGAAGCCGATCGGCGGCGATGACGGGCGGCGCGGTCACGTTCGGCGCGCGCGCGTTGCGCGACCAGATCCTCGACGTCGCGGCCGATCTGCTCGAGGCCGCCCGCGACGACCTCGTCATCACCGACGGCGCGGTGCACGTGACGGGCGTGCCGTCGATCTCGGTGTCGCTCGCGGACGTCGCCCGACAAGTGGTGCGTTCCGGCACCGACCGGTTTCCCGGCGAGGCGTTGCGCGCGGCCGCCGAATGGGATGGCGGTGAGGGTGGCTGGGCGCAGGCGACGCACGTGTGCTGGGTCGAGGTCGACCTCGACACCGGACGGGTGCACATCCCGCGCTATGTCGTCGTGGAGGACTGCGGCGAGCTGATCAATCCGCACGTCGTCGACGGACAGATCGCCGGCGGCATCGTGCAGGGCATCGGCGCGGTGCTCTTCGAGAAGACGGTCTACGACGACAACGCGCAGATCCAGACCGGCACGTTCATGGACTACCTCATCCCGACCGCCGCCGAGGTTCCCGAGATCGAGATCCACCACATCGAGACACCGAGCTCGATCGAGGCCAACTACCGCGGCGTCGGAGAAGGCGGCATGCTCGCGGCACCGCCCGCGATCACCAACGCGATCGAGGACGCTCTCGCGCATCTCGGTGTGCGGATCACCGAACAGCACCTCCCGCCGACGCGCATTCTCGAACTCGCCGGTGTGATCCCCGCTCCTACCGCGCGACCGTGACGCCGGTCAGTCGGCGGGTGAACGAAGTCGTTCGAGTGCGCCGTCCCAGCTCGGCTCGCGTCGGTGCCCTGCACGTGCCATTCGACGAAGCGGGTCTCGCTCATCAGTGGGCGAAGCGTAAGCGTGAGCTGTACGTGCGGGCTCTGCTGCACGAACGCGTCGAGTGCAGTCTCGCTCTCCCACACCGACAGCGTGGCGTACTGCCTCGCGAACGGTTTGGCCAGCAACGAGAGGCCGATCAGGCCGTCGGCCTGCGCGAGTTGGCGCTGCACCGCCCGTGCGCCGCGGAACATCGGCACCGCGTACCACACGCGCTTCGCCGGGATGCTCGACACAAGAACCAGATACTCCCGATCCGGCTCCGCGGTCGCGAACGTCTTCCAGAGCATCTTCGGCATCCTGTTCCCCTGGGTGAGGTCGGGCCCGGTTCCGTTCACCCGGATCCCGTTCCGGCCCTGTTCGACGGCGAGGCACGTCTTGAAGTGCGCGACCGCGGCCTTCATCGCTCCGTATACGGGCTCGCCGGGATAGCCGCGCATCCCCTCGACGGAGTGCACGTTGACGATCGAACCATTGCGCTGCCGAGAGCGGGTCCTTCTGTTGCCGACAAACGTGTACACGGTTCGCAGCTGAACCGCACTTCTGCACAGGTGGGCAATTCCGCGGGAACCACCGCGCACCGATCGCCGGGTCGGAACGCCGGACTGACCGGCGACGGTGTTGTTCTGAGCGTCTCGCGGGCCGTCGATATCCGGCGCGCGACGTATGCGTGGGCGGGCGATGAGCGCGCCACGGTCCTGAGGCCGGTCAGTGAAGCCGTGGTGGTGCGAGACTCGAGGTCGTGATCGACGTTCTCTACGCCCAGGCCGACGACGGGACGCATGTCGCGTACCGGGTGCTCGACGCGGACCCGTCCGTCGAGCCTGCCCGCGACGTCGTGATGGTGCCGGGTGGGCTGGTCCCGCTCGAGTTGTTCGAGGAAGAGCCCGGGTTCGCTCGTCTGCTTGAGGGTCTGCGTTCGCTCGGTCGTGTGATCGTCTTCGACCGGCGCGGGGTGGGTCTGTCGGACCCGATCGCGGGTTGGGAGCTGCCGGTTGTTGACCAGTGGACCGACGATCTCGCCGCGGTGGTGGATGCGTCGGGGGCCCGCGACATCGTGTTGGTGGCCTGGGATGGCTTCGGCATCGGCTCGCGGTACGCGGCGATGCACCCCGAGCGGGTGTCGGCGTTGGTGCTCTATGAGCCGACCATTGTCGCGGACGACGACTGGGTGTCATGGTCGGAACGCCGCGTGCAACGCGGCATCGCCAACGTGCGCGGAGAGGACGACATTCTCGCTGAGGTCGCACCGAGCCGGATCGCCGATCGCGCATTTCGCGACTGGTATGCGCGGGCGGGTCGACTGGGCGCCAGCCCGTCGACGGCTCCCCGCCTCTGGGAGTCGGTAATGCGCGCTGATCCGCAGGACGCTCTCCTCGAGCATGTCGTTGCCCCGACGCTCGTCCTTCACCGCCGCGACAATCTGTTCACACTGCCGGACGTGTTGGCCCTCGCCGCGGAGAAGATCCCGCACGCGACGCTCATCGAGCTCGAAGGGCGCGACCACTTCCCCTTCGTGGGCGACGTCGACGCGCTCGTGGCCGAGATCGCGGCGTTCGTCGTCGGCGAACAGCGGCTCCCGCCACCGCAGCGGCTGCTGTCGGCGGTGCTGTTCACCGACCTCGTCGGCTCGACCGAGCGAGCCTCGTCCCTCGGTGACGAGGACTGGAAGTCCGTGCTCGATCGCCACGACGCGACAATCCGCGCCATCGTCGGGCGGGCCGGTGGCTCGGTCATCAAGACCACCGGTGACGGCGTGCTCGCGCTACTCCCCTCCGCCGGGGCGCCCTACGCGTCGCGGCGGCGATCCGCAGCGACCTCCGGGCCGAAGGGCTCGACGCCCGTATCGGCGTGCACGTCGGCGACATCGACCGGCGGGGAGACGACGTCTCGGGGCTCGCGGTGAACATCGCGAGCAGAGCGATGTCGAAGGGCGGCGCCGGCGAGATCGTCGTAACCGCGTCGGTCGTCGCCCCGTCGCGGGCCAAGCGGTGGCGTCCGAGCCGCTCGGCGCCCACGACCTCAAGGGGGTTCCCGGCGCATGGGAGCTGTTCCGCGTGGCGGCCGCCACCTGAGCGCGTCGCGGAGCGCGGTGGAACGCGCGCCCGGTTCGCTCCTCGGATCGATTGCCCGCCGCCGGACACGACCCGGTTATCGACAACAACGGCTGAGCTACCGACCGCCCCGCGCCGGAACGCGCGCCAACAGAACACGCGCCGAACCACCGTCTCCGGGGAGCACCGAATCGGCACCTTGAGCTGCAGTCGAGCTGGCGCCAGATGCTCGCCGATCTGCGCGGCCCTAGGCCTGGCATCGTGCACCCCTACCGGGCATTACGCGCGGCTGCGCCTGCTTGACCTTTCCGATCTATCCGCCGCCTCCCAGTCCCGCTAGCCTTGATCTTTCAGTAGCTCGGTCGGTGGGTGCGTGATCGGGTGGGCGCGGTGTGGGTTGCGCCCCCGGTCGTGGATCGGGTGGGCAGCAGTGAGCCTCCCCCGGTTTCCCGGACGGGTTGGTTAGGTGATCATGCCGCGACTGGCGCGGCGGTGTGCCGGGCTTCGTAGTCGATAGGGCTGACGCGTCCGATGCTGGTGTGTCGTCGCCTGGGGTTGTACCAGCCTTCGATCCATTCGAACACGGCGAGCGAGAGTTCCCGGCGAGTCGGCCAGCGCGGTTTCTCGTCGAGCAGCTCGCGTTGCAGCGTCGAGAAGAACGACTCGGCGAGCGCGTTGTCGGAGGCGTCGCCGATGCTTCCCGTGGAGCCCAACAGCCCGGCGGCGCGCAGCCGACGGCCGAAGACCCAGCTCGTGTATTGCGAACCGTGATCGGAGTGGTGCACGGTCTGGCCCGGGGATGGTCGCCGCCGCCAGATCGCCATCTGCAGCGCATCGACAACAAGCTCGGCGCGGATGTGATCGGCGATGGACCAGCCGATCACCCGGCGGCTCCACGCGTCGAGCACGACTGCGAGATACACCGTGCCCTCGCCGGTGGGGTGCTCGGTGATGTCAGCGACCCAGAGCTTGTCGGGACCGTCGACGCGGAACTGGCGGTTCACCCGATCGTCGCTGGGCGTGGCGTCGGGGTCGCGGCGGGTGCACCCACGGCGACGTTTGTGGATCCCCACGACCCCGTGTTGGTGCACGAGTCGCTCGATGCGCTTGCGGCCCACCCGGCGGCCTTCCCCGAGCCGGAGCTCGTCGAAGACGCGTGGCGATCCATAGGAGCGGCGCGACATCGTATGAATCTCACGGATCCGCTCGAGCAGCTCATCGTCCTCGACCCGGCGGCGGCACGGGTTCGCCTGGGCGTGACGCCAC
>JBKPCV010000040.1:0-8566 GCA_046727575.1 Actinomycetota bacterium
CCCAGTCCATTGGGCGGAATGATCGCGCAGTCCTGAACCTACGCAATGAGGTTGCAGAAAGGTCGACACCGCGACAGCACCGTGCACGAGCTTTGCTGGCATCACCCGGCGCTGTGGGGACTACTACCCGAGAAGACAGACCCGATTCCGCTGCTACCAGACTGGCCGGAGTTCATGCGCGGTTGCGTGCGGGATCGGCATTCGCTCGACGAGCAAGCGGCGAACGCGCCGCGGACCTCGCAGCGGTACGAAGGGTGAGCGCCCAAGGGAGGCAGCGCACCCTGCGAACGCGCACATAGCCGCCAGTGTTCGGCGCCGGCTGCGCGCACCGGCGCCATGGGTCAGCCCAACATGGTCGACATGAAGCGCCGGCCCGTCTCCTTGCCGCTGACCTTCCCGAGGGCGTAGTCGACGGGGTCATATGTGGCCGCCGCGGGCGACGCTGGGGTGAGCACGTCCTCGAGCGGTGGGGACACGCGTTCGGCGACCGGGCGAAGCACGTCGAGGTCGAAGCCGTACAGCTTGGCGGCCGTCTCGCTGCACATCAGCCGAACCTCCTCGGCCGAGCAACCGTTCAGCGCATCCCGTAACGCGAACAACGAGTAGGGCCATGTGCCTTCGATGTGCGGGTAGTCGGCGCCCCACATGATCCGGTCGACGCCGATCTGTTCCCTAATGTCGCACTCGGCGCGGCTCATGAAGGACGCGCCGACGTAGCAGTTCGAGCACCAGTACCCGGTGGGTGACTTCTTCAGGTGGTCGGTGATGCCGCGTTCGAACGGCGAGTAGTACTGCTCGTCCAGACGCTCGAGCATCGACGGGATCCAGTCGGCGCCCTGCTCGGTGAACGCGACTTGGAGCGCGGGGAAACGTTCGAACGCGCCGCCGAAGATCAACTCCCACAGCGGCCGGCGCGCCCACCACATGAACTCCACCTTGGTGACCCACATGGCGTGCGGGCCGTATCCCTCCCATGGCGTGCCACCGGAATGGATGGTCACCGGTAGCCCGGTGTCCACGCACGCTGCCCACAGCGGGTCGTAGCGGCGGTCGTGGTATGAGGGCAGCTCGAAGTCGCCGGTCGGCAGCATCACGCTGGCGAGGCCAGTCTCTCTGATCCAGTGCACGTCGCGCACTGCCGTGTCGATGTCGTGTGGTTGCACGAGCGCGACGCCGGCCCGCCGGCCGGGCAACTCGGCACAGAAGTCGGCGAGCCAGCGGTTGAACGAGCGCGCTCCAGCGAGTCGCAACTCCTTGTTGGTGTCTGGGAACGGGAACGCCGCGCCCCACGGTGGTTCGTTGCTGTTCTGGAAGTCGGCGAAGAGGACTTCGGCGACGATGCCCTCCTTCTCGAGTTCGGCGTTCCGGCGGGCCGAGTCATAGACACCGCTGCGACCGCCGCTCTTGACCGCCTCCTGATCGGCGTAGAGCTTGACCATGTCCTCGCCGAACAGCGCGTGGACGAGCTCGTCGTCCTCGGCGAGCCCCATCGTCCGGTTGCGTTCGACTCGCCACGCCTCGCGGGCGGACACGAACCGATCGAACTCGTCGAGGACCTCGGCGTCGACGTACGGCCGGTACTCGGCGATCGGCGGCCCGGCATGACCATCGGCCGAGATGAGAATCAGGTGTTCGGGCATGGCAGCACTCCTTGTCATTGTCATCCGCGGTTCCTCTCAGGACGCATCGGCGGGAATGGTCGAGCTGGCACCTGCCGCGCCTCCGGCCGGTGCCCCACCTGTGCTGGCCACGCCGACGAGCCGCATGTCGACCGCCACACCGCGGAGGGCGGGGCCACCAACGTCGTGCGTCGAGGGTCAGGACGGGTCGGACGCCGCGGCGCGTTCGACGCCGCGCCAATAGTCGGGCATGTCGTCGCCCATGGCCGCGAGGATCCCGTTGGCCATCTCCGGAGGCAGGTGCCCGTCGTCTTCGGTGAATCCGTATTCACGTGCGAGGGAGGCAGTCCAGTAGGAGCCGCCGGTGCGCTCGAGGATGTCGGGGTCGGATGCCAGCGCGACCACGGCCCGGCCGTTGAACTTCGGGGTCTCCCCGAAGCTGACGTCGAGCCCGTGGAGCTCGCGTCGTCCGTCCTCGGTGAGGACCGTGTTGGCGAGCAGGCCTTCGGTGAGGACGAGCCCTGGCCAGAGCGACACCACGGCGACGCCGTGGGGCTTCAGCTCGAACGCGGTGTCACGCGTGACCTTGTCGATGGCGGCCTTACCGACGCCGTAGGGGACCGACAGCAGGTAGCCGTCGGCGCCGTGCGACGAGATGTTGATGATCAGGCCGGAACGCTGCGGGATCATCATCCGCGCTGCCAGCGCGGTGGTCACGTAGTCGGACCGCGGACCGATCTCCAGACACGCGGTGATGTGGCGGAACGGGAGCTCCCAGAAGGACACGCCGACCATCTCGGAGAAGTCGGGTGAGGCGACGTTGACCACGAGGTCGAGTCGGCCCTGTTTCTTGCGGATGCGGTCAAAGACGGCCTCGACCTGGGCGTCGTCGGTGTGGTCACAGGCGACGGCGACGGCCGAGCCGCCGCGTGCCTGGATCTCCGCCGCGGTGCGCTGCAGGCTCGCGAGTTGTCCGGGCACGTCCTCGACCGATCGAGCGGTCAGGTACGTCACGGCCCCGCTCGCGCCCACCTCCAGTGCGATGCCCTTGCCGATGTTCTTGCTGGCGCCGGTGACCAGTGCGACCGTTCCCGACAGCTCGTGCGACACGCGCTCTCCTCCCGCCTGTCAGTTGCCGGACTGCTTCACGGTGACGACGTTCTTGGGGTTGCAGTCGAACGTCGCCGGCTTCTTCGGGAACGCCCGGACGAACTTGCCGCCCTTCACCTGGAACAGGGAGGTGCACGGCGTGGCCTTCTTCGAGGGGATGTCGCTGGTCGCCAGCATGCCATCGGCGTTGAACGAGTGGATCTTCCGGGCGGCGGCGAGGAAGTTGGCGCGGGTGAGCGCGTTGACGTCTCCGCTCTTCACGACCGCGTTCACCGCGTCGCGGAAGAACAGTGCCGCCGCCCACGCCTGCTCGCCGTTGCCGTCGATGACGCCGTTCCCCACCGAGCTCACATACGCCTTGACCGCCGGGGAGTACCTGGCTTCCTCGACCGGCACGAACGGCATGTCCATGTACTGGCCCTCTGCTTTGGCGCCTGCGGTGTTGAGGAACCGCTTCGAATAGCACGCCGAGGTGCAATCCCACACCTTCACCGTGCTCACGCCCTGCACGGCGGCCTCCTTGAGCATGTAGGCCTGCGAGGTGTCGTTGACGCCACTCGATTCGATGGTCGAGCCGCGCGACTGCATCGCGGTGGCCATCGGCAGGTACTTGTCCTGCCCGTCGGCGCCGTGCACGTCGAACACACCGTCGCTCTTGATGCCGACCTCCTGCGCACCGAGCCAGATCGGCATGGTCGCGGTCTTCAAAGCCGCGAGGTCGGCCCCGACGAGGAAGATGCCGTGGAGGTCCTTCGAGACGTTCTGGAGGTACCACCGGAACCGCCCAACCCGCGCCTGATACGTGTTGCCGCTCGGGTCGTTGAACACCTTCGACGGTGCGGTGATCGGGAACGACACCGGCGAGTTCTGCTCCGCCTCCCAGATGGTGACGACGGGAACGTCGGGGAGGCCGGTCTTGGCACCCTTGATGTCGGGACAGGCGAGCATGTCGTCGACGTTGTTGAGGAAGAGCGCACCGGTACCCACCATCGCGAAGTCGTTCTGGCAGGCCTTGATGATCGCGTTGCGCGTCTCGTCGCCGTTGAGCTTCGAGTCGTAGAAGTCGACCACGACCTTGCGCCCCGCGAGCCCCCCCTGCTTGTTGATGTACTTGGCGAAGCCCTGCACCGCGTCGCGGGCACCCGCGTACGCCCCGGGCGCCAGCGGCGTGTCGACGTCGGCGATCACGGCGATGCGCACCTCGGTGGGCGAGACCCCAATCTCGCTGCCGGCGGGCTTCTCCCCGGCGGCGCCCGCCGTCGAGAGGCTGGTGGCGACGGCGCACATGACCGCGCAGAATGCGACCGCCACCGCCGTCCCCACCTGTCGACCATCCACGCCCGGTCCCCCCTCGACACGAGTGCAACACCATTATGTGTAGCGTTATGTGTACGGATATCACAAACACTGAAGGAGCGCAATGCCCGGCGGCAGCGACGCAGCTCTGAGCACGACGGCGGCCACGGCCCCGCGGCGCGGGCGCCCGCCGCGCGTCACGCCCGAGCAGATCGTCGACGCCGCGGTCGGGCTCGTGCTCGCCGAGCCCGCCGAGCCGTTGACGATGGCGCGCGTCGCGAGCGCGGTAGGGCTCACTCCGATGGCGTTGTACCGGCATTTCAAGGACCGCGACGAGCTCATGGACGAGGTGGTCGGCCGCATCCTCATGGAGCGCAATGCGGCCCTGCCCCGCGAGGGCTCGTGGCAGGACCAGCTACGTGCGTGGGTGCTCGGCGGGCTCCAATACCTGGTGCCGTGCGCGCAGATCGTGGAGGTCGTGTTCGCGGGTGGCTCGTCGCGCTGGCTGCATGACGCGGCGACGCTGGCGCGGATCCTCGAGCAGGCCGGCTTCGTCGACGACGAGCTCGCCGACATGCAGGTTTGGATCGCGCTATCGGTCGGCGGGTACGTGATGGCCGAGGCGTCGCGTCGTAAGGGGCCGAACACCTCCGAGACCTACGCCGCGCTCGCACACCTCGCACCGGAGGACGCCGAGCGCATGGCACGACTCATCCCGAAGATCGAGCGCGCGTTCGATCAGATGCACGAGCGGTTCGCCGACCGCCTCATCCAAACGGTGGAGGCCGCGGCGCCGAGCTAGTCGACGACGAGGACGTGAGAACGGGGCACGGGGGCTGCGGTGACGAAGTCGGGCAAGTGGCGGTTAGCGGCGTGCTTCGCGATCGCGATCTTCCTCGGCGTCGTCGTCGCCGAGTCGCTGAACCAATCCGCGTTCACCAGCCAGACAATCACCAGCGCGGTGATCTACGCGCTCACTGCCGGATCGATCTATGCCATCGCGGCATCGGGGCTCGTCGTCACCTACACCACCTCGGGCGTCTTCAACTTTGCTCAGGGCGCGATCGGCATGATCATGGCGTTCCTGTACTGGGAGGTGCGGGTCAACCGTGACTGGCCCGCGTGGATCGCGCTGATCTTCGTGGTGCTGATCGCGGCGCCGCTGCTCGGTGCGGTGATCGAGCGCACGCTCATGCGTCCACTGGTCGATGCGCCGCTCGTGGTGAAGCTCGTGGTGACCATCGGCCTGATGTTCTTCCTGATGGGGCTGGCGTCGACGATATGGGACGAGAACTCGATCTCACAGCTCCCCGAGTTCCTCGCCGACAAGCACGGCATCGACATCGGCGACGTCGTGCTCACCTGGCACCGCTTCCTCACGATCGTCGTCGCGGTGCTCATCGCACTCTTCCTACGGCTCCTCCTCTACCGGAGCCGGACGGGCGTGGCGATGCGCGCGGTCGTCGACAACCGGGAACTGGCGGCGCTCAACGGGGTACGACCGGGCAGGGTCTCCGCGTTGTCATGGGCTCTGGGTTCGATGTTGGCCGCCGTCGCCGGGATCCTGTTGGCGCCCAACATCGGGCTGCGGGTCGACGCGCTCACGCTGTTCATCGTCGATGCCTTCGCAGCGGCCGTCATCGGCCGGTTGCGCAGCCTTCCATGGACGTTCGCGGGCGGGCTGCTGATCGGCATCGCCCAGAGCTTCGCCCTGAACTTCCTGCAATGGGGTGGACGCTGGAGCACAGCGTTGGTGGCGATCCCCGCCGTGATCCTGTTCCTCGCGCTGCTCGTGCTCCCGGAGGCACGCATCGAGGCTGGCAGGCTGGCCCCGAAGCACCCGGTGCCGCGGGTCCCGACGCTGGGAAGGGCGGCCACGGGTCTTGCGGCACTGGTCCTCGTCGTCGCGCTCGTCGCCGAGTTCGGCGGCCTCGACACCACGAACCTGCGACGCCTCACGCTTGCACTGCTGACCTCGGCCATCATGCTCTCCCTGGTGCCGCTCACCGGCTGGGCTGGTCAAGTCTCACTGGCGCAGATCACATTCGTCGGCGTCGGGGCGTTCGCGATGGCCGAGGTCGCGGGCGATGCGCAGTCATGGCTGGGGGCAGGGAATCCCTTAGGGCTGCTCGTTGCAGCGGCGGCGGCGATGCCGTTCGGGGTGTTGATGGCCCTGCCGGCGCTCCGACTCCAGGGCCTGTACCTCGCGCTTGCGTCGATGGCGTTCGCGGTGATGGCCATCCCACTGTTCTTTGCGCAGCCCGAGATCTTCGGGGCGAGCGGTCGGCGGCTCGCGACTCCGCGCTTCCTCGGCGTCCACTTCGACGACGCGCGCAACTTCCTGATGCTCGCCGCGGTCGTCTTCGCGCTGCTCGGTTTCTTCGTCGTCTGGTTGCGTCGCGGTCCATTCGGCCTGCGCCTGATCGCGCTGCGCGACAGTCCGGCCGGCAGCGCGACCGTCGGCGTGAACCTCGTCTGGACAAAGCTGCTCGTGTTCGCGCTCGCTGCCGGCATGGCCGGCCTCGCCGGTGGGCTGCTGGGGATGTACCGCGGCACGGTCGGCACGATGGACTTCGCGATGCTGCTCGGCATCCCCTTCCTATTGCTGCTGGTGGTCGGCGGCGTCGGCACCGTGAGCGGCGCGCTCATCGGCGGCGTCAGCACCGTCCTCCTGCTCATCGTGCAAGACGAGGTGTCTTTCGTGGTATTCGGTGTGTCCGTGCTCGTGGCGCTCACCCGCATCGGGCCCGGTCTCGCCGCGTTCGGCGCGAGCCGCAACCCCGAAGGCATCGTTGCCGAGCTCAGTCGTTCGCGACGACGCACCCGCCGGGCCACACCTTCACAGCGCATCCCTACACGCACCGCCCCGACCGTTGGCGTCACCGGCGATGCGGTAACGCGGCGGACCTAGACGTCTCCCGGCGGCACACCGGGAAAGGAGGAGCAATGCGAGGACTCGACGGCAAGGTTGCGGTGGTGGCGGGCGGTGGTTCGGGAATCGGCGCGGCGACCGCCGCCCGCCTCGCCGAGGAGGGCGCGTCCGTCGTGGTCGGCGACATCGTCGTGCGGGATGCTTGGGCGGTCGCCGCCTCGATCCGCGCTGATAACGGCACCGCCGTTGCTGTGCAGTTCGACATCACCGACGACGAAAGTGTCGCAGCGCTCGTAGCCGCGGCAGTTGCCGAGTTCGGTGGGCTCGACCTTATGCACGCCAACGCAGCCGCCCTCTCCGCCGAAGTGATCATGCGCGACTCGGACGCGCTTGCAGTGGAGCTCGACGTCTTCGATCGCACGATCGCGGTGAACCTACGCGGCTACCTGCTCTGCACACGTCACTCCATCCCCCAAATGCTGCAGCGGGGCAGCGGCGTCATCGTCTACACCAGCTCGGCCGCAGGACACGTCGGAGAACCACAGCGGCCCTCCTACGGCATCTCGAAGAGCGGCATCAACGCACTGATGCGCCACGTCTCTTCACGCTGGGGTCGGGAGGGCATCCGTGCCAACTGCGTCGCTCCCGGCGTAGTCCTGACACAGACGATTCGCGACAACTCCGACCCTGCGTTTCGCGAGTTCGCCCTCAGTCTCTGCCGTTCCGCGCGCCTCGGCGAACCCGAGGACATCGCGGCGGCCGTCGCGTTCCTGATGTCGGACGACGCAAGCTGGATCACCGGCCAGGTGATCAGCGTCGACGGCGGTTCGACCGTTCGTCCCTAAACGCACACCCAGTCGGAGCCACGACGGCCATCAACCAGGCTCGGTCGGACCCGAATCACCAACCCGCGATCGGTGCCAAGCTCGACGCCTCCACGAGACGGCTCACCTCGAGCGCCGCCGACTTCTCCACCGCTGCGATCCGAGGAGGTAGTCGCACGTCCTAGACCGTTCGGTTGGTGGCCGCGATGGTGGGCTGCTCGTCGCGTCAACGCCTTCGGGTTCGCCAGATGCACGATCGCGCCGAGGTCCTGGAGCAGATCCACCGCCCAATACCAGCCGTACGTCGCTTCGATCACCACCCACGGCGACTCACCCGCATACGCCATCACCGCCGACAACTCGAACGGGTCGTTCACGATGCGATGCACACCAAGGCACTCACCATCCGCCGCGAGGCGAACGATCACCGAACACCGACGATGAAAGTCGATCCCGACATACTGTCGCTCCAGAGGAGCCTCCCCCTCTTTGCGAGGGCATCGGTTGCCAAGCCCCGAGTCTCGACCACGAACTCGGAACCTTCACCAGGAGCGGAGACACCCCACCGGCGCTGCTTGTCAACTCAGGCAGCGTCGGCTTTCATGTCGACAAGCGAGCTGCCTGCGCGCTTACGACGTTGGACCCGATGGGGAACTGTCGAATGAGCGGGTGTGGGCGTACGTCGACGGTGCCGCGCCCGACGGCATCTGCGTCGATGCCGAAGATGCCGCCTGGTTCGCAGACCTGCCCAATAAGCGCGGCCTGCGCGTGGTCGCCAGAGCAGGAAGGCCCTGACCGCAGCGATCTACCGAAACGCGACCACCGCCATGTGCGCCATGTGGCGG
>JBKPCV010000041.1:0-32455 GCA_046727575.1 Actinomycetota bacterium
TCGTCGGCGATCGACAGGAGCTGCCGATTCTCGACCATCAGTTGTCGACGACGCACGAGTCCTCGGGGATCGCCGGGGCGGGCCTGATAGAACGGCTCGGCCACGGGAGTGCGCCACTCGACGACAAGTGGATCGCCGCGCCCGTCCGCGACGTGCCGACGGCCGATGTACCAACGATCGACCTCCTCCGGGTCGATTCGCCCGAGAACGAGCGGCCGAGGCGAGTCGCCCAGGAGCGCGATGCGACGTCGCATCGCGACTTCGTGGTCGAGCTCTTGGAAGCCCCCGGTCGACATGATCCGGTCGAAGACGTACTGCGTGCGCGCCTGCATCGCACCGAGCGCGGCGTACGCCTCGCCGATGACCGACTGCTCCGCCGCGAGCTCGTCGGTCACGGACGGAGACCCCGGAGTCGTTGGGCCGGCACACGACCGTCAGGCAAGCTGTGCTCATGCGAGAACTCACGTTGATGGCGGTGCACGCGCATCCCGACGATGAATCGAACAGCACTGGCGGCACCCTGGCGCGCTACTCGGCAGAAGGCGTGCGCACGGTGCTCGTCACGTGCACGAACGGCGAGTTCGGCGACGCGCCCGGAAGGATCAAGCCCGACCAGGACGGTCACGACCCCGACGACGTGGCGCGGATCCGGCTCGAGGAGCTCGCGATCGCGACGAAGGCCCTCGGCGTGTCGTACGTGGAGACGCTCGGGTACCGCGACTCGGGCATGCGCGGATGGCCGCAGAACGAGGACCCGCGCGCATTCCACCACCAACCCGACGACGTCGTTGCGGAGCGTCTCATCGGGTTGTTGGAGCGGTTCGAGCCGCAGGTCGTCGTCACGTACTTCGCGCATTCGGGGTACAACCATCCCGACCACCTGAAGGCGCACGACGTGACGCGCCTCGCGGTGGACCGCACTGGCCGTCCGAGCAAGCTGTATCTCATTGCCCGGCCGCGCTCGTATCGCGAACGGCTGCGCGCGATCGCCGACGAGTACGGCATCGAGGTACCGTCGCTGCCGCAGCCATCGACGCCTCCCGAGCCCGGCGCGGCCAACGCGCCCGAGCCCCTGCGGCCGTTCGGCGTCGACGACTCGTTGATCACGACCTATATCGATGCAACCGAGTACCAGGCGAAGAAGCGCGCTGCGCTGGCGGCGCACGCGAGCCAGCTCGAAGGCTCGTTCTTCATGCGGTTCCCCGACGACGCGTTCGCCAAGGCGTTCGGGGTGGAGTCGTTCATCCGCGACGTCGATCGCACCGGCGCCCCGCTGCCGGAGGACGATCTGTTCGCCGGCCTCCGATGAGTCGACCGGCGCGGGCGCGAGCTCGATCATGGCGCCACCAACCATGCGGTGGTGGGCGGCGCGTGATCGTCGCCGGGGGGTAGCCGCGACTCCCCCGCGACCGCATGTCCGAACCCCCGGAGCTGTTGCGCGGCGCTGCGGTCGTGCGCCGTGGATCGCGCGTAATGGCTGACCAGCAGTCGCCCGCGCGACCGCACGGCACTCCGAAGGACGTGAGCCACGAGTTCGGCCCTGTCGTCACGCGGGACGACGTCGAGCAGCACGTGCACGTAGTCGAACCGCAGGCCGTGGGGGTGCACCCACGTCGCGGCGTCAGCGAGCCAGATGCGATCGGCCCAGTGCGGCAGGCGTTCCCGCGCACGAGCCACGAGCCCGGGCGCGATGTCGACGCCGTACGGTTCGACCGCGATCCCGCGCTCGGCGCACCAACGCTGCACCGACTCCATCAGGAGACCGTTCGCACAGCCGAGATCCAAGAACGAGCCGTCACGGTCGATCGCGTCGGTGATCGGCTCGCGCGCGGCGCGCCACTCCCCCGGCGGACCACCGAACCCGGAACCGCCTTCGACGGTGTCCGACGCCAGATACACCCGCTCGAGCGACGCTTGGTGCTCCGCGCAGAACGCGCGCCGGTCGATCGTCCAGTATGAGTGCGCCGCCGCGTCGACGAGATCGCCGAGGTCGGACCGACCCGACACACGCAGGAGTCGCGAGATCGCGTCGGGCTCGCCGATCTCGAGCGGCACGGCCGCGTGCGGACGCCGGCCGTGGTACCGGTCACCTTCGGACCACGCGAAGACCTGCGCGCCATCGCGGGCGAACTCGTGGAAGGTCTGACGGCGAAACCCGGCAGTCTCGAGCAGGATCCGCAGCGAGGCGTCGACCAGATCGTGCTCCCCGGACCGCACTTCACCTGTTGGTAACCCGAGTCCGCCCGGATGGTCGCGGATCACCGCGACCATGCCGTCCGGGAAGAACGGCACGACGGTGATCCACTTGACTGGGCCGGGCGCGCTCGCGGCGCGAAGACGCCGCGCGCGCGTCAGCACCGAAGGGCGGAACGGGGACACGCGCTGAACATACGTGAAGCACGTGCCCGACGCAAGCAGAAATACCGCGTCAAAGAAATCCGAAATAGCCGAGTGCGTATTTCGACAACAAGTTCGCGGAGGAAACCTGCGAATCGACACGATAAAGGATCGCGGCAAGCTTGACAAGCGATTTCTGCGGCGAGCGCGCCGCGTCACGCGTGCCGAGGCGCACCAGGATCATGAAGCATCGCTTCTAGGCTGCGTCGGATGGCCCGGTTGCGAAGCGGGGGCGCGACACGTGTCAAGACTCGAGTGCAGGCATTCGACGACGCGGTCGACGCCTGGATGGCGCGCATCCGGCGCCCGGCCCTCGACCATTTCTTCTACGGTCTCTCGTCCGCCGCTGACCATGGCCTCCTGTGGGTCGCGATCGCCGGCCTTCGCGGCGCCCGGCGTGGTAATCCGCAGGTGCCGCTTCGGCTCGCAGTCGACCTCGCGGTCGAGTCGATGATCACGAACGGGCCGGTGAAGATGTGTTTCCAGCGTGTGCGCCCTGAGCTCGACACTCACGCGCACGAACCCCTGCCGTACGGAATGCACCGGCCGATCACGAGTTCGTTTCCCTCGGGTCATGCCGCGTCGGCGTTCACAGCCGCGATGCTGCTGCGCGATTCGCCGCTCGCGCCGGCGTACTTCTTGCTCGCCGGTGCGGTCGCGTCCAGTCGCGTTTATGTGAAGATGCACCACGCATCCGACGTGCTCGTCGGTGCGTCGCTCGGCGTTGTCATGGGCGCCATTGCGCGCCGCTTGCTACCGCTCTGATGCGACTTCGGACTGCCGACCCGATCCCAGAGCGCGTCGGCCCGCTCTCCGAGCTGTCGCCGACCGACCGTGCACAGCGCTCGGCGTATATCGGATTCGGTGTCGTCATCGTCCTTGCAGGCATCTTCGTGGTGTACTGCGCGCGCCGTCTCTGGTTCGGTGGCGACGAGTGGTTCATCATCACCGACCGCGGGCTGACGTCGGGCCCGGGCCACCTCGGGCTGTTCCAGCCGCATTTCGAACACTGGACGACGCTGCCGATCCTCGCGTTCAGAGGCCTCTACTGGGCCTTCGGCTTGCGCACGTACTGGCCGTACATCCTGCTGCCGATCGTCGCGCACTTCGCGGTCGTGGTCCTGTTGTGGCGCGTCATGCTGCGGAGCGGTGTCGACGCGTGGGTGGCCACGTGCGCGAGCGCAGTGTTCGCAGTGACGGGCACCGGCTTCGAGAACCTCCTCAACGCCTTCCAGGTGACCCTGATCGCGTCGGTCGCGTTCGGGTTGGCTGCCATGCTCGTGATCCCGGAGACGGGCGCGAAGTTCGTGCGTCGCGACGCGCTCGCCGTGGCCCTGCTCACAGCGGGCTTGATGTGCTCGGGTGTGGGTCTGCCGATGCTCGTCGCCGTCGGCCTCGTGCAGCTCGTACGCAGAGGTTGGCGGGTCGCGGCAGTGACGGTCGTCCTCCCGGCCGCGCTGTACGTCTGGTGGTACCTCGCGTACGGACGCCAGGGCGCTCGTGTCGCCACCGCGGCGCCCGACGCGATACCCGATTTCGTCTGGCACGGACTCACCGGTGCACTGGGCGACGTCGCACGCGTCGAGCTCATCGGGACTGCCGTCGTGCTCGCGGTCGTCACGTGGCTCGGTTACCGCCTCTTTCGTCGAGGCTACGACTCATCGTTGACGTTGCCGGTCGCGCTGGCGATCGGTGGTGTCGCTTTCCTCGCCGCGACCGGGTACCGACGCGGCAACCTGTTCGGCAGCAACCCGGCAGAGTCGCGCTACGCGTACGTCACGCTGGCGTTGGTCATCCCGCTTGTCGCGCAGGCCGCGCAGACCCTGTTCCGCCCGGGTCGGGCGCGGCGCGTGCTGCTCGCGGCAGTTACGGTCGCGCTCGTCATCGCTCAGGCGCGAGAGCTCGACCACCAGGCCAACCTCGCGAGACCAGGCAAGCGGAGCGACCGCGGCGCGCTGCTGGCCACTGCGTCGCTCGTTCGCCAAGGGCGGACCTTTCTGCTCAGCCGCCCGCTCTCCGCGTTCGAGCCCCAGGTCACCGTGGACGAGATCGCGGCGATGGACCGTGCGGGCAAGCTGCCACCGCTCGACCAAGCGACGAAGCGCGACTTCCTCACCGTGCTCGCGCGGCTCGATCTGGTCGTCGCCCCGGACCCCGCGGTTCCGCCCGCCGGCGTGGCGCGCGTCGACTCCACGCGGCGCGCGACTACGACGCCCGATGGGGCCGGCTGTGTGCGCGTGCGCGCGCGACCGGACAACGAGCTGGTCGTGCGCCTCGACGGGCCGACCTCGTTCCGGATCCGCGGACAGGGCCTACTCGGCGCGCACCTGCGGGACGCGACACAGGCGGTCGACGGCGAGACGGTCTACTTCCTGCTGACCCGGGGTCGCCCACAAGTGCTGAGCGCTTCTACCGCCGAAGCCCTCCTCGTGCTCACACTCCCGACAGACAGCCCGAGCGTGCTCTGTGACGTCGTCGGGTAGCCTCGAAGACGTCGCTCACAACGGGAGGTTCCCAGTGGCCCGCTCCGTCGCCGTCACGTTCGACTACCGCTGTCCGTTCGCCTACAACGGCAACCTCGCCGTCATCAACGCCATACGCGGCGGGTCCGACATCCAATTTCGATTCGTGCCGTTCTCTTTGGATCAGGTACACGTACCCGAGGACGAACCCGCGATGTGGGAACGCGACCCCGACGACTGGGGCAGCGGCATGCGCGCGTTGCTGTACGGACTCGCGGTACGTGATGCCTTCAGCGACAAGTTCTTCGATGGGCACATCGCGCTCTTTGCGGCACGCCACGAGCACGGCAAGCAGCTCGGTGAAGAAGACGTGCTGAAGGAGGCCGTGGCGTCGGTTGGCCTCGATCCCGACCTGGTCGCGGAGGAGGCATGGAGCGGCCGTCCGCTCAAGACGCTCCAGTCCGAACACACCGAGTGCGTGGACAATCACGGCGTGTTCGGTGTGCCGACGTTCTGGGACGGTGATCAAGCAGCGTTCGTCCGCTTCATGAGCCGCGGCAACGTCGAGGATCTCGAGCGCATGCTCGACTTCCTGACCTGGTCGGAGTTGAACGAGTTCAAGCGCCCCCGCATCCCGAGGTAATCGCACCGGCGCCCCCGCCACGCGAGCGAGCGTGAGCGAGCCGGGTATCCCGGCTCGTAGCGAGCGAGCCATGGTGTAGGCGCCGAGAGCGGGCCGGGTGGAGCCGAGCGCTACGACTCCACGAGGTAGTCGATCGCCTCGCTCCACTCCTCGTATCCCGGGTCCCGCCAGAGGATGTGGTCGCAGGGTGTCGTGAGGTCGCGAACATAGAGGTGGAGCGTCGGCGCCTCGTCCGCGAGGGCGACGAGCTCGGAGCTCCGGGAGAACGGCGGCGCGTCCGCCAAGAGGTCCACGAGCGCAACGACGGCGACGATACGGCTGCGACACCGAGGACACGCCGACACCGTCGCCGCGTCGAGGTCGTCGGTGAGCGCGAACAGCGCGGCCGCCTCGTCCGCGTCGAGCAGCACCTCTTCACCCTCGTCGTCGAGCAAGGCGAGCTCCGGTACCGTCACCCTTTGGACGGTAGCGTCTGGCGACGTGCGTGCCGTCGTCGTCGCCGACCGCGAGCTCGTCGTCGAGACCCGGCCCGCTCCGGTTCCGAAGGCGGGAGAAGTGCTCGTCCGGGTTCACGGGGCGGGGGTCAACCGTGGCGATCTTGCGCAGCGCGCCGGTGCCTACCCCGCGCCGCCCGGCGTACCGCAGGACATCCCCGGCCTGGAGTTCGCGGGTGTCGTGGAACGGCTCGGCCCCGGGGTCGAAACCCTCGACATCGGTGACCGGGTGTTCGGGCTCGTGGGAGGCGGTGGTCAGGCCGAGCTCGTGACGGTCCCGGCGGCACACTGCGTTGCCGTGCCCGACCGGCTCGACCTCGTGGCCGCCGGCGGTGTACCCGAGGTGTTCATCACCGCGCACGACGCGATGGTGACGCAGGCCGCCGCACAGCCCGGTGAGGTGGTGCTCGTGACCGCTGCGGGCTCGGGCGTCGGCACCGCCGCGGTCCAGCTCGCGCACGCAAGGGGATGCACGGTAGTCGGCACGTCTCGCACTGCTGCGAAGCTCGACCGGAGCCGAGCGCTCGGTCTCGACCACGCCGTGCTCGCTCCGCGTGACCTCGATGCGACCACGCTCGCGGACCAGATCCTCGCGGCGGCGGGCCCGGTCGACGTGACCGTCGACCTCGTCGGGGGCGCGTATCTGCCGGTGGACGTCCACGTCGCGAACCGGCTCGGGCGCATCGTGATGGTGGCGTCGCAGGCAGGCGCCCGCGCCGAGCTCGAGATCGGGGCGCTCATGGTGAAACGACTGCGGGTGTACGGCACCGTTCTCCGGCCGCGGGACATCGACGAGAAGGCGGCGGCGACGGCCGCGTTCGCGCATGACGTCGTGCCGCTCCTTGCCAACGGCTCGGTCGAGCCGGTCATCGCCCGCACCCTGCCGCTCGAGAACGTTGGCGAAGCGTACGACCTCCTCGCGGCTGACGCGGTCTTCGGCAAGGTTGTGCTCGACCTCACGTAGTCGCGGCTACCCGCAATAAAGGCTAACCGACGTAGACCGAGATCCGCGTCGGGTCGGTCGCGGAGTCGACGAGGAACGGACGCTTCTCGTCGAGCCCGATCACCCACTGCACACTGCCGAGAGCGTCGCGAAACTTGCGGACGAGCACGAGGTGATGGTGTTCGCCGTACCGGAGGAGCACGCTCCCTCGGTACGTCGGCGGGCTGTCCTGCTTCGTGATGTCGACGCTCGCAGCCGGCGCGATCGTCACCGAGAGGAACGCGTTCCCGTCGAGGTTGATCTCACGGGGAGGATCGCCGTCGGAGAACGGCGGGTCGCGGTACTCGACCCGGTACCCCGGCGGTGTCCCGTCACCGAGCGACTGGAAGAAGAACGTCACCCGGTCGAGGCATCCCGCGGCACCCGCAGTCGCGTCGGTGAGCAGCCCCGCCGGCCGGGCGCCCGACGACTCCGCGCGCACGGTGGTGCCGTGGAACCCGGGACATGGCGCCGCCGGCGGGATTCCGGTTGCGTTCGTGGTGCTTGTCGGCGCGGCGGTCGGCGACGACCCGCTCGAACACGCGCCGAGCGCGAGCGCGAGCACGCAGACGGAAACAACGACCCGCACCGGTGACACAGTACCGACAGACCGATTCGGGCCGAAGTACCCGGCGATACGATCCGTCGCAATGGCAACGCTCGCCGAACGCCTGGGTCATGCGCCCGACGCCAAACTTTTGATCGTCACGTGCGACGACCTCGGCCTCACACACTCCGCGAACGTCGCGGTCTTCGACGCGATCCGAGAAGGCGTCGCGACGAGCGCGTCGTTGATGGTCCCGTGCCCGTGGTCACGCGATGCCGCGTCGCGCTATCGCGGTGAGGACGTCGGGGTGCAGCTGACCTTGAACGCGCAATTCGAGACGTACCGGTGGGGCCCCATTACCCACGCGCCGAGCCTCCTCGACGGCGACGGCGGATTCCCGCGCACGATCGAAGATGCGTGGGACCACGCGGACCTCGACGAAGTCCGGCGGGAAGCGCGCGCCCAGATCGAGCGCGCCATCATGTGGGGGTTCGACGCCAGCCACGTCGCCAGCCACCTCGGGACGCTCGAGCAGCGGCCGGACTTCTTCGACGTCTACCTCGAGCTCGCGGTCGAGTTCGGTCTCCCGATGCGTCTCGCCGACCCTTCCGCCGAGAGGGTCGCAGGATTCCCGTTCCGGCGCCTGGCAGCCGAGGAGGGGGCCGTCTTCCCGGACCACGTGCTCGTCTGCCCGCCCGGTGGCCAGCGCCGCGTGGAACGGCTGTTGTTCGACTTGACCCCCGGCGTGACCGAGGTCTGCCTGCACCCCGCGACAGACACCGACGAGATGAGAGCCGCGGCGTCGGACTGGGGCGGCCGCGTCGAGGACTACGCGTACCTCTCCCGCGACCCCTCGCTGCGCGAGATGATCGCGCGCGCCGGTGCCCGGCTCATCGGATGGCGTGCGCTGCGCGAGGTGCAGCGCACCGGCTGACGCGCGCCACGACCCTCGGGGCTGTCAGAACTCCGTCGCGCGTGCGACACGCTCGAGGCCGTCGCGAAAGCCGTCGGTCGCGGTCGCGGCGAGCAGATCGAGCAGCCGGCCGGGATCGCCCGCGGTCTTCATGCGCCCCTGCATGAACGCAACGCTCGGCTCGAGCTCGCCGCGCGCGATCGCCATCGCCTCGGCGTACGGCAGGGTGAGCGAGACGTCGGGCTCGTCCAGGGCTCCCAGCGCGACCTCGTCGCGGAGCGCGTGCAGCTTCACGTCGCCGTCAGGACCCCCCGTGACCGAGCATTCGACGCTCGTGTCGCCAACCGTTGGCCCGACCCCGCGCACGACGTTGATCCATTCCGCACTGAGGAACTTCGCCACCGTGCGAACCTACCGCTCGCCGAGCCTTTCGCTCGGGCCCGCGACGGTAGATTTCGGCGGGTGCCCCGATTCATCGCCGGACTCGTCGCGCTCCTGCTCGTTGTCGTCGCGCCGCCCTTCGCGGCGGAATCGCATGCAGTGACGGGTCCCGATGGTGTGGGCACGATCCCTTGGCGATCGTGCGGACGACAGTTCGAGTGCGGGTCGATCTCGGTGCCCGTCGACTACGTGCAACCGTCCGAGGGACGCACGCGCATTGCCGTCGCGCGCGCGCGGGCGCTCGACTCCGGACACCGAGTCGGCTCGCTCGTGCTCAACTTCGGGGGGCCCGGCGACCCCGGCACCGAGACGTTGCGGAGTTTCATCGGCTCGGTGCCGATGGAGATACGCCGGCGCTACGACCTCGTGGGCTTCGATCCTCGCGGTGTCGGAAAGTCGAACGCGATCGATTGCATCAGTGACGCGGCTGCCGACGAGGTGTTCGCGGTCGACCCGACTCCCGACACCGAAACGGACCTCCGTGCGTTCTACGACGGGAACGTCGGCGGCGTCGACTTCGTGCAGTCGTGCATCGACCATCACGGATCGTGGCTCGCCCGCGTCGGGAGCCGCAACGTCGCACGCGACCTCGACCTACTCCGCGCCGCGCTTGGTGACGACCGGCTCACCTATCTCGGATTCTCGTACGGCACCGTCATCGGTGCCGTGTACGCGCAGGAGTTCCGCGAACGGGTTGGCCGGATGGCGCTCGACGGGCCGGTCGACCTCACGCTGGGACTCGACGGCGAGAACGCCGACGAGGCCGCGGGCTTCGAACACGCGCTCGACGCGTTCCTCCGCGACTGCGCGCGTCGCGAGTCGTGCCGTTTCCGCTCCGGCGGGCACCCCCGCGCCGCGTTGGCCGCGCTCCGCAATCAGTTCGAGCACGGCCTCACGCTTCGCAACGGGGACGACCGCCGTGACCGTCGACGGGCGGGCGTAGCCGCCTTCTACACCGCGCTCGTCGCGGGGCTGTACGACAAGAAGTTCGGGTGGTCCGATCTTGCGTGGGCGCTGTCCCTGGCCCGGCACCGCAACGGCTCCGGCCTGCTCGCGCTGGCGGACGGCTACAACGGTCGGCGCGGCGACGGGACCTACGACGACCTCGCTGAGTCGTCGGGAATCATCCTCTGCGCCGACCAGCCTCAGCCCCTCGAGCCGTTCGATCGATTCGTCGCCGAGTACGAGCGGGCAACGACCGAACACCCGTTTTTCGGTGGCTTCGTCTCCGACGTGCCCGTCGGCTGCGACCCGCGCTTGCCGCGGCCGTCTCCGAGCGATGCACTCGGTGACGTCCGTGTCACGGGAGCGGCGCCGATCCTGATCGTCGGAACCACCGACGATCCCGCCACGCCGTATTCGGGTGCACGCGATCTGTCGGGCCGCATCGGCAACTCGCGGCTGCTCACCTTCGTCAGCACGGAGCACACCGCGTACACGAAGTCGCGCTGCATCGACCGCGCGGTGGACCGCTACCTGCTCGGAGGTGCGCTTCCGCGGGTCGGCACCCGCTGTCGTCCGTAACGTCCTTCGCTTCCCAACCGTGCATGCCACGGCATCGACGTTCGCGTGCGTAGTCTCGCAGGCTGTGATGCGGATCTGGCGCTACGTGGACGGCGTCGCAGAGTACGAGAAGGTCGACCTCACCGATCTGCACGAGGCGATCGATCCCGACCGGGCGGTCGTCTGGGTCGACACCGACGATCCATCCGAGCAAGAACGCGACCTCGTCACCCGAGAGCTAGGACTGGCACCGCTCGTGGTCGAGGCGCTGACGAACCCACAACCGCAGCGCACAAAGCTCTTGCGCTACGGCGACTACTGGCACGTCGCAGTCCACGACTGCGAGTACCGAGGTGTTGAGTTCGAGAGCCGTGAAATCGACGTCGTCGTCGGCCCGGGGTGGTTGCTGACGGTGCGTCACCCCAATGAGCGCATACCGGCACTCGACATCGAGGAAGTGGCGCATCGCTTCGCGCTCCAACGTCGCGCCGAGGGCAAGACTGACGAAGGGCTGCTCCTCTGGGCCCTGTTCGATGTGGTCATCGACCGCTACTTCGACGTGATCGACGTGATCGACGATCGGCTCGAACAGGCGGAGGAGGACGTGTTCACGGACGATTCTCGGGGGTCGATACCGCGGAGCGTCTTCGCGGTCCATCGCGACCTCATGGAGTTTCGTCGTGCCGCTGCTCCCTTGCGCGAGGTGCTGAACGCGGTGACATTGGGCGAGCTGTCCTTCGTGTCGGGCGATGCCAGCGTCTTGTTCCGCGACCTCTACGACCGATCGTTGCGGGTGCTCGACTTCATCGAGTCGCAGCGCGATCTCCTCACCGGTCTCCTCGAGGCTGACCTCGCCGTGATCTCCAACCGCCTCAACGACGTGATGAAGAAGCTCACCTCGTGGGGCGCGATCCTGCTAGGCGCGACCCTGATCGCAGGCATCTACGGCATGAACTTCCGTCACATGCCCGAGTTGAACTGGACCTTCGGCTACCCGCTCGCGCTCGGGGCCATGTTGTTGATCGGGGTCGGCCTGTACATCATCTTCAAGCGAAAGGGCTGGCTGTAGGCAGCCCGCCGCGGCTCGGCTATGCGACCGCCCGACGGTTGGCGACCACGCGGCTGAGGCGCCAACCCAGCTCCAGCAACAGGATGGCAGCCGCCGCGATGATCGATGCCTCGAACACCACGTCGGCCGGAGGGAACTCGAGCGCGTAGAAGTCGCGAAGGCCCGGGATGACCATGATCAGCGCGACACACCCGACCATCGCGCCGACGAGGATCGTCTTCCACCAGTTGAAGGGGCGGGCCTGGAGCACCAGCACCCAGAGCCCGACCGCGATGAGCACGAGCGTGGCCGTCGTGCGCGCCTCGCGCAACACCAGGTCGTGCCCGAAACGCGCGATCCCATAGCTGACCATCGTCGCGGCGAACGCGACGACGCCGGCCGGAATGGTGAAGCGCAACACGCGTTCGACGAAGCCGGGAATGTAACGACGTGAGTTCGGCGCGATGGCGAGGAAGAAGCCGGGTATGCCGATCGTGAATGTGCTGACGATCGTGAGATGCCGTGGGAGGAAGGGATACTTCCATCCGGCGATCACCACCGCGATCGCGAGCAGCGTCGCGTACACGGTCTTGGTGACGAACAGGTTCGCCGATCGCTCGATGTTGGCGATCACCCGGCGACCCTCCGCCACCACCCCGGGCAGCCTCGCGAACCGGCCGTCGAGCAACACCAGCTGCGCCACCGAACGGGTGGCGGCCGCGCCGGAACCCATGGCCACGCCGATGTCGGCGTCCTTCAGCGCGAGCGCGTCGTTCACGCCGTCCCCGGTCATCGCGACCACGTGTCCCTTGTGCTGCAGGGCCTTGACCATCGCCCGCTTCTGCTGCGGCGTCACGCGTCCGAACACCGAGTTGCGTTCGAGCACTTCGCTGAGCTCCACCTGCTCTTCGGGAAGCTCGCGCGCGTCGATCGCATCCTCTGCGCCCGGCAACTCGACACGCTCGGCGACCGCGGCGACCGTGCGCGGATTGTCACCCGAGATCACCTTCAGGATCACACCTTGATCGTGGAAGTACTGCAGGGTTTCGGGCGCGTCGGGCCTGACCTTCTCGGCGAACAGCACGAGCGCCTCCGGTGTCAGCCCCGGCGGGAGCGTCTCGTCGTCGAGGGTGGCGTCGCTGTGGGCGAGCACGAGCACGCGGCGACCTGCTGCGGCGAGGTCGTCGGCGCGTCGGCGCACCGGGAGCGTCGAGCCGTCGAACACCATCTCGGGTGCGCCCATCACCCAGCTTCCCTTCTGCTGGAAGCTCGCGGCGCTCCACTTCCGGATGGACGAGAACGGCACGGTTGCTGTCCGCGTCCATCCCGACGGCGACGGGAAGGCCGCCGCCAGCGCGTCGAGGGTCGCGTTGCGGTTCTCGTCGGCGGCGAGCGCGCCCAAGGCCGCAGTGACCTGCCCGCGGTCGGTCTCGTTCAGTGGCTGAATCTCGTCGAATTCGATCGTGCCCTCGGTAAGGGTGCCGGTCTTGTCGAGACAGACCACGTCGACGCGCGCCAGTCCCTCGACCGCGGGCAGCTCCTGAACGAGCACTTTCCGCCTGGCGAGCGTGACGGCGGCAACCGCGAAGGCAACGCTCGTCAGCAGCACCAGACCCTCGGGCACCATGCCGACCACCCCGGCGACGGTGCTACGCAGCGCCGAGTCGAGGGCGGAGTCGCTCAGTTGACTCCAGAGCAGCAGCGCGGACGTCGGGATGAGGGCCCAGGTGACGAGACGCAGGATGAGGTTGATGCCGTCCATCAACTCGGAGCGCGTGAGTTGGAATCGACGCGCCTCCGCCGCGAGCTTCCGCGCGTAAGAGTCGGCACCGATGCGGGTGGCCTGGAAGCGACCGCTGCCGGCGACGACGAAGCTCCCCGCGAAGACGTCGTCGTCGGGAGTCTTGTTGACGGGATCACTCTCCCCGGTGAGCAACGACTCGTCGACTTCCAGACCGACCGCGGCGGTGATCACGCCGTCGCACGGGATCTGGTCACCGGCGCGCAGCTCCAGCAGATCGTCGAGCACGACGTCGTCGACCGCGACCTCCAAGACCACGCCGTCGCGCACCACGCGTGCCCTCGGCGCGTTCAATACCGCGAGTTGGTCGAGCGTTCGCTTGGCGCGCAATTCCTGGATGATGCCGATGGCTGCGTTCGCGACGAGCACGATGCCGAACGTCGCGTCCTGGATCGGCCCCACCACCAGGATCACGGCGAGCATGACGCCGAGGATCGCGTTGAACCGCGTGAAGACGTTCGCCCGAATGATCTCGCCGATCGTGCGACTCGTCCGCTCGCCGGTCTCGTTGACGAGCCCGCGCGCGACGCGATCCCGGCCCTCGGCCGCCGAGAGGCCGGTCGGCGGCGTGGGATGCTCCCGCGGCGGTGCACGCGGGATCGTGGTCTCGTCGGACGCGAGCGGAGCGGTCACGGGCCGATCGGGTCAGGACTCGACGGGAACGAGGGCGATCTCTCCGGTGGCGTCGTCCTCCAGGACCCGGAACCCGCCGAGCTCGGCGAAGCGTTCGCGACCCTCGTCGGGCCCCGATCCGATGAGCTCGTCCCCGGCCTCCAAGCGGACCATTCCGCGGGGTCGGTAGAGGTAGCGACCGGCGCGGCGGATCGCGAGCAGGTAGTAACCGGTCTCGAGCTCGAGCTGTGCCTCGGCGAGCGTCTTGCCGTCGAGGAAGGATCCCGGTGAGACGGGGATCCGCGCGATCACCTCGTCGGTCTCGCCCAGGGCGAGGGCGAGGATCGGGTGCATCTCCTCGCTCTCTTCCACCAGCCACACCATCTGTTGCGCGGCGTCGCCGAGCTCCTCGGCCGCGGCGCCGAGATGCAGCAGGCCGCGGAGGGGCGACGGCTCGAGCTGCTCGGCCGCGCTCCGCAGCACCCAGACCTCGAGGCGTTCCCGCATCTCGTCGAGCCGATCCTCGACATGGCTCACCTCGGCCGCGAGGCTCTGATCTTTGAACAACAGCGCCGAGTACGCGAGGCCGATCGCGACCTCCGACACGTTCTTCATCTCGACGAGCACGTCGACGGCACGGTCGAGGTCCGTGATGATCCCGGGGTCCCCGTCGGTGCCGGGCGGCCGCCACTCGGGCGCGCCTGCGAGCTCACGCAGTTCCGCGATGCCCTCCGCGGGTCCTCGGAGGATGAGGACGTCGCCTCCCAACAGCACCTCATCGCCGTCGGGATCGAAGATCCACTCGTCGCCGCGCCGGATCGCCACGACCCGCATGCCCACCTCGGTGGGCAGCGCCACCTCGGCGAGCGAACGCTGCGCGAGCGCGCTGTCGTCGCGCACGCGCACGCGGTGCGAGACCTCCTCGGCCGCCGCCAGGTCGGCGACCAGCCCAGCCGGTATCCCGAGCTTGTGCGTGACGATGTGGGCAATGTCGACCGCGGCGTTGCCCATCCGCTCGATCGCCGAGAGCACGTGCAGCACACTCGACATCTCTTCGGCGTCGCGGGGTGAGCGCGCGGCGAGCACGCACACTTCGCGCATCTTGTGCGCGAGATCCTCCAGCCGATCCTCGAGCGCCTGGACCTCGCTGGCCATGCGCGCGTCGCTGAAGAACAGCGCGGCGTACGCCAAGTCGACCATGAGCTCGGAGGTGTCCTTCGCCTCCGAGAGCATGGCCTTCAGAGTTCGGGGTTGATCGTCGGTCGACATCAGTGCCCGGGCAGGCCGGTGCACGAAAGGATAACGCCGACAGGGTGCGGTCAGGGCAGCGATCC
Source organism: Actinomycetota bacterium (assembly GCA_046727575.1). Taxonomy (GTDB): domain Bacteria; phylum Actinomycetota; class Acidimicrobiia; order IMCC26256; family DASPTH01; genus DASPTH01. The sequence continues at coordinate 15,178 of JBKPCV010000041.1, forward strand.
GCGCCGCGTCGGCCGCTCAGACGGACTGCTCACAGGGCCCGGACTCCGCCCGTCAACCAGCCGCGGCGGGTAGGCCGGGGACGCGCAGTACGGAGCGCGGCCCCTACCAAGAGTGCCGGTGACCGGCCACCGCGTGTCCCGCGGATCCGGCGACCCACAGCGCGGCACCGATCACGATGAGCACGAGTCCGAGGATCCAGAGGATGCCCATGTTCAGCAACAGACCGAGCACCAGCAGCACAACACCGAGGATGATCATGCCTTGGTGGGTAGCCCGTTCATCGTGGTTTGACCCTTCGCGGGACCGGGCACACCCGTGTATGGCCGGAGGCGCTCACGCTCGATCGCAGTACACATTGCGTTCCGCGTTGGACGCGGCTCGTCGAGACCAGGTCGCGCAGTGGGTCGGGGATTTTCTCGCGAGCCGCGGAAGCGACAACGCGACACTGGCGGCCGCACTGGCGCAAGGCGAGCATGCCTGGTTCGGACCGTGGCTCATTCGCCTCGAGGATCTCGTGCCGCTCGCCGGTCCGGACGACGATGCTCCCTGCCCGGTCGAACCCGACGAGTGGGAAGCGGACGTCGACGCGCTGGAAGAGAGCGTCGAGGACGGCTGGACACCTCCACCGCTGCTCGCGGAATATCGCGACGGCCGGTTCCTGCTACAGGACGGCAACCATCGCTACGAGGCGCTGCTCCGTGCCGGCGAGTCGGAGGCGTGGGTGATCGTCTGGTGCGACGACCCGGGAGCGAGCGAGGTAGTGCGGGATAGGGTGCGCGCGCCTGCGACTTGAGGAGGCGCGTCCCATGGCCGAGACCCAGCTCCCCTACTTCCTCGCTCTTCCCGCGACTCCCCCACCCTCGCCGGGGATCGTCGTCATCCACGAGGGGATGGGGATCTCGCCCCAGTTGCTGCGCGTCGCCGAGCGACTGGCGGGCGAGGGGTACGCGGTGTGCGCGCCCGACTTCTTCTTCCGCTCGGGCGGCCCCGAGGCGGCGGACTTCATGACCATGATGGGTGCCGTCACGCCAGAGCAGCTCAAGGGCGACCTCACGACCGCGATCGCGCGTCTGCACGAGACGGGTGCGACGTCGATCGGCGTCACCGGTTTCTGCATGGGTGGTTGGTTCACGTACCGCGCCGCCAAGTGGGCCGACGAGCTCGGCATCGACGCTGCAGTGCCGTTCTACGGGGCCGGGATCTCACGCGAGCTCGACGACCTCGGATGTCCCGCGTGGCTGGTCTTCGGGGGGCGTGACGAGTACATCGCCGACGCCGACATCGAAGCGGTACAGCGTCACCACGGAGACGACGTGGTGGTGTACCCCGAGGGCGAACACGGCTTCATGCGCGACGGCTCACCGAACTACCACGCGGAACACGCGACCGACGCGTGGACACGGATGCTGCGGTTCTTCGCGGAACACCTGAAGGAACCGGCGGCGCCGGCCGTCACGTGAGACCGAGCACGACAATCGCAAGGATCAGCGAGAGCGCACCCAGCAAGTCGAGACTCGACGTGACGATGGGGATCGCGTGGTTGTCGGGATCGAGCCCGAGCCGGAACGACGCCACCGCACCGTAGAAGCCGACGACCACGGCGAATGCCGTCGCGATCGCACCAGCCAGCATCGACACCGCGATCATCTCGAGGCTGCCCGGACTCTTGAGCCCCACGACCGCAGAAGCGATGTCGGCGGAGACACCGAGCAACAGGAATACGGGAACCGCGTAGAGGAACACGAGGAGCACGTCCTCGCTGACGGCGCGTAGCCGCCAGCGCCGAGGCTCGAGAACGCCGAGGTGCAGCTTGGTGGCGACGCGGGCGCTCAGGATCCCGCCGAGTGCGCCTGAGTCCTCGAGGAACGGCGGCACGAGCACCAGCAGCGCCGGGTAGACGAGGAACGACGCGAAGCGCTTCTCGATGGTGAGCCCGGCGATGATGTCGATGGTGCCGGCGATGGCGAGGATCGGGAGCGACTCGCGCGCGATGCGCCGGAGGATCGGAGCGCGCGAACGCACGCTGGCGAGGAGCGCGATCACGCCGGCGACCGCGCAGAGCGCTGCGACCACCGGCGTGACCCACGCGACCCCGACGAGAAAGGTCGCGAGGAAGAGCGCGGGCAGGGTGACCATGTCGCCGGCGGCCGTGACGATCGGCGCCGCCACGTTGTCGAGGTCCCAGTCGCGCCGCACCGACAATGTTGCGACGGCAACCGTGATCCCCATCACAACGATCGACGACAGGAATCCACCGATCACCGAGATCACCACGAAGTCAGCTATCGAGATCGTGTGCTCGATTCCGAACCCCACGGAGATGACTTTCGCGAGCACCGCAAGGACCAGCGAGATCGACAACGACAGCGAGAGCGACGCGGCAAGGTTCTGACCGACCACCGTGTCCCGGCGCGCCGACAGTTGGAACACGCCGGTATGGATGGCCGTGCTCAACCTGCTGCCGAGCGCACCGAAGACGTTGCCCCGCATGCCGATCGCGGCGGGCACGAGCACGAGGAGGCCCGGCAGCGCTTCGAGGGTGCCCGTGATGGAGCCGAGCGTCAGCCCGGCGAGGAGGTCACCGCCCGAGCTGAGCAGGAGCGCGACGAACCCCGCGCGGACACCGACGGCATCCGAGCGCAACAGCGCGCGAAAGCGCGCAGCGTCGGCTCGCCATGAACGCAGCATTGGTATTCGGAGGTTCGTTCATTTCCTCGCTCCGTGGAGCGCACAACGTTAACGTCTGGCTAGAGACTCGTCTCGATGGCGTCACCGGTCCTCACCGTTCCGGACCGTGCGACGAGCGCGCCGACGGCGAGAAACCCGCCGCGGTCACGGTTGATGGTGCGGAGCACTTCGAGATCGCGGTCGATACCGCCTGGTTGGGGCCTCGTGGTCATCACACACCGTGGAATGCGGTTGGCGACCATGAGCACGGCGTCGCCGACACCGATCGCCTGATCGACGAGCGCGTCCTCCCCATCGCCGTCGACCAGAACGTTCGCGCGGAAGCGCCGCCGATCCCATTCTCCGATCGTCCCCCTCGACACCAGCGAGACCTGCGTGGTGGCCGAGTCGTGGAATGCTGCGGGCGCGCCCCGGAACGCCATCCACTCGGTGCGCCGTTCGTCCTCGAAGTCGATCGGGTTCTCGTACACGCGGCTCCCCGGCGTGTGCGCGCTGCGCAGTGTGACCCGACGCCCGAGCCATGCCGACAACGCGTCGTCGTCGCTCGTGCTGGAACCGTCGGGCATCGTGATCGCGACGTTGCCGTCACCCAGCCACCGCGCCGATGCGAACAACAGCTCGGGGACGCGGCGCGCGGTGAGCCCGAACCCGGTATCGACGTCGAAGATGGCGTACGCGCGATCGCCGTCCAGCCCGGTCGGCGTGACCTCGGCGACGTCGACCATCTCGCCCTGCATGGACTTCACGGGATATCGCCAGAGCTCGACGACGCGCATCACCACTGCGCGCCTTCCCAGAATGGAGCCCATGTGGGGAACGCGTCGGGGAGCAGGTGCGTGGTGAGACGGTCCGCACCGACGTTGACGCCGGCGCCGTGGCCCGGGCGCGTGAGGGCGTCGACGATGTACCACCGATGGAACCGTCGACGCTCGAAGCACCACTCGCCGTCGACGCGTACGTACGAGTCCCAGTACTGGAGCATCCCGACCTCCCACGTCTTGGTGGCCGGTTGCTCCAGCTCGTCACGGCAATAGACGATGCCGTGCGCGTGATCGACGTCGTCGAAGTCGACGATGTGGTTCCCAACGAAGTGCACCGAGGTCCTGGGACGCCGCATCGTCGCGATGAACCAGCGCTTGAGCGCGTCACGACCAGTCTCGTCTCGTCCGACGCGGACGTCTGGTATGAACAGCTCGACGAGCGCGTCCATGTCGCGGGAGTCGAGCGCGAGCGCGTATCGCACCGCGAGTTGTCGGATCGCGGCGAGCGACTCCATGCGGTCGAGGCGCTCCTCGACGGTTGTGGGCGTCCAGGGTCCGAGTCGTGACATGGGCCGCTCCTCACGGATGAGCTGGTCGGACAGTAGCGACGGCTGAGCGACCGCTGGCAACCCGAGGGCTCAGCGAAAGTCGCGGGAGCGCAGCAGCTCGTCGAGGCGCAGGGGCAGCGCGACGATGCGGCGTGCCACCACGTTGATCACGCCCTGGTAACGCTCGAGTACCCCGCGGATCTCGAGCGCGGGTGCGGTGCGCGCGACCTTCCGGAACCGCTTCCACACGTCGGGGGTGCAGATCACGTTGATGAGGCCGGTCTCGTCCTCGAGGTTGAGGAACACCACACCGCTCGCGGTCGAGGGCTGCTGGCGGTGGGTGACCACTCCGGCAACATCGACGATCGAGTGATGCGGCAGCTCGCGCAACGCGTCGGATGTGACCACACCACGTGACTCGAGCTCATGCCGCACGAACTCGGTCGGATGCTGTGCGGCCGACAATCCGGTGGACCAGAGGTCGGCGGCAACTTCCTCGATCTCGTTCATGCCGGGCAGCGTGGGTGCGGCGGCACCGGTGACCATGCCCGGCAGCTTGTCGGCACGAGCGTCGCGTAACGCTCCCGCGGCCCACAACGCGCTGCGCCGCGTCCTCCCGAAGCACTCGAACGCGCCGGCAGTGGCGAGGTTCTCGAGCGCGTCGGTGGGTGCATTGGTGCGGCGGGCGAAGTCCTCGAGGCCGGTGAACGGCCGCTCGGCGCGCTCGTCGTCGATGCGGTCGAGCAGCGCGTCGCTCAACCCGCGGACGTACCGCAATCCCACGCGCATGGCGTGGATCGACGGGTCGGCGTGCCAACCTCGGCGCGGCACACCGACCGGACCGGCCGCGTCGCTGCGTGTTTCGATCGTGCAATCGCGCCGTGATCGCTGCACGCACGGGCCCAGCACCTCCACACCGTGGCGGATCGCATCGCGGACAATGGTGTGGGGTGCGTAGAAGCCCATCGGCTGCGCGTTGAGCAAGGCGCAGGCGAACTCAGCTGGGTAGTGCAGTTTGATCCAGGAACTCGCGTACACGAGATAGGCGAAGCTCACCGAGTGGCTCTCGGGGAACCCGAAGTCGGCGAAACCTTCGATCTTGCGGACGATGTCATCGGCGACCTCGCCGGTGATGCCACGCTCGGCCATGCCTGCGTAGAGACGGTCACGCATCGCCGCCATCCGCGCACGTGAGCGCTTCGACCCCATTGCCTGGCGCAACCGGTCGGATTCACCGGGAGTGAACCCGGCGACGTCGATCGCCATCTGCATGAGCTGTTCCTGGAAGAGCGGCACGCCGAGCGTCTTGCGCAGACACTCCTCGAGCAGCGGGTGCGGGTAGGTGACGGGCTCCTGTCCGTTGCGACGCCGCAGATACGGGTGCACCGAGCCGCCCTGGATGGGGCCGGGCCGGATGAGCGCGACCTCCACCACGAGGTCGTAGAAGTTCTCGGGGCGCAGGCGCGGGAGCGTGGCCATCTGCGCGCGGCTCTCCACCTGGAACACGCCGATGGTGTCCGCGGCCGTGAGCAGCGCGTAGACCTCAGGCTCCTGGGGGATGGTGGCGAGGTCGACGTCGACACCTTCGTGTTCGCGCACGAGATCGACGGCGAGGTGCAGCATCGTGAGCATCCCGAGCCCGAGCAGGTCGAACTTCACGAGGCCCGCCGCCGCGCAGTCGTCCTTGTCCCACTGCAGCACCGAGCGATCTTCCATACGCGCCCACTCGACGGGGCAGCACTCGATCAGTGGGCGGTCGGCTAGCACCATGCCTCCAGAGTGGATCCCGAGGTGCCGCGGGAAGTCGAGCACCTGCTCGGCGAGGTCGAGCGCGAGCGGAGGAACCGGCGGCGCCCCTCCGTCGGACTTCAGACCGTCGAACGAGCCCGAGCTGTGCCCCCATTTATCCACCCACTTGGTGATCGCGTCGGCGTGCCCGGGCGAGAGACCGGTGGCTTTCGCCATCTCCCGTAGCGCCGAGCGCGGTCGATACGTGATCACGTTGGCCACCTGGGCGGCGCGATCGCGCCCGTAATTCTCGTAGACGTACTGGATCACCTCCTCCCGACGTTGGTGCTCGATGTCGAGATCGATGTCAGGAGGACCGTCGCGCTCGAGCGAGAGGAACCGCTCGAACAACAGACCGAGGTCGACGGCGTCGGCCTTGGTGACACCGAGCGCGTAACACACCGCGCTGTTGGCCGCGCTCCCGCGACCCTGGCAGTAGATATCGTGACGATGACAGAACTCGACGATCTCGACCAGCACCAGGAAATACCCGGGGAACCCGAGTTGCTCGATCACGTCGAGCTCGTAGGCGATCTGACGCATCGCCTGCTCGTGCTGCGGGTGCGTACTGGAGTAGCGGATGGCAGCACCGCGTGCCGTGAGCTCGCGCAGCCAGCTCATCTCGGTGTGGCCGGGCGGCACGTTGTGGTCGGGAAGTTCGGGCGCCGCCAGCACGAGATCGAACGCGCACACACGCGCGATGTCGACGGTGCGCTCGACGGCACCGGGCCACCGCGCGAAGCGACGGGCCTGCTCGGCCGCGCTGCGGAGGTGCGCGAGCGGCGACGCGGGGAGCCAGCCGTCGAGCTCGTCGAGCGAACGGCGCGCCCGCACCGCTGCGATCGCGGTGGCGAGCGGCCGCTGCGCGGGCGTGGCGTAGTGCACGTTGTTGGTGGCGACCACATCGACCGCGGCGGCCGCCGCGATCATCGCGAGCTCGTCGTTGCGGTGACGGTCGATCGGGTCGCCGTGGTCCCAGAGCTCCACGAAGACGCGGTCGCGGCCGAACGCGTCGACGAGCTGGTCGAGCGCGCGGCGCGCGGCGGCGGGGCCGTCGCGTACGAGCGCGGCGGGCACCGTGCCCTTGCGGCACCCGGTGAGCACGAACCACGAGCGGTTCGTCGCGCTCGGTATGGGATCGAGATGCACCGCGGCCCCGGCGGCGCGCGCGAGTGCGTCGACGGTGGTGCGGGGGGCGCCCTTCTCCCCCGCCATCTGCGCCTCGCTGATCGCACGCGCCAGGCGCGCGTACCCCACCGGCCCCTCCGCGAGCACGACGAGGTGGTCGCCTTCAGGGTCGGGCTCGCCGTTCGCCGGCTTGGTGATCCCGAGCGTCACCTCGGCACCGAACACGGTGGGCAAGCCGACCTCGCGGGCGGTCAGCGCGAAGCGGACGACGCCGTAGAACCCGTCGTGGTCGGTGATCGCGAGCCCGGCGAGGCCGAGGCGCGCCGCCTCCTCGGCCAGCTCCTCGGGGTGGCTCGCCCCGTCGAGGAAGGAGAAATTGGTGTGGCAGTGGAGCTCGGCGTACTCGCCCACGCCTCGAAGCTATCGAACACATGTTCGACTGTGCAAGGGAGTCTCGAGCGTAGACACGACGTTCTCTCAGGGCTCGACGACTTCGATTGCACAGCTCACGTCGTGCACAGCACCCAGCCTGCGATCGAGAGTGAGCAGCGTCGCGTCGAGCGCTTCGGCGAGCGCGACGTAGACGGCGTCCCAACCCCGGACGTTGTGACGCAGCTCCCACGCACGCGCGAGCAGTGCTCGATGCCCGAAGCGTTGGCCCGGCCAGTCGCGGAGATCGTCGATGGCCTGTGCCGCGGCGGTGGAATCGAGTTGCCCGGTGAGCGAGTGCCGTCGAATGACACCGAGCACCTCGACATCCACGATGTGCGGAGCCGCGTGATCGGTATCGGCGGCGAGTCGCTCCCGCGTCGGCTCGGAGCGCTCAGCTCCTGCGACAACCTCGTAGAGACATGATGCGTCAACGACCAGCATCGGGCCACGGCCCACGCAGCTCGTCCAGTGCTTCGATGACCTGGGGTCGCGACACCGGGGACGCTCGGCGACGTGTCCGCGCCAGCCACTCCGCGACCGTCGGTCGGCTGGCCAGCCGAGCGGCCTCCTGGCGCAGCAGTTCGGGTACCGAGAAGCCCACCTCCGCTGCCCGCCTGACGAGCGCGGCATAGACGTCGTCATCCAGGTCGCGAATCTGAATGGTGCGAGGCATTGTTGCACTTTATCACGCAGAAACGCATGAGACGATGCGCGTGCAACCGCGGCGATCTGACCCGGTGCGCGATCCCCTCGAGCCGGGCGGCGCGGTGCACCGCCGAACCGAAGTAGTCACCGTCGCGCGGCTCCGCAACGCCTGTGCGAAGTCCGATCCAAAGTCGGAACGGCTCGCGCGCGCATCGCGTCGGGCTTCCGCTCCCACTGCCGCGTTGACACCTCGAGATCGGTGAAGAGGAACGTCACCTCCTCAGACTGGCGAGCAGTCGCCACATGCGATTTGGAACACGAGTGAGACAATCACGCCGTGGGTGAACTCCATCGGCTCGAGTTGTGATCCCCATCGAGGCCGCCGACAACGACTTCTGCTACCTCACGACGCGCGGTCGGGTGACGGCGCGACCACACGAGATCGAGATCTGGTTCGCGGCTGACGCCGACACGCTCTACCTGCTTTCGGGCGGTCGTGATCGCTCCGACTGGGTCCGGAACCTGCTCGTCGATCCCCGCGTGGCCGTGCGCGTCGGTGACCGCACGTACGAGGCGACCGCACGCGTGATCGACGCCACTGACGAAGCACGTCGTGCGCGCAAACTCGTCTTCGACAAGTACCAGCCGCGCTACCGCGGGAACCTCGAAGCATGGCGCGAGTCCGCGCTTCCCATGGCGGTCGATCTGGTCGCTCACTAGCTCTTCCGCTCTCGGCGCCTGCACCATTGCTCGCTCGCTACGAGCCGGGATACCCGGACTGCAGCGAGCGAACCATCGTGGAGGTACCTGCGGCGCCGCCGCTCGCCTCTAGTCGTAGACGGCTTCGATCTCGGCTCGGCCGCGGGTGACCGCGACGAGGCACGCGACTCCAGTGTCGTCACCCCCCACCACGACCTGCCAGAGCACCCTGCGGCGGCGACGGTCCCACCAACGCAGGTCGTGCGGCCATGGACCTGCCCACGCGCGGAGCGGTCCGCCGCCGTTGGGCAACGTGGGGCACCGCAGCTCGACCGGCGTCGCCGACGCCTCGCCGCGTCCGTCGACGGTCACCGCACGACCTTCGGCGTCGACCAACTCGGCGGGCAACGGCGGGTCGAACACCCGCGCCGGTGACCGTCCCGGAACCGCGCCCGGCCATGGAGCGTCGAGGAGCGGTTCGCCCACGTGCTCCTCGCCCCACGGCAACCAATGGACGCGCTCTGTTGGCGTGCGCCCGCCGACGGGTACCGCGGTGACCACTGATTCGGGCCCGAGCATCCCCTGGACGCGTACGAGTGCGCGCGCGGCGCGATCGGTCGCCGCGGGATCCCCGCCCCAGAAGCCGAGCTGACGCCCGGTCGCGGGCACGACACCGTCGGGAACGAGCCGCAGCAACGTGAGCCCACCCGTGGTGTCGTCGAGATCGCCGTCGTCGAGGCCCGCTCGACTCGCGGTCAGCCACGCGTCGAGCTGCCAGCGCACGCGCGTGACGAGCGTTGCCGGGGTGAGTGCGCCGTCGTGCCGCCAGCAGCGCGCCAGGCGTTCCCCGTGTTCGGTCTCGGCTTCCACGAGGACGCGGGTGCACGACAACCCGAGCGCGTCGAGTCGCTCGAGCAGCCGGTCGGCCAACGCCTTGGCCGCGAAGGCGGCCTCGTCGACGCGCGTCGCGGGTGGATCGAACTCGAACGTCTCGACCAGCTCGGGGGGCAGCGCGGCGGGAACCGTCTCACCCGTGGACTCGCCGCGCGCGAGACGGTGCGCGGCGACACCCGGTGAACCGAACCGGCCCAACACCGATCGCTCGGGCAGCTCCGCGAACGCGCCCAGCGTGCGCAATCCCAGACGCGCGAGCAGGTCGACGAGCTCGGGCCCACCTGCGACATGTGCAGCGAGCACCCCGACCGACCAGGGGGCGAGGAATGCGGCCGACTCGCCACGCGGGACCACCAACACGTCCGCGGTACGGGCTGCGAGCCCGGCGGCGAGCATCCCGTCGGCGATCCCGATGCGCGCATCCGCGACGCCTGCCTCGCACACCACCGAGAGCACTCGGTGCGCGAGCGCGTCGTCACCGCCGAAGTAACGAGCAGGGCCGTGCGTCGCGAACGACAGGCGTCCTGGACGCTCGAGGACCAGCTGGGGAACGAGTTGCTCGACGGCGCGCACCACCGTCTCGAACGCGCGCGCGTCGGCGGCGTCGTCGGCATCGACGATGCTCAGCCCGGCACAGCGCGCTTCGGCCTCGCGCTGGCGAAGACCCCGCGCCACGCCCTCGTGACGCGCTTCGGCGGACGCCGCCAGTACGACACGACCGCGATCGCCACGAACGACGACGGCCACGGGCAACTCGCACAGTTCCGGCACCCGGCGCCGAGCAGCGACGACGGGCCAGTCGGGGCACCACAGGCAGCAGACGCGTTCAGACCGCACGCGCGAGCTCACCGAGCCGCGGACGTGCCGCTTCGCCGCGCCCCTCGACGCGCACGTGCAGGGTGCGACCGGTGAGATAGCCGGCGTCGGCGAGATCGGCCCACTCACTGCGCTCCGCGGAGAGCGTGAGCGCGGCACCTGCTTGCCACCGTCCTGGAGGCGCGTAGACCACGAGGATCGCGTCGCGTTCGCGGGCACGCGCCACGAGGCGGCGTGCGTCACCCATCCCGACTCCACGCGGCACCTCCGCGAGCACGAGGCTCACGCCGTCGAGCAGCACTGCCACCACGGCGGCCCAGCGGGAGGGGGGCACCCGCCGGACCACCGCGAACCGATCCAGCGCAACCCCGGAGTCGCGAGCCGCGAGCGCGCCGAACGTGCCATCGAGATCGATCGCGGCCGCCCACTCCCCCACTGCGGTGGCGGCGGCGACGAGCTCGAACGCAACCATGGTGGATCCCCACCCGCACACGCGTGCTCGACCGGGATCTCCGGCTCCCGCTTCGACACAGAGCACGGAACCGCGGGTCAGCGCTCCGCCCGGGACCATCTCCCTGAGGTCGCCGGTGAGCTCGAGCGTCCGATCACGAGCGAGGACGACCGGCCGGGTGTGCCTTCCCAGATTGTCAAGGTGCTCGCGCGCTGCGGCGTCACGTCGGGGAAGTACGGCCAGGACCATGGAGCGACGACTCTACCGAACATGTGTTCGGTCGTCAAGAAGGTCGTGCGCTACGCCGCCGGTTCGGGCGTCGGCAGCGGCTCGACGCCGATCGCGCGCAGCGCGTCGGGGGCCCAGCCCGCGTCGTCGCCGTAGTAGCCGAAGAGGTGCTCGATCGTCTCGACGACCTTCGGTTCGAGCTCCTCCCACCGTTCGGGTGGCGCGGTGACCGTCACCGAGCTCGAGTACACGGTGACCGACTCGGCACCGAGGTCGAACAGGCGACGCGCGAGCACGTCGGGCGGCCGCCCTTCCTTGACGTCGTCGACCGAGCGGTACCGCTCGATCGCCATCCCGGTGACCGAGCGGTTGAGGTTGAAGATGCGAACCGACGGCGACGCGCCCCGCTGCACCGACACCGTGATGAACTGACCCATCGGCAGCAGATTATGGGTTCACGCTTCGCGGCCGAGTGCCGCGAGCAGCCTCGTCTGTGGGTCGGCATCGGCCGCGATGTCGACCGGGGTGCCGAAGGCGCCGCTGCCCTGGAGCATCGGGAGCTCCGGCTCGATCACCGCCCAACACGCGTCCACGAGCGCAGGATCGAGCGTCGTGGCCTGTCCCGTCGACTTGGCGACGTCCCATCCGTGGACGAGCACGTCGAGGAAACGATGGCCGCAGTAGACCGACCCCGGCACGGGGCCGTACGACACCGCGCACGGTACTTCCATGGCTCCCGGCGCGCGGAAGACGGCTGCCGCCCGCAACGCCGAGTCGTGGTACGCGCCGAGCGGATTGGCGCCGAGGACGTCGCCGTCGAGCCGGTCGCCGACATCCTCGATCGTCTTGCCCGACGCGAGCTCCTCCGCCCAGTAGTTGCCGGACACGATGTGGTTCACGAGCTCGCGTACGGTCCACGCGTCATCGATCGACACGTCATCCCACTGGTGTTCCCCGATACCGGCGACGAGTCGCTCCGTCTCGTCGAGCGCTCGGGCGTGTACCTCGGGACGATCGACGTCCATGCTCCTCCTTGCCGACTCGCTCAGACGAACAGCCTGCCAGGCGGAGGTGGGAGCCCGCGCCAGCACAGCCCTTCCATGAAGATCCACGATCTCCGGTGGATCGCGCTCGGGCCGTAACCGGCGAGAGCAGCCTTGTGCACGGGCGCTGGATATCCGACATTCGATTCGAAGTCGTAGGGCGGATAGTGCTCGGCCTCCTCGCGCATCAACGCGTCGCGCGTGACCTTTGCGACGCAGGACGCGGCCGCGACTGCGAGGCACGTCGCGTCGGCTCGGACGAGCGTGGTGACGCGTGGGCCGAGCGCGAGGTAGTCGTAGTTGCCGTCGAGCACGATGCGATCGGGCACGTAGCCCTGGGCTTCGAGCTGCGCGAGCGCGCGGTAGCCGGCGGCGCGCAGCGCGGCCGTCATGCCGAGCTCGTCGCACTCCTCGTATGACGCGTGACCAACCCCGATGGCGACGGCCCACCCGCGCACCGCGGCGGCCGCCATCTCACGTTCGGGCGGCGTGAGCTGCTTCGAGTCGCGGATGCCGCGCAGGTGCTCACGCTGGGGCACGACCGCCCCGACTGTGACGGGCCCTGCCCACGCGCCTCGGCCGACCTCGTCGATCCCGCACACCACCTGGTCGCCGGCCGCCCAGAGGCGCCGCTCCAGCCGCAGCGTCGGGAAGACAGGGCGGACGTCGAGCGGCGGCACGGTCCGGACGCTACCAATCGGCCACGGCCTGGCGGCGGAGGCATATCGTCACGCGATGCCGGCACCCTTTCACGTTCGCGGGCTCCACCAGGTCGGTCAACGAGCGACCGATCTCGATCGCGCGATCAGCTTCTACCAGGACGTGCTCGCCCTGACGTTCATCGCCAAGTTCGACCCGCCCGGCCTCGCCTTCTTCGAGCTCGGCAACACGCGCCTGCTGCTCGAGAACGGCACCCACTCGTCGCTCCTCTACTTGGCAGTCGACGACATCGACACTGCGTACACGACATTGCTCGCCCGGGGCGTCCAGTTCGACGGCACACCACACCTCGTCCACCACGACGAATCTGGCCAATTCGGTGAGCCCGGCGACGAAGAGTGGATGGCCTTCTTCCATGATCCCGACGGCAACACCCTCGCGCTCGTCGAACGGCGATCGGCCTGATCGTCAACCTTCGAGGCGGGCGATGTTCGCCTGCTCACCGGGATCGGGTTCGGTGGCAAACCACGCGTCGAGCATCTCGCGCGCCACGTCGGGAGCGGTGAGGCGCAGTCCCATCACGAGGACGTTCGCGTCGTTCCACTTGCGCGCGCCGGCCGCCGTCGCGCGGTCCGTGCACAACGCCGCGCGCACGCCTCGTACCTTGTTCGCAGCGATCGACGCGCCGGTCCCCGTCCAGCAGAACAGCACGCCGGTGTCCGCCGCGCCCGACGCGACCAGCTCGCCGACCTCGTGGCCGACCTGAGCCCATTCCTTGTCCTCGTCGGCGGGTGGGCCTACCGCCACGACGTCGTGACCGCGCGCTTCCAGGTCGGCGCGGACCGCCTCGGTGAGCGGGGTGCGCTCGTCGGAGCCGAACGCGATCCTCATGTCAGACAATCCGGAAGCCGAGGAAGCTGAGCACCTCGGTGAGTGCACGCCGTCGTCGCTCGACGAAGCCGTCGGTGAGCGGGTATCCGAAGCGGCGGTTCTCCCCACGGTAAGCAACCGGAGAGCCGAGGCCTGCGCGTACGACGACCTCCGACTTTGGCAGGAATCGCCGCCTGCCGAACGTGAACCACAAGCCGATGCCCTCTTCGACGACCACGAAGCGCCACGGCAACAGCCACGCGAACAGCAGCCCGCACAGGATGAACAGCACCGCGTACCCGGCGTACCGCGAGTCCGTCACGAACTGTACGACGCCGAACACGACCATGAACCAGGGCCACCAGTGCACGAATCGGCTCTGGCCCACATAACGCGCCATGCGCCTACAGCTTGGCACGCCCGCAACTACACGCGCGACGACGGCCGGTGGGCAGACGCCCACCGGCCGTCACTGCGGTTGGTGTCGCCGTCTCGGCTCTAACGCCCGATCGTGGGATCCGGGGACGGCCCACCCGACAGCACGACCTCCTGCTCCGGGCCGACGACGTCGAGCTCGTTGAGCACCAGGTTGTCATATGCGAGCACGCCCATCTCCGGGACGTCGAGGCCGGCTTCCTCGACCTCGGCGGTCGGCCGGATCCCGCCCTTCATGACCGCGTTCTGGATCTTGAAGAAGAGGTAGACGATGCCGCCCATCACGAAGATGATCACGAGCCCGCCCACGGCCTGCGCCGCGAGCTGTTTGAAGCCGAGGCTGGTGTCGTACAGGAATCCGGTCACGCCGTGACCTGTCGTCGCCCCCGTATCGGTGAGGTTCCATCCGAGGCCATAGCGACCGTCGGCGAAGACCCCGACGCTGAGGACACCCCAGATCCCGCACGTGCCGTGCACCGAGATCGCGCCGACCGGGTCGTCGACCCCCCTCCGCTCGAAGAAGAAGATCGACTCGATCACGAGTACCGCCGCGATGCTGCCGATGACGGCCGCCGCCCACGGTTGCACGAACGCACACGGGGCCGTGATCGCCACGAGGCCGGCGAGCATGCCGTTGGCCATCATGCCCGGGTCTGGTTTCCCCATTCGCCACATCGCGTAGAACATCGCGATCGTCGCTCCGAAGGCGGCCGCGATCGCGGTGTTGGTCGCCACGATCGTGAACCGCAGGTCGGTGGCCGCGAGGGTGGAGCCGGCGTTGAAGCCGAACCAGCCCACCAGGAGGACGAACGTGCCGAGCATCGCCATCGGAATGCTGTGCGCGGCGAGCGTGCGCGGCTTGCCGTCGGGCCCGTACTTCCCGATGCGGGCCCCCAACACGACGGCACCGGCGAGTCCGGCGATGCCTCCCATCGCGTGCACGACCCCGGAGCCGGCGAAGTCGACGTAGCCGAAGCCCAGATCCCAGTTGTTGCCGAGCTGGCTCAGCCAACCGCCGCCCCACGTCCAGCCGCCGAAGATCGGGTAGTAGAGCGCGCCGACGAACAGGCCCCAGCCGACGAACGCCTTCCACTTCCAGCGTTCGGCCATCGCGCCGGTCGGGATGGTTGCGGTGGTGTCCATGAACGCCACCATGTAAAGGAAGAAGGCCGCGACCGGCACGCTGTAGGCAAGACCCGACAAGCCGAAGCCGGTGCGACCCCAGAGGAACGTCCAGTTGCCCCACCCAATGAGGCGGTCGCCACTCAGTACCGCGTCGTAGCCGAAGCTGCCGTTCGTGGGCGCGAAGCTGTACCCACTGAACATGATTGCGTACCCAACGATGAAGAAGCCCACGAACCCCAGCCCGAAGATCGCGAAGTTCGTGCTGAAGACGTGGGCAGCATGTTTGGCGCGGCAGAAGCCGGTCTCGACCAACGCGAAGCCGGCCTGCATGAAGATCACGAGCACGGCGGCCACGATGATCCACAGGTTGTTGAGCCCGAGCACGACGGTGCCCGACTTCTTGATTGTCTCGCCGATCTGCACGGACGGATCAGCGGCAAACGCGACGACCGCCGGCAGCAGCACGACCGCGACCGCAACTGCGGCGGTGATCGCGATTCGGCGTCCGATCCTTCGCCGCTTCACGCCCGCTTCCGCCCGCACCGCGGGCGCCAACTCGAGTTCCACTCGATCCTCCCTGTTCAGTGTCGAGATGGCCGGACGAAGGCGCCGTTGCCCGCGCGGCGGCCGATGGCTGACGGGGACGTTAAGGACGTGTGGTTTCGCGCTCGGTGCCACGTTGTGAACGAACTGCAACGTGAACCTGACGGCTCGCTGACAGTCCATCGGGAGCGTCACCGTTAGCCTGACGCCCCACGCGCGCCGTCGGCATCGTCCCGCACACTCATTGGGATCGTGAGCGTTCTGGTAGTGGCGCTGACCTGCGACGTCGCGGGAATCGTGGCCGCGATCTGCATAAGCGCTTCTCGACAGCTCCCGCCAGTCCGCGACGATTTCCAAAGTCTCGCGGACTCTTCGCGGACTGAGCGCGGACTGGACGCGGACGCGTGAACGCGCGCACACTCGTTGTCGGCAATGAAGTTGCCCCCCGCGCCGCGCCCAACGGCCGGGGGGCCGGCCACAACCTACGTAGAAGGTTGCGACGATGACAGACGCTACCGACCATTGGGCCGAGGGTCTCCCCGAGTCGAACTATCTGCTCGACGTCGTCGAGGAGCTGGGCCGCCATCCCGAGCTCTTCGACCGCCTCGACCTCGCGGCCGCCGACGTCTGGGCAGCGTTGCTGCTCGTGCAAGCCGCGGCCGCGACCCTCGAGGCGATACAACGCATCGTCGACGACGTGAGCGAACGATACCGGGCGGCCGAGGGCCTCGACCAGAGGCTCGAGTACGTCGTGTGGGAGGCGCTCCGTAACCGCACACCGTTGGGGAACGCGCTGGACAGTGTGCACGCGATCGCCGACACGCTCAGCAAGATTGCGGGTTAGGCCGCGTCCTCTTCGCACTCGCAGCAGAGTCCGACGCGGCCGAACGGGAGCATGCGGCCGCATCGGGTGCAGTGGCCGCGCTTGCGTTTCAGCTGCCGAGCTCGAGTCCAACTGCGCGGCGTGGCACGCGGACGGCCACTCACACCGGCCCAGATGCCTCGAAGTGACCGAGCGCGAGCGCAGCGGCCGCGCACTCACCACGACCGCTGCAGCCGGCGCAGGTGGCTTTCTGCGCGTCGGTCGGCTCACCTCGACGCGGGAGAAGCCATCGTTGGGCCCGTTGGTCCGGGACTGTCCGCATCAGAGCTCCATCCAACCGTCTGGGACGCGGCTAGGTCCCTGTACGACGGCAAGCACTACAGAGCCGCCGTTCAAGCCGCCGCTACTGCCGTCGAAATGCAACTCAAGGCCAAGCTCGACCGCTACGACCTATCCGGCGATCCCCTGGTAACCGAGGCGTTCTCGATCGCTCCTCCGCAGCCCGGGAAACCTCGGCTGAGGTTCACGGGCGTGGGCCCGCCGGCTGGCAGTCTGTGGAGAGACGCTCATGTCGGCGCCATGAACTTCGGGAAGGGCTGCATGATGGGGATTCGGAATGTCGTCTCACACGACACCAGCGAACCGCAGCCCGAGATCGCCCTCGAGCAGTTGGCGGCGCTCAGCATCCTCGCCCGTTGGA
>JBKPCV010000042.1:0-4541 GCA_046727575.1 Actinomycetota bacterium
CGTTCACGGTCATCGTGTCGCTCGAGGACTATGGCTTCTGCGCGAAGGGGGATGGGGGTCCGTTCGTCGCGTCGGGCGCGCTCGGACGCGACGGTTCGCTCCCGACGAACACGGGCGGGGGCGAGCTGTCCGCCTATTACATGTGGGGGTTCACGCCTTTGTCGGAGGGTGTGATCCAGACGCGCGGTCAAGGTGACGCGCGCCAGGTCGCCGCGCACGATCTCGTGCTCGTCAGCGGCAACGGCGGCACACTGGAACATCACGGCACGTTGATCCTCGGCGCGTACCCGAAGGGCGCGTGACGTGGCCGACGTCCTCCGCGACGAGCAGTCCGCCGAATTCTTCGACGGCACCGCGCGCGGCGAGCTCATGGTCAAGCGTTGCGAGACGTGTGGACACCGTCTCCGACCCGATGCGATCTCGTGCTCGAAATGCCACGGTGTCGACCTGACCTGGGTTCGGGCAACGGGGCGAGGGTCGCTCGTGAGTTGGATCGTCGTGCACGGGTCCGAACGCGAGCCGCCGGTCGTCGGACTCGTCGAGCTCGACGAAGGGCCGTGGCTGCATGCGCGGCTCGTGGACGTCGACCGGTCGTCACTCTCGGTCGGAGATCTCCTGCAGGTCGACTTCGAGCCCGCGGGCGAGGAGCACATCCCGATCTTCCGGCCCGTGTAGTGGGTAGTGTCCGGCAGATGCCGCGCGCCGTATCGATGCTCGCGGGAGCCGTCGTGGTCCTCGTCGCGTTCGCGAGCCCGATTGGACCAGCGTACGGAACGGTTACGGCCGGATCGAGCACACCGCGCGTCGTGTTGGTCACGGCCGGGAAGGCGCCGCGCTCGCCGTTGCGGCTCGCCGTCACCGCAGGTACGCGCACGCAAGCGACCGTGGAGCTGACGGAGTCGATCAAGCAGTCGATCGGCGGTCAGAACAACTCGGCCGACGTTCCGCCGATCCATCTCGGTATGCAGACGACGATCGGGTCGGTCGCGCCGAATGGCAATGCCCAGCTGTCGTATCGCTACAGCGACGTCGGGCTGGTCGACGACGGGACGCTCACGGCGGCGCAACGTGACCAGATCCAAACTGCGCTCGCGCCGCTCGACAAGGTCACCGGTACGGCGACGATCACGAGCCGCAACGAGTACCTCGACTCGCAGATCGCAGGCACCGAGGGACTCGATCCATCGGTCGCCCAGTTGACAAACCAGCTGGCCGGCCAGCTCGGACAGCTCGCCGTTCCGTTCCCTCGCGAGGCGGTCGGAGTCGGCGCTCGATGGCGCGCGGCGTCATCAGGGCGACTGAGCGGTATCGACGCGCGGCAGGCATACCAGTACACGGTGCGTGATCGTCGAGCGAACGAGATCGACCTCGACATCGAGTACACGCAGACCGCGCCGCGTCAACGGGCGGAGCTCCCAGGCGCGCCGGCCGGCACCGACGTCCGGATCACGAAATACCGAGCTTCCGGCCGCGGCAGCACGACGCTCAATCTCTCCGAACCGCTGCCGCTGGCGAGCGAGGTCCACGCAACGTCACAGCAGGAGTTCCGCATCAAGGCGCAGGGCCAGAGCGGCGCGTTGAAGCAGAGCGTGGTCATCGACCTGAAGCTGTCGCGCCAGGGCACGGGCGGCTGATCGGGGGACGCTCTCAGGCCGGATACCGGCCGAGCGCGACTCCTTCAGCGCGGTACTCGCGGAGCGCCATCGCGCGGAACGCTACGCCGCTCGTCCGCGGTACTGGGCGCGCCAGCGGGGCGCTCGTGCCACAGTGGAGCGATGGGCGAGTACGAGACGATCGCGGTGGAACCGCTGACCGCGACGATCGGTGCCCGGATCGACGGCGTCGACCTCACGCGGTCGTTGTCGCCGGCGGTGACCGCCGAAATTCGCGAGGCGCTCCTTCGTCATCTCGTGGTGTTCTTCCGGGGGCAGGATCTCTCCGCCGACGAGCATCTCGCGTTCGCGTCGCAGTTCGGCCCTCCGGTCTCCGCGAGCATCGGCGAAGATGAGCGCGACGACGAAGTGTTCGTCGTGCTCGAAGACACCGCCGACAGCCCGCCGAAGGCCGACCGATGGCACACCGACGTGCCGTTCGTCGCGGAACCTCCGAACCTGGCGGTGCTCTGCATGGTCGCGGCGCCCTCCGTCGGCGGCGACACGCTGTGGGCGAGCCTCTACGCCGCCTACGACTCGCTGTCGCCCGCGATGCAGGCGGCGATCGCCGATCTCGAGATCGACCTCGGCCTTGGTGCGAGCGCGGAGACGATTCGTGAGCTCTACGGCGACGAGTATCACCGACGAGTGGTGGCCGAGTTCCGGAGCGTTCGCCACCCGCTTGTGCGTGTGCATCCCGAAACCCGGCGGCCAGCGCTGTACCTGTGCGGTTCGTTCATGCAGGGTATGGCCGGCATGACGACCGAGGAGAGCGAGCTGCTCCTTGGCTTCCTCGCGTCTCGTCTCGACGACCCGAACCTGCAGTGCAGGTGGAGGTGGCAACAGCACGACGTCGTCATGTGGGACGAGCGGTGCACGAACCACCGCGCGGTGTCCGACCACTATCCGGATTACCGCATGGTCCGCCGCGTGCTCGCGGGCTGCGGAAGGCCCATCCCCGTGTCAGGCGCGTAGCCCTCCGACGAACGTCTCGACGAGCTGCTCGACGAGTGCGTCGAGTCCCGGCCTGTGGGCGAGGTTTGGGCGCGAGCCGTACCGCTGGCGATCGAGCACACCGTGGATCGAGCTCGTGATCACGCGCAGCGATGCTTCCGGATCAACGTCGCTGCGCAGCGTGCCGTCGTCGACACCCGTGACGATGACCTGGTGCCAGAAGTCGAGGGTGCGCGTGCTCTGCGCGAGGAGGTCGGCGAGCTCCTCGTTACGTGCGAAATGCGGCCAGTCGTAGTGCAGGATCCGGATCTCGGGCGCGTGCGCGGCGCACAGGCGGGTGACGCGCCGGATCATCGCTTCCAGTTGCTCGATGCCAGTGCCGCAGTCGTCGACCACCGCTTGTTGTTCGGCGAGCAGTTGCTCGTAGAACGGTCCGAGGATGAGATCGAGAATCTGGGCCTTCGACCGGAAGTGTGAGTACAGACTTCCTGGAAGCATCCCGCAGGCTTCCGCGATGTCGCGCGTGGAAGTCTCCGCGTACCCGTGCTCCGCGATCAGCTTCTTCGCGATCGCGACGACCTCTTCGCGGCGCGCGCTCACGCGGGCACCACGAGTATGAGGGGGTCGACGATGTGGCTCAATGTCATCGGGCCGCTCGCGGTGATGCGAACGGTCTCGCTCCCGAGGTACCCGCCGACCCCGCGTTCCCAGACATACCCCTGCAGCACTAACACCATGTCGGCGTGCAGCGGGTCGGTCTCGCCGTGGTCGGGTCCGAGCGAGCCTCCGACGAGGGGCGGTTCGAGGCCGATGCCGACGCCGTGAGCCAGGAGCACCGGCGGCAGCGGCTCGCCAGTCGAGAGCCACGCCTCGCGCAGTCGTTCCGGCGCGTTGTGCGCCACGCACTGTTCGAGCATCGCGTCCATCGCGGTGCGCCAGCGGCGGTAGAGGTCAGCATGCGCGCGGTGGTGAGCGTCCGGTCGCCCTGAGCACGGCCACGTGCGCGTGGCCGAGCCTTCGTACCCGCCGTAGAGCACTCCGCCGGAACAGGCGACCAGCTCGCCGGAGCCCACCGAGCGATCGGTGACGACTCGGCGGAGCGGAGGCGTCGCCACTGCCTCATCCTCCGTGCGGGGCGTGGAGCAGAAGATTCCCTCGAATGCAGGAAGAGTGGTGCCGTAGCGCGCCATCGCCTCACTGAAGCGTGCCTTCAGCTCGAGCTCGGTGACGCCTGGCGCGAGGGCAGCCGTCGTTTCGGTCATCGCTCCTTCGGCGATCGCGAGCGCCACTCGGATGCAGTCGATCTCGGCGGGCAGCTTGGTCGCGCGCACGCTGCGCATGAGCTGCTCGCCGTCGACGAGCTCGGCATCGGGTGCGAGCGTCGCGAACAGCTGCACCATGCCTGGTCCCATGCCGTCGATCGCGACGCTCGTCGCGCGCATGAGTCCCGGAATCTGCCTGAGTGCCTCCACCGTGAGTCGCGGGTTCCACATCAACCCGGAGAGATTGTCCGTGGGGATCTCGCGCGGGATGCCGTCGTCCCACGTCGTGCCCAGCAGGTGGATTTGCTCGGTATCGCGCACGACGACGCACAATGGCCCGAATGGCGTGAGCACGGCGCGCCAGAGGGAACGATGACCCGCGACGTACTTGCCGTTGCCACGGCGCCCGAGCACAAGGACATCGACGCCCTGTCGCCCCATCTCGGTGAAGACACGCGCGCGGCGTTGCGCGCGGAGGTCGCCGAAGTCGATGCCGGCGCCGTCCTCGGTCGCCATCAATCCGAGCGGCTTCATCGCGAGCTCACTCGAACGGCTCGGTGGGGTACTCGCTCACTTGCTCGTATCCGTCGTCGGTGACGAAGACGAGCTCCTCGCACCGGTACCCCGCATGCCCGTCTTCCCACGTGACCGGCTCGAGCACGATGGTCATACC